>CAZRJG010000022.1:0-15749 GCA_964600365.1 uncultured Acidimicrobiia bacterium
TGAGGAAGCGAACGGCTCGGTAAGGAAGGACCACGTCCAGGGGCGGGTGGCTTCCGAACGCGGTGTTGATCCCGGAGGGGCTCCGTCGCACGGTCGAGTGCAGGCATGGCCGTCGTTCGCCCATCGAGCCGGCCGTCGACGTCCGCCGTGCCCGGCATGCCGATCTCGGCCGCGTGCGTAGGTGGGTCCCGGACCTCGTGTAGCGTCGCCGCCATGTCCGCCTCCGATGAGCTCCGCCGCAGGAACGACGCCTACGCCGCATCCTTCCATCGAACCACCGTCCCCGACACGCCGACGCTCCGAGCGGTCGTGGTCACCTGCCTCGACTTCCGGGTGGACCCGGCACACTTTGCCGCCCTCCGGCCCGGCGAGGCGTTCGTGCTGCGGGTGCTCGGCGGTCGGGTGACCGATGCGGTGGCCGACCAGGTGGCGGCGGTCCTCGCACTCATGGCCGAGTCGGGTCGGCCACTCACCGAGGTCGTGGTCGTGCACCACACCGAGTGCGCGACGAGCCGGTTCCTGGATCCTGCCGTGGCCGAAGCGGTCGGGGAGAGGGCGAGGGTGGCCGTGGCGCCCCTCGCCGCCATCGCCGTCGACGACCCCCACCGCACGGTGCGGGCTGACGTCGAGGCACTCGGCGCTCGCGCCCTGGGGGCGATGGTGACCGGGTTCGTGTACGACCTCGGCAACGGGACGCTGACTCCGGTGTGACCCCCTCCGGGGTGACGGTGTGCGCCGCGTGGCCCCGGGACCGCTACCGACCCGCGTCGCGTGTGTCGGGGCTGGACAGGGAGTGCGGAGCGTCTGGAACGGCCCTCGGGAGGGTGAGGGTGAACGTGGTGCGGTCCGACTCGCGCTCGTAGCTGATGTCTCCACCCATCCGGTGGGCGAGTGCCTGTGAGAGGTGCAGGCCCATGCCGAGGGACCGGTTGGGGCCCCTGCCCGAGGGCCCGGGATCCCTGCGGTCGAAGAGATGGTCGACCAGGTCCGGGTCTGGTTCGCCGCCGTCGTCGGAGACCGTGATCGAGGCGAAGCCGCCGGAGGCCGACCCCTCGACCTCCACGTGGGGGCCGCCGTGGATCTCGGCATTGTGCAGGAGGTTGCGGAGGATCTGCCGCACCCGAACGGGATCGCACCTGACAAGGAGACGCTCCGCCGACGGGATGAGGGCAGGGCGTGCGTCGGCGTTGTGTGCCCTGCGATAGGCGGCCACCTCCGCTGCCAGTTCCATGAGGTCGATCACCTCCTCGTTGATCGAGATCAGGTCGCTCTCTAGGCGAGAGACCGCAAGGAGGTCCTCGACGGTGTCGCTGATGTCCCAGGCCGCGAGCTTCGTGGTCGTGACGAACTCGATGAGCTCGTCACGGCCCAGTTGATCGAGCCGGCCCGACAGCTCCTCGACAAATCCGACGACCATGGTGAGTGGCGTTCGGATCTCGTGGGCGATCGCGCTGAGGAACTGGTTCTTGCTCTCGATGGTCTCTCGCAGAGTCAGATTGAGCTTGTGCAACTCGCTGAGATCGGTCAGGTGGGCGAGCAACTTGGATGACCGCGCAGCGTCCGGGTCGAGCAGCGAGAGCGTGATGAGCGCAAGTCGGGGTGATCCCCAGGTGGGGGTCCAGGTCACGGTTCGTTCGACCTGGTCGGCCTCCCCCGAGGCCAGGGTTCTGATGGCCGACTCGATACGCATCCGATCGTGTTCGGCCACGAAGTCGAGCCATCGGCGGCCCACCAGGTCATCCTCGGGTGCGCCGTGGAATGCCCTGAATGCCTCGTTCGTACGGTCGATCGTCCCCTCGTGGGAGAGCACGAGCATCCCAACCGGGGCGAACGCGAATGCCCGGTCGGCCTCCATCTCGGCGGTGCGCTGGGCGCTGGTCGCCGAGTTCCGCATACCCGCGACGCGGCCGACCAGCCCACCCACGAGGATCGAGAGTGCAGATCCGAGCGTGCCCCCGAAGGTGGCGAACAGGAGCAACGGGTCGCCCCTCAGCCACCCGACGAGCACGAGGTTCAAGGGGAGGGCCAGGACGCCGGCGACGAATCCACCCACCTGGCCGAGCACCAGACCGGCGATGATCACCGGGAGAAGGGAGATCATGGTGAACCGGGACTCGCCGAGGAAGAGGAGGCTGGGAGCGCACACCACGTACACGGCGAACGCGAGCACGACCACGAGATGGTCACGGGTGCGGCTTCGGCCCTTCATACAGCGACTGTACTTGCCGGGTTGTGCTGTAGCGGGGCGGGACGGGCTGTTGCGCCTCCTCCGTGGTGGCCCGGTCAGGGACGGAGTGGTTGCTCGCGCATCACTCCCGGGGGATCGAGGCCGAGGAGGCCGAGGAGGGTGGGAGCGATGGACAGGGTGGAGACGGGCGCACGGGCCGCACCCCCGCCCCGCCCGTCCACGAGGTAGATGGGGACGTCCCGCTCGTCATCGGTCGTCCCGCCGTGTTGGCGGTTCGTGTCGTGCCCGTGGTCGGCGGTCACGACGATGGTGTAGCCGAGCGCGCGCCACATTGGGATCGTGAGTGAGAGCAGCACGTCCTGTTTCTTCACCTGGAGTCGATACTCGTCGGAGCGCGCCCCGTGCTCGTGCCCGGCGTGGTCCACGCCCATGGGGTGTACGAGCAGGAAGTCAGGCTCGTGGACGGAGGTGAGGTTCGCTGCCGTGGCGAAGACGTGCTCGTCGGGGTGGTCGTCGGTGAAGTAGAAGCGACCGTGTGCGATGGGCAGCGACGGGTCGTCGCATGCGACGTCGACCATCGGGTCGAACGCACGCCCCGTGTTGTAGAGCTCGGAGATCCAGTGGTAGGCAACCGCGGCCGTCGTCCGACCTGCTGCCGATGCGAGGCCGAACACGTGGGGCGATGACGAGCCAACGCCGTGCAGTTCATTGGCGACGATTCCGTGGGCGACCGGTGGGAGCCCGGTGAGGAGTGACTCGTAGTTGGGACGTGAGTTGCTCGGGATCTGGGCCCGTCCGTGCCACACCGTCGCCTCGCCTGCCGCGACGAGAGCCTCCGGGTACCCGAGCCAGTCCCGGGCCGGGCCGTACCCGAGCCCATCGCAGATCACCATCACGACCTTCTCCATGGGGCCCATTCTCCCCCCGCCGCTGGGGCTCCGTGGGGGGTACGGTTCGGTGATGGCAGATCCGATCCCACTTGAGGACATCGAAGCCGCCCTCCTCCGGATCGAGCCGGAGGCGGTCGTGACCCCGGTCCTCCGCTCCGATCGCATCGACGACGTGGTGGGTGCAGAGGTCCTCTGCAAGGCGGAGTGCCTCCAACGCGCCGGCGCCTTCAAGTTCCGTGGCGCCTACAACCGGCTCTCCCTCATCCCCGAGGAAGATCGACATCGGGGGGTGGTCGCCGTCTCGTCGGGGAACCACGGTGCGGCGGTGGCGCTCGCTGGTCGGCTGCTGGGCATCCTCGTCACGGTGCACATCCCTGCTGACGCCCCGACGGCGAAGCGGAGGCTCATCGAGGAGGCAGGCGCCGAGATCAGGCCCTACCCACCGGGTACCCGTGATCGCGAGGCAGCGGCCCGGGAGCAGGTCTCCGAGACCGGCGCCACGTTCGTGCACCCGTTCGAGGATCCCTTCGTGATGGCCGGACAGGGCACGACGGCGCTGGAGATGCACCGCCAAGTGGGAAGGCTCGACGTGCTCGTCGTCCCCATGAGCGGGGGTGGACTCATGGCCGGGTGCGCCTCGGCGATGCACCACCTCGACCCGGACTGCCGAATGGTCGGCGTGGAGCCGTCCCTGGCCGACGACACCCGGAGATCCTTCGAGGCGGGCCGAAGGGTCTTCGTGGACCCGCCCCGCACCATCGCCGACGGCCTCGCTGTGGTCGCCCCCGGCAAGCGGACGCTGGCGATCAATCGTGGGCTCGTATCGGAGGTGCGGACGGTGACGGAGCAACAGATCTCAGACGCGACGAGGTTCGCCATGGATGCGCTCGGCGTGTCGATCGAGCCGAGTGGTGCCGTGGGTATCGCGGCGCTTCTCGACGACCCGGACGCGTTCGTCGGGAGGAGGGTCGGGGTGGTCCTGTCGGGGGGGAATCTCGACCCGGATCGGCTCCTCCCATCTCGTGACCTGTAGGTTCGAGAAGAGGAGGTGAAGATGGCCGTCCTGGTCGCCTACGCGTCGAAGCACGGCAGCACGGAGGAGATCGCCACGTTCATCGGGGAGCGCCTCGGCGCTCGAGGTATCGACGTGGTGTGTACCGACGCTACCGACGCCAACCTCGACGGGATCGAGGCAGCGGTGGTCCTGAGTGGCGTGTACGCCGGACGCTGGCTCGGCTCGGCCATCCAGTTCGTGCGCGCACACCACGATGCCCTGCGCGGCATGCCGGCGTGGCTCGTGTCGAGCGGTCCCGTCGGGGAGGACCCACCTCCGATCGAGGAACTCGTGCATGTCGACGACCTCCTCGAGGCCGTGGAGCCGATCGAACACTGGGTGGTCGCCGGGCGAATCGAAACGGACCTCCTCGGCTTCGCCGAGCGCGCACTGGTGCGCGCGCTGAAGGTCGAGGTGGGCGACTACCGAGATTGGGACGAGATCCGAAGCCTTGCTGACGCCATCGCGGACCACCTCCTCCCATGAGCACCTCCGTTCACGTCCTCCACGCGGGGTACGCCCGGAGCCCGTCGGTGGGGAGTTCGATCACCTACGTCGACGACGGCGACATCCGCATCGTGATGGACCCCGGCATGGTCGCCAGCCGCGGGCTGATCCTCGACCCCCTCGCCAACCTCGGGGTCACGCCCGACTCGATCACCCACGTCGTCCTCTCGCACCATCACCCGGACCACACGATGAACATCGCCCTCTTCCCGAACGCCTGGGTGATCGACTTCTGGGCTCGGTACAAGGACGACCAGTGGCGCGGCCACGACGGTGACGGTTGGATGCTCGGTCCCTCGTCGCAGATCTGGCTCACCCCGGGGCACACCGACGAGGACCTCTCGCTCATGGTGGACGCCGACGGTGGCGTCCACGCCATGACGCACCTCTGGTGGCGGGAGGACCGCACCCCCGAGGTCGATCCCTACGCCTCCCAGCCCGACGCGCTCGTCGCCAATCGGGCACGGGTCCTCGAAGTCGCGGACATCGTGATTCCCGGCCACGGCCCGGCGTTCCGAGTCTGATCCTTTCGCAACCCCCTCCGGGTTCCCCTCCGGGGGGATCTGCGTTCGTGCCAGGCAGGTGCAGGTGACCGAACGGGGGGACCTGCTCAGGCCTTCTCCACGACCACGCGGTTGTCGTGGTACACCGCGCCGTGGCCCATGTCGGCATCGCGTTCCTCGACCGTCTCGTTGACCGAGCTGTTGCCCTTCGTGACGTGTGCGACACCGGGGCGGGCATCCGTGGAGACCCGGGCGGTGGCCCCGAAGGAGCCGCGCGCGTTCGACACCCGGACGATGTCGCCGTCGTCGAATCCGTGGGCATCCTCGGGGTGGATCGTGAGGATGGGTTCGCCCGCCCTGGCGTGGGTGGGCGCGCCGGCGAACGTGGTGTTGACGAGGTGGTGGTGGGCGGGGGAGACGAGGGCGACCCCGTCTCCGTCGAGTGCCTCGACGGGCGGGATCCAGTGGGGGAGGAGTCCGTGGCCGTCCTCCTCGGCCCGGGTGGAGGTGAACTCGAACCTCCGGCTCGGGGTCGTGAACCCGACGGTCTCGGTGACGGGGCCGGGCGCGAGGGCGAGTGGCGCCCACCCGTCCTGGCGGAGCCGGTCGAGGTCGATGCCCTCGAGGGCGGGCGATCCGGAGCCGAGGAGGTCGTTGGCGAGTTCCTCGTCCGGGGCGAGGACCGCCGGTTCGTCGATGCCCATGGCCCGGGCCAGGTCGCGGAACAGGTCGGTGTGGGACTTCGCTTCTCCCCGTGGTCGGACCGCGGGCTCGTTCCAGTGGAGGAACGTGTGGCCGTAGGAGTCCTGGAGCTCCCGGTGCTCGATCTGGGTCGTCCCCGGGAGGACGAGGTCGGCGAACCGAGTCGTCTCGGTGCGTACGTGCTCCACCACCACGGTGAAGAGGTCGTCGCGCGAGAGGCCCGCACGGACCTTTGCAGTCTGGGGGTTGGACACCGCAGGGTTCGCCGCCCAGATGAAGAGTGCCCGCACCGGTGGGTCGAGGTCGTCGAGGAGTGCGTCGCCGAGGCGGGTCATGGCGAGGGTGCGCACGGGATGGGGGCGCAGGTCGTCGCGACGCCTCGCTGCGATGTCGAGCCCGTAGAGCGATCCCGTCGAGTAGGTGATGCCGCCCCCGAGTCGGGCGAAGTCGCCGGTGACGGCCGGGATCAGCGAGAGGAGCCGTGTTGCCTGGCCGCCCCCAGCGTGGCGTTGGACCCCCATGCTCGTCCTGATGCCCGTGGGGCGAGCGGCGGCGATCCGCTCAGCGAGCCCCTGGACCTCGCCGATGTCGAGGCCGCAGACCCGAGCGGCACGGGGGGCGTTCCAGCCCTCGAGGCCGTACCGTCGGAACCGCTCCCACCCGGTCGTGTGGTCCTCGAGGAAGGCTTCGTCGATGGCGCCGAGGCGGACGAGCTCGGCGACCACCCCGAGTGCGAGCGCTCCGTCGGTGCCGGGGAGGGGAGCGATGTGGAGATCGGCTCGGGCAGCGGTGCGGGTGCGGAAGGGGTCGATCACCACCACCTCGGCACCCCGGTCCCGGGCGTGTTGGACGAAGGGCCAGAGGTGCTGGTTGGAGGTGAGCGTGTTCGTCCCCCACAGGACCACCAGTGACGAGTGCGCGAGGTCGGTGGGCACCATCCCGAACGGCGAGCCCATCGTGTACTCCATGCCGAGTCGACCGGCCAGTGAGCAGATGTTGAGCAGGTGGTCGGACGCGCCAAGCACGTTGAAGAGGCGTGCCCCGGCGTGCTCCCCCTGGAGGTGGCCAACGGTGCCCGTCCCTGCGAAGGGCCAGATGGCCTCTGCGCCGTCCTCCTCGATCACTCGATGAAGCCGATCGGCGATGGCGGAGAGCGCCTCCCCCCACGAGATCTGTTCGAACCGGCCTTCGCCCTTCGGCCCGACCCGGCGGAGCGGGTGGAGGATGCGGTGGCCCCCCGCCGACCAGGTGAGGTACGGGTTGACCTTCGTGCACAGGCCGCCACGGGTGAATGGGTGGTCGGGATTGCCGCGGAGCTTCGTCGTGACACCGTCGTCCACCGTGATGATCCACGCGCACGCGTCCGGGCAGTCGAGGCTGCAGGTGCCGAGGACCTCATGGGGCATGCCCTGAGAGTACGGGAGTGCGTGGCGGGATTCCCCCATCGAGGGGATCCACCGAGCGCCCCGTTCAAGGGGGCTCGGAGGATCTAGCCTCGGAACCATGAAGGCGCTGCAACTCGTTTCCGAGGGACGCCCCCTCGAGGAGCGGGACGTCGATGTGGACCCTCCCGAGTCGACCGATGTGATCGTGCGGGTCGAGGCGGCCGGGATCTGCCACTCCGATGTGCACTACCGATCCGGTCCTCTCGGGCCCAAGGAGTTCCCGGTCACGCTCGGGCACGAGGTCGCCGGGACGATCGTCGCCGCGGGCGACGCCGTCGACGGCGACCGGGTGGGCGAGCGGGTCTGCCTCCACTACCAGACGTTCTGTGGGTCCTGCCGCTGGTGCGTGGCCGGATACGAGCAGTTCTGCCCGGAGGGACGGATGCTGGGGAACTCCCGGTCCGGCGGGTACGCCGAGTTCATCACGATCCCGTCGGCGAACGCCATCTCCCTTCCCGACGAGGTACCTATGGAGCACGCCGCGGTGATGATGTGCTCCTCGGCCACGGCACTCCATGCCCTCCGGCAGGCGCGAGTCGGTCCCGGCGACCGCGTGGCGATCTGGGGGGCGGGTGGTCTCGGCACCTCTGCGATCCAACTCGCATGGGCGCTGGGCGCCAATGAGGTCTTCGCAGTGGACCTCAGCCAGGAGCGCCGTGCGCTCGCCCTCGACCTGGGTGCCACGCCCATCGACGCAACCGGCGACCCGGTCGGGGAACTCATCGAGATCACGAGTGGTGGCGTGGATGTCGCACTCGAGCTCGTAGGCTCTGGCACCACGATGAAGCAGGTGCTCGATGTGCTGGGACCCAGGGGTAGGGCGGCGATCGTGGGGTTGTCGCCGGACACCATCGAGGTTGCCCCGTACGCGGAACTCGTCGGTCGGGAGGCCGAACTCATCGGCGTGAGCGACCACCTGCTGTCCGAGATTGCGGAGCTGCTCGGGTTCTACCTGGAAGGATCGCTCTCCCTCGATCGGATCGTCGGGCTCTCCATCCCCCTCGATGCCGTCATCGTGAACGATGTGATGGACCGAATGGAGGCGTTCAGCGGCCCCACCAGGACGGTGATCACGCCCTGACGGTGCTCGACCCTCGCCGGGGGTACGCTACCGACTGCTCACAGAGGAGGCGTCGCGGCACACATCCTTGGATTCGGCGGCTACGTGCCGGACCGGATCATGACGAACGACGACTGGGCCGATCTCGTCGATACCAGCGACGAGTGGATCACCACGCGCACCGGCATCAAGGAGCGTCGGATCGCCGGGCCCGACGAGACCACGCTCACGATGGCGGCCAGTGCGTCGCGGGTCGCCCTCGATGATGCCGGGCTCGGGCCAGGGGATCTCGATGAGATCATCGTGGCGACGGACACCCCGGAGGTGTACACGCCCGACACGGCCTCCTTCCTCCAGCACGAACTCGGTGCCCGGGAGATCCCTGCATTCGACCTCGGAGGGAGCGGATGTGCAGGCTTCGTGCAGGCGGTCGACGTTGCGAGGGCGCGTCTCCTGCTCGGCGCTGAGCGGATCCTCGTGGTCGGTGTGGAACTCATCTCCCGACTCGTCTCGCAGGAGGACCGCAGCACGGCCGTGCTCTTCGGAGATGCGGCCGGGGCGGTGGTGATGGGAAGAGCCGGTGGCCGGGCGGAGGTGCTCGACGTGGTCGCCGGTACCGACGGGGCGAAGGCCGAGATCCTCACCCTCCTCACGGGTGGTTCCCGCCACCCGTTCTCCCTCGAAGCGGCCCAGGCGGGGGAGCACCAGCATCTCATCATGGATGGGCGCCGAGTCTTCAAGGAGGCCGTGCACCGGATGAGCGCTGCGGTCGAAGACGTCGTCGCACGCGTGGGACGTACGCTCGAGGACGTCGCCCTCGTCATCCCGCATCAGGCGAACAAGCGGATCATCGATGCAGTGGGGAGCCGATTGGGGTTCGACGCCGATCGCGTGCATGTGAACGTCGATCGCTTCGGCAACACGGGATCTGCGTCGGTTCCGCTGGCGCTCTGGGAGGCCGTGGAGCGCGACCGCATCCGTGGCGGTGACCTCGTCGTGCTCACCGCCTTCGGCGCCGGCTTCCACTGGGCGGCCGCCGCCGTGCAGTTCTAGGCGACGATCAGACGTGCGCGGTGAACCGCTCGATGCGGTCCCGTGCGGCCTCCATCATCGCGTCCTGCATCTTCGCCAGGGCCCGGGCGACCGCCAGTTCCTCACCGATGGTGGGGAGTGGCGGATCGATCGGGTTCCTCCTGGCCTTCCCGACCGCCTCGAAGTGATCACCGCGCAAGGTGAGCGACAGGGTCGCCACCGTGTCGATGTCGTCCTCCGCGAGGTGGACCGCAATCGTGACATCGTGTTCCACGATCGCCTCCTTTCCCTTCGAAGGCTACGCGGCGGGACCTAACCTCGACCGGTGTCGCTCACCCGGGTTCTGCTCCTCGCCATCCTCGTGGTGACGGCGGCCACTCAGTCGGTCTTCCTCGTAGGCGCCGCCTTCTTCGCGATCGGCCCTGAGTTCGGGATCTCCACCGCAGGACTCGGCGTGGCCACGGCGCTCTTCTTCCTCGCTGCCTCCGCATCGTCGGTCGCGCTCGGGGCGTGGGTGCAGCGCGTGGGGTGGCGGACGGCGATCCGCGTCAACGCCGTGGTCTCGGGTGCCATGACGTTGCTCATCGCCGCCTTCGCGACCTCGGCCCCTGCACTCGTCGGCTTGATGGTGGTCTCTGCGATCGCCTACGGCCTCGCCAATCCGGCGGCGAACCAAGCGATCGCCGACTGGGTCCCGCCCGGGCGGCGGGCCACCATCGTCGGCCTGAAGCATGCAGGGATCCCCTTCTCGACGCTGCTCGCCGGACTCGCGGTGCCCACTGTGGTGCTCTCGTTCGGATGGCGGACGGCATTCGTCGTGGCAGGCGTTGGTGCCTTCGCCGTTGCCGGCCTGGTGCCGAGGTCCATTCCCGAACCCCCTGCACACGCACCCTCGGCCAGGCCCGCGCCTCGCCGCCTCGAGCCCTCCCACCTGGCGTTGCTCGCAGTGGGGTCGTCCTTCGCCACGTGGTCGGCTGCGGCATTCGGCGCCTTCGGCGTCTCGGCCGCGATCGACGTGGGCATGGGTGCCGACGCCGCGGGATGGCTGCAGTCGGTGGGATCGGCCGCGTCGATCGGGATGCGGTTCTTCGCAGGGTGGCTCACCGACCGGTGGTCGAGCAATGGGTTCTCGGGGATCGTGCTCCTGGCGGGGACGGGCGTCCTCGTCTTCCTCGCGATGGCATTCGCGCTCCCCCCATGGTTCGGCGTCCTCATGGTCCTTGCCTACGCGACGGGCTGGGGATGGCCCGGGCTGCTCACCTTCACGGTGGTCGATGCAAATGCGGGCACGGCGGCGCGGTCGTCGTCGTTCACCCAAGCCGGCATCTTCCTCGGAGCGGGCCTTTCCCCGCTCGTGTTCGGCGCGGTCGCATCGTCGCTCGGCCTTCGGTTCATCTGGCCGTTCACGGCGGGTGCACTCCTCATCGCCACGACGGCCGTCGCCCTCGTGTGGCGCCGGGTCGATTCGCCCCGGAGAGCCGCCGGGCAGACCTAGGGTTCCCCCTTCCCATGGACACGATCGCCGTTCTCACCTCAGGAGGGGACGCCCCCGGCATGAACGCCGCCATCCGCGCGGTGGTGAAGGTGTGTGCCGCCCGGGGCATGCGTGTGCTCGGTGTGGAGGGCGGGTACGAGGGACTCATCGATGGCCGCCTCGTGCAGCTCACCCGCCCGACCCGCAAGGGTCTCGTCCCGACACGGGCGGTCCAGGACCATGGCAACACCGGGGGGACGTTCCTCGGTTCGGCGCGCTCCAAGCGATTCATGACGCCGGAGGGCCGCGCCGAGGCCGCCGAGACGCTCCGGGGATTCGGTGCCGGTGGCCTCATCGTGATCGGGGGGAATGGTTCGCTCACAGGAGCTCGCTTCTTCTCGGAGGAGACCGGGTTCCCGACCGTGGGCATCCCCGCCACGATCGACAACGACGTGGGGTGCACGGCGTCTGCGATCGGTGTGGACACTGCGCTCAACACGATTGTCGAGGCATGCGACCGCATCTCCGATACCGCGGCGGCGCTGAAGCGCGCCTTCATCGTGGAGGTGATGGGCCGCCACTCGGGCTACCTCGCGACGACCGCAGCCGTGGCGACCGCGGCGGATGCCGTGCTCCTCCCCTCACATGGCCGGAGTGCCGAAGAGGTGGTGGAGGCCGCGACTGAGGTGATCCGGGCGGCATTCGCAGCCGACCGGGACAAGTCCCGCGTGCTCATCATCCAGGCAGAGGGGCTCGACATCCCGTCGTCGCTCACCGCCCAGCGGATCGAGGAGGCCCTGGAGGGCACCGAGATCGACGTGCGCGCGACCGTGCTCGGCCACGTGCAGCGGGGTGGCGCTCCTTCGAGCTTCGACCGGATGATCGCCGGCCGCATGGGCCTCGTCGCCGTGGAGGCCGTCAGCGAGGGCAAGTCAGGCATCGGCGTTGTCTGGCAGGCGACGATCGATGGAGGTGAGCCGACATCTGACCCCCAGCTCAGGACGTTCCCGCTCGAGCAGATCCTCGCCGAGACGCAGGCCATGATGGATGGCAGTTCTGGCGTGGTCGGGTGGCGTAGGGAGCGGATGGAGGCGATCCAGGGCGTGCTCGCCCTCTGACTCATTCGTCCTCGAACGGGTCGCACTGGGCGGGATCGCCCGTCTGGTATCCACGGACGAACCAGGCCACGCGGTCGTCGGGCGTGGCGTGCCCCCATGTCTCAGCTCGTAGGTTCCCCGGCGTGACGGCGCTCGCCCGCTGGGAACCGACTCCTGCGAGGAGGGTGGTGGAGGCCCTCAGGTCCTCCTCGCCGACGAGCGTTCCTCGCTGCGCGAGCGTGAATGCCCAGACCCCTGCGAGGCAGTCGGCCTGGAGTTCGACGAGTTCGAAGAGCCCAGATGTGCCGTTCTCGTCGAGCTCGCGGACCCGTTCGGTGATGCCGAGTTGGTGTTGGATGTGGTGGCCGACGAGATGGGCGAGGACCCACGCCTCGGCGAAGGCTCCCTCCGCACCCTCCTCTCGTTCTTCGAAGACCCGATCGAAGAACGCCTCGTCGAGGTAGAGCGTCTCGTCCTCCACGCAGTAGTGGGCACCCATGTCCTCGTCGGCGCCGCCGCACGCCGAGTCGGTGAACTCCCGGAAGATGACCCGCGTGGTCTCGTGGTAGTCGTGGCCGGAGTCGGCGAACATCCGAGTCCACGCTGCATCGATGTCGGCAAGGAGTGCCCCGGTGAAGTCGTCGACTTCGTCGGGCGCCCCCTCGAGTTCCGCGGGTTCGAGGCGCCCACCCGAGGACGCGGTGTCGAGGTCGGCGAGCGGGTCGGCGATCCGTGACTCCGCGTTGCCCAAGAAGCTCCCCACGACCACCACGAGGACGATGCCGAGGAGGCCGAGGAGCCCGATGAGCGGAGGGGCATTCCGTGCCCGCCGCGCCTCGGAGGCTCCGCTCCCGGCAGGGGTGGGTACGGTCATGCGGCGAGGGTAGCGACGGGCTGGTTACGGTCGATCCTGTCACCCGATGTACGGTGTCGGCTCCATGAACATCGACCTCGATCTCCTCACAGCGATTCTCCTCGTCGTCGGTGGCTTTGCGGCCGGATTCATCAACGCCGTGGCTGGCGGTGGTTCGGCCATCACCCTCCCGGTGCTCGTCGAACTCCTCGGTGATGCGGTGCTCGCCAACGGCACCAATCGCATCGCCATCCTGCTCCAGAACGTCTCGGGAGTCACCCGGTTCCAGCGGTCGGGGAAGGTCCCGTGGAAGGACCTCCGCCCGCTCATCCTCCCTACGTTGATCGGTGCGCTCGTGGGAGCGTGGTTGGCGACGCTCGTCGAACCCGAGGTGATGGAGCGGGTCTTCGGGATCGTCGTGCTGCTCGTCGCCCTTTCGGTCGTGTTCAAGCCCTCACGCTGGCAGGGCGACGGCGTGAACCGACTGCGCGGTCCCCTGCGCTTCATCGTGTTCCTCGCCCTCGGCCTGTACGGCGGCTTCGTCCAGGCAGGCGTCGGCTTCCTCTTCATCGCTGCCCTCGTGATCTACGGGGGAATGGACCTCGTCACTGGGAACGCCGCCAAGCTCACCCTCATCGCCGTGTACACGGCGTTTGCGCTCGGCACCTTCATCTGGGCGGGCCAGGTCAATTTCCTTGCCGGCTTCGTGCTCGCCGCCGGCAACATGACCGGCGCCTGGGTCGCCGCCCATGTCGCGGTGGAGAAGGGCGCCGGGTGGATCCGCTGGGTGCTCTTCGCTGCGGCGAGCATCGCTGCTGTGCGAATGCTGTTCTAGGCGACGCCCCTCTTTCAGTCCCCCCGCTTGCGGGGGGAAGGTACCGCCGTCGGAGGCGGGGGTAGGGGGGCCTGTCTCCACGAGAGGCGCCCTCCGACACGCTGATCCGAGCGGCGCCCCCCTACCCGCAAGCGGGACCCTTCCCCCCGTTCCACGGGGGGACAGACGATCAATGAAGAGGGCTGTTCAGCCGCCCGAGACGGCCAGCTCGGCCGCATCGTCGAGGTCTGGCATCTCGTCGCGATCGTCGAGGTAGCCCTGGGGGAGCTTCACGGGCCGAGGGCCGTGTGTGTGGCCCCGCTTGGCTTCCCGGGCCGCATCGGGGAAGGGGAGCGAGCGGTCGAGGCCCGCGAGAAGTTCGTCGACTTCGTCGAGATCGTTCACCTGGTTGAGTCGGCGCCGCACGTCGCTGCCCACGGGGAAACCCTTGAGGTACCAATTCGGGTGCTTCCTGAAGTGGCGGATCCCGAGATGGGGCCCGAACCAGTTGACGAGGAGTCCCGCATGCTCGCGCAGTACATCGCACACCTCCCCGAGGTTCGGGGGAGGGGGGAGGGGTTCCCCGGCGAGGGCAGCCTCGAGCTCGGCGAAGAACCATGGGCGACCGAGGCAGCCGCGGCCAATGACGACCCCGTCACATCCGGTCTCGTCCATCATCCGTACGGCGTCGTCCGCCACCCAGATGTCGCCGTTACCGAGTACGGGCACCCCGTCGATCGACTCCTTGAGGCGGCTGATGGCGTCCCACCGGGCGTGCCCCGAGTAGAGCTGCTGGGCGGTGCGTGCGTGGAGGGCGACCGCCGCTGCGCCTGCGTCCACGGCGATCCGGCCCGACTCGAGGTAGGTGAGATGCTCGTCGTCGAGGCCCATGCGCAGCTTCACCGTGATGGGGACGTCACCGGCTCCTTGGACTGCTGCGCTCACGATGGAGCCGAACAGGCGGCGCTTCCAAGGAAGCGCCGCACCGCCTCCGTGGCGGGTGATCTTCGGGACGGGGCATCCGAAGTTCAAGTCGATGTGGTCCACGCCGTGCTCCTCTGCGAGGAAGCGGGTCGCCCCCTCGATGGCGACCGGATTGGTGCCGTAGAGCTGGATCGACCGAGGGTGCTCGTCGGGTGCGAAGCGGATGAGGTCGCGCGTCTTCTCGTTGCCTTCGACGAGGGCCCGGGCCCCGATCATCTCCGACACGTACAAGCCGCCGCCGAAGCGACGGCACAGGGTGCGGAACGGGGCGTTGGTGATGCCCGCCATCGGTGCCAGTACCACGGGGGTCCGGAGGCGAAGGGCGCCGATGTGGAGTGTCATGCCGTGAAGGAGAAGAGGTCGAGGCCGGCCTCCTCGAAGAGCCGGCGGGTGGCCGCAAGGGGGAGTCCGATGACGTTGAACGGATCGCCGTCGACCCGCTCGACGAACGTGCCGCCGATCCCCTGCAGGGCGTAGGCGCCCGCCTTGTCCATCGGCTCACCGGTGCCGACGTACCAGGCGATGCGTTCGGGGGAGAGCTCGCCCATCGTGACCGAAGTCTCCTCCACGACCGAGTGGACGTCGGAACCCGAGGCGAGCGCCACACCGGTGAGCACGCGGTGGGTGCGTCCCTGGAGGCGGGAGAGCATGTCCTCGGCCTCACGTGTGTCCGCGGGCTTGGCGATCGCGTAGCCGTCGAGCACGACAGTCGTGTCCGCAGCGAGTGTGACGTCGCCCGTCCGGTGGATGGCGGCGGCCTTGTCCCTCGCCACTCGCTCCACGTATGCGGCGGGATCCTCACCTGGCAGCAGCGACTCGTCGACGTCCGGCGAGGCGGTCGAGAAGGCCAGGCCGAGGGCCTCGAAGAGGGCACGTCGGCGCGGTGAGCTGCTGGCGAGCACGAGTCGGGGCACGGGCGCATGGTAGGAAGGCCGGTACCGTTCGCCCGTGCCGACTTCCCAGTTGCGCGGGTTCGTCGTCGGAGCTGCGTTCGCGGTGCTCGTGGGCGGCATCGCCACCGTCGCCGCTCATCCGACGGGATCGGGCTCACCTCCGTCGATCGCCGATGCCCTCGAGCGCGGCGAGTTCGACGCGTCGACCGAGTCGGCACCACAGGGCACCCTGAGCGCCCAAGCTGCTCCCTCC
>CAZRJG010000022.1:15849-33564 GCA_964600365.1 uncultured Acidimicrobiia bacterium
TCGGAGTTGCGGGCAATCCTTGCGAAGTACTTCGACCCCGTCGACGTGGACGTCGCCTACCTGGTGATCGACTGCGAGTCGAACTTCAACGCCGCCGCGTACAACCCGTCCGGACCATATGTCGGGCTCTTCCAACACCTCCTCAGGGCATGGGAGTCGCGTTCGGCGAACGTCGGGTTCGCCGGCGCCGATTGGTGGGATGCCGAGGCCAACATCGCTGCGGCCATCCCGCTCTGGTACGGCACGCCGCCCTACGACGCCGATTGGCATTGGCCCTACTGCTACGACTGGGCGGTGGGTCGCCTCGGGGAGTGATCTATCGGCTCGAGGCGACAGATCACTCCGACGCCCGGGCGTCGTCGAGTCCTGTCGGATCCTCCCAGGCGGGACGGAGCACGACTTCCTGGCCCATCGCCTCGTGTGCGAGGGGGGCGCCGCCGCCGACCGCGTGCTGGCGCACCCAGGCGTGCATGGCGATCCCACTCGCCACGCCCGCGTTGATGGAGCGGGTCGATCCGAACTGAGTGATGGACAGCACCACATCGCACGCCTCGCGCGCGGTGTCGCTGAGGCCCGGTCCTTCCTGGCCGAGGAGGAGGACGCACTCGCGGGGGAGGGGGTGGTGTTCGATGGGGATCGACTCGGGCAGGAGGTCGATGCCGATCACGGGGAGGCCGCCATCAGTCGCCCAGGAGACGAGGTCCTCGATCGTCGGGCGGTGGTGGATGTGCTGGTACCGGTCCGTGACCATTGCGCCTCTCCGGTTCCATCGCCGGTTCCCGACGATGTGCACCGCCTCGGCGAGGAACGCGTTCGCGTTGCGGACCACGGTCCCGATGTTGAGGTCGTGCTGCCAGTTCTCGATGGCGACGTGGAACGGATGCCGCTTCGTGTCGAGGTCGGCGACGATGGCCTCGCGGGTCCAATACCGATAGCGGTCGACGACGTTGCGCCGGTCGCCGCCTGCAAGGAGTTCGGGGTCGTACCGGGGATCGTCGGGCAGCGAGCCCTCCCACGGGCCGACCCCCACCTCGTGTCCACTCATCGTCGATCAACGATGAGCTGTCCGTGGCGCATGACAACCACCGGATCGAGCAGGGTGGAGGGGTCCTCCCGTGGATCCCCGGCTACGGCGACGAGGTCGGCGGGAGCGCCGTCGGCCCAGGGGTCACCCAGGCCTGCGTATGCCCGGCCGGTGCGCGTGAGCGCCTCGAGGGCCGCTTCGATGCCGAGGCCCGCCTCGGCCATGGCGATGGCCTCCACCGCGACGTGGCCATGCGGCACGGCAAGGTCGGTGCCGGCGAGGACATGCACGCCTGACTCGACCGCATGCCCGAGGAGCGAAGCGGCGTTCCGGATGCCCTCGTCGAAGAGGACCTGGCCCGAACTCCCGGCGCCCAGCGAGTCGCGGATCGCCCGCATCGCCACGAGCGTCGGCACCCACGCACCTCCTCGTGCGCCGAGCGCTCCCACGTCCTCGGCCGTGAGGAACAGACCGTGCTCGATCGAGTCGACGCCAGCCGCCACTGCGATGCTCGGCGTCCCCGGCGCTGCCGTGTGGATCGCCACGCGGCATCCCGCCTCGTGCGCGACCTCAACGACCGAGGCGAGGTCGTCGACGTCGTAGTTGGGGATCGCCCCGAGTCCCGGGCGCGGCCAGTCACCGATGAGCTTCACCCAGGAGGCGGGAGCGCTCGCTTCCTCCGCGGCAACCCTGACGAGGTCTGCGACGTCGGACTCGCCGTCGCTCACGCCCGGGTAGTACCCGCCGGGCGGGTGGATGATCGACCCGGCCATCTCGAGATCCGGTCGGCGGGTCGGGTCCTCTGCGAGCACGGCGAGGTGGCCGCGATGCGCACCGCCCTTGTCGAGCAAGAGGAAGACACCCGAACGCACCTGCGCGAACGCTCGCTCAGGGGGAGAGGAGGTGGGTGCGGCACCGAGGTAGTCGTCGAGGGAGTCGTTGGCGAGGTGCCCGTGTGCATCGGTGTAGCCGGGCAGGGTGACGAGGTGCCGGAGGTCGAGGGTCGCGGGTGGCTCCCCGGCGAAGTGGCCGTCGGCCACTCCGCGATGGTGTTCGTGGCCGTCGAGCGTGCGGAAGGCGACAGAGGTGGCCATGGCGCGATCGTACCCGCGAAGCCTACTTGGGTTCATCCGGTGGCGCGCCAGGGAACCTGCGACTACAATCGATTGCAGTGCCAACGCAGCCCAACTCCCGCTACGACCTCGTCGTCGTCGGTGGAAACCCCGCCGGCCTCTCGCTCGCGTGGGCGGCCCAGCGGGCCGGGGTGGAGCGGGTTGCCGTCCTCTCGCGAGGCGAGAGCGTCATCGGCAAGGACCTCATCGGGCGCCACCGGGTCGAGGTGCACTACCAGGCCGATGCGAGGCGCATCGGGCGCGTCGACGACGAGCGGGTCTTCGTCGAGACCGATCACCTCACCCTCGAGGCATCGGCGATCGTGATCTCCCAACGCGTGGGCATCACCCGCGCCGACCCCCCGTTGGAGATCGATCCTGGCGTCTCGCATCGTGTCCACGGCGTGTACGGCACGATCGAGTCCGACGACTCGTGGGCGTCCGGGGACGACGACGTCTTCGTGGTGGGAGAGGGTGAGTCCGCAGCGACGGCCGCCATCTCCCTCGCCGAACTCGGAGCGGGCGTGGTGCTCGCGCTCCCCGAGGACGGTGTGAAGTTCCTCTCCCGTTGGGCCCGCGACGAACTGCAGTGGCTCGAGTCGCAGCGGCGCCTCACCGTCCTGTGGCGGTCGATGCCCGATGGCATCGGCGAACTGGGTGGGCTGCCGATGGCGTACTTCCCCGACCGGCGCACCCCCGACCTCCAGTTCGACCACGTGGTCACCGCCTACCACCCGGTCGCCGTCGAGGACCCCCTCGACGCCCTCGCCATCGAGATCGACGAGGCGGCAGGTGACCGGCTCGCATTCCTCGTCGAAGCACCCACGACCGAGCCGGAGTCGATCAGCAGGGTGGGCATCACGGCGTCGGTGGGCAATGCGTGGAATCGGATCCAGCCGCACTTCTTTCCCGACCTCGAAGTCCGCATCGAGCCGGTCACCGCGTGGGTGGGCGGGGACGAGATAGCGGGGCTCCGGGAGAAGCACTACAACGCCACGATCACCGCCTTCGACCCGCACCACAGCGATCTGTGGGTGCTCCGGGTGAAGCCCGACCACGGTGACGCCTCGCACCTCCCGGGCCAGTACGCGACCCTCGGGCTGGGCCACTGGGAGCCGCGCATCGACAACATCCGGGAGGAGGCGGACGCCAAGCGCCGGTCTTCCCTCATCCGTCGGTCGTACTCGATCTCGAACCCGATCTTCGATGAGCACGGGTACCTGTTCGACCGCTCCGAGAGCGGCGAACTCGAGTTCTACATCGTGCTCGTGCGACCCGAGGGCGACAACATCCCCTCGCTCACACCCCGGCTCGCCCTCAAGACGCCGGGCGAGCGCGTGTACCTCGGGGCGAAGGTCGCGGGCCGGTACACACTCGAGAAGAACACCGACCCCGATGCCACGATGCTCTTCCTCTCCACGGGCACGGGTGAGGCGCCCCACAACGCCATGATCACCGAGCTCCTTCGCAAGGGCCATCGGGGCCCGATCCTCAACGCGGTCACCGTGCGGTACGCACAGGACCTGGCCTACCGGGAGAAGCATGAGCAACTGGCCGAGCGGTTCCCCAACGTCCACTACCTCCCCCTCCCGACCCGTGAGCCGGGCGTTCCGAAGCGGTACCTCCAGGACGCGTTGCGCGACGGCACGATTGAGGAGATGGTCGGTTCACTCGACCCGGCGACGAGCCATGTGTTCCTCTGCGGCAACCCGGCCATGATCGGGCTCCCCGAGTGGGAGGACGTCGAGCCCACCTTCCCGGAACCCGTCGGCATCGTTGAGCTGCTCATGGAGCGTGGGTTCATCCCTGATCGGCGGGGTGCCCCCGGCAACATCCACTACGAGGAGTACTGGTAGACCGCCCCCGGCGGGCCGATCGCTGCGGCGAGGGGCTGGCACCGGGGTGGGTTCCATCGCACTCCTGACTGCTGACTACCTTCTCCCCATGGACCTCTCCGCTCAGGCCGACTGGGTCAAGTACGCCCTCGTCCTCGGAACCGTGCTCGTCACCTACGTGGTGGTGCGTCGCGTCGTGCTCCCGATCCTGCAGGGCATTGCCCACCGCACGAAAGTCCAGTGGGACGACGTGCTCGCCGACCCGGGCCTGCTGCGTCGGATCTCCTGGGTGCTGCCCCCGATCGCCGCGTGGGTGGCGATCCCGCTCGTGGGGATCGAGGGGAGCCTGATCGAGCGCGTCACCCAGGCGCTCCTCATCGTCTCGGTGATGATCGCGTTGAGCGCCTTCCTCCGGGCGGCCAACGAGTACTACATCCTCTACGCCCCGACGAGCGACCGGCCGATCAAGGGCTACCTCCAGGTCGTGATGATCATCGGGATGATCTTTGGAGCGGTGCTCATCGTGGCGGCGCTCTCGGGCATCGAACTCGGCGGAGTGCTCACCGGCCTCGGCGCCGTCACCGCGGTGCTCATCCTCGTGTTCCAGTCAACGATCCTGTCGATCGTTGCCTCACTTCAGCTGGCCGGGAACGACATGGTCCGCCTCGGGGACTGGATCGAGGTTCCCGGTACCCGGGTCGATGGCGAGGTCATCGACGTCGCCCTGCACACGGTGAAGGTCCAGAACTGGGACAAGACGATCGCCACGATCCCCACCCATGACCTTGTGACGAGCTCGTTCGTGAACTGGCGGGGCATGTCCGATGCGGGGGCACGCCGCATCAAGCGCTCGATCACGGTCGACCAGACGTCCGTTCGGTTCCTCACCTCCGAGGAGATCGACCGGCACTCGGCGTTCGAGCCGCTCGCCGCCTACATGGAGGAGAAGCGACTCCAGCTCGCCAGCCAGCCCGCGCCTTCTCCCGGGATGAAGGGTGACCCGCGGCGGCTCACGAACCTCGGCACGTTCCGTGCCTACGCCCAGGCCTACCTCGAACGCCACCCGCGCCTGGAGCACGAAGGCTTCACCTCCATGGTCCGCCAGCTCCCTCCGGGGCCCGATGGGGTCGAGATCGAGCTCTACGTGTTCTCGTCCACCACGGTGTGGGTCGAGTACGAGGGGATCCAGTCGGATATCTTCGACCACCTCCTCGCCATGCTTCCCGAGTTCGGCCTCCGCCTCTTCCAGCACCCGACCGGAGCCGACGTCCGGGCGGCGGGGCGGGTCCAGGCGTAGGGCAGCCGACAGCGGGCGAGCGTCGCGAGCCCCACGAGACGGCGAGCGGAGCGAGCCCACACCACGGGCGCCGCAGGCGCCCCACACGACTGGCGCCGCAGGCGTCCCATACAACAGGCGCCGCAGGTGCCCAGTAATCCCCCGCGCGCACATACCCTCCGCCCATGGCCGCCATCGACCTCCACGGATTCGTCGCGGACCTCAAGAGCCAGGCGATCGACTTTGGCTTCCATGTGCACGACGAGCGCCACTTCGTCGAGACGTACTCCCTCCGCCAGTTGTGGGAGATCGACCTGCACCCCGAGGCAGCATGTGGTGGGCCGCTCGACCTCCACGTTGCCCTCGAGGTCGATCCCCGGGTGATGCTCGGGTTCGAGGAGGCGATCATGATGTTGGAGGATCCCTTCGAGGAGCCGCCCGACGTCTGGAAGCTCGACCTCTTCTTCAACTGGCAGGTCCCGCCGCTCCCCGAGATGCCCGACCTGCTGGTGCTCGCGACCGACCTCGCCGCCCTCGGCACGGAGGCGCTCCCGGTGGAGGTCTCAGCGACGAGCACCTTCGCCTCCGTCACCGATGCCCCCCAGCAGGGGCTCATGGTCGTCGGGCGCGGCGCAGTGTCACTGGCTGGTGTCTTCGTGGCCCGCGAGCAGCTCTGCGAGGAGCTCGACGCGAGCCTCAAGGTGTCGCAGTACCTCCTCGAGAAGGCGAACGACTGGGGCCTCTCGGACTCCTGATCACCGCTCGAGGGCGGTGGCCATCCGATCGACCATCTCCTCGAGGGTCTCTGCGGAGCACCCGAAGTTGAGTCGGGCGTGACCGCGTCCCTCCTCACCGAACACCGGTCCGCGTGACAGGTGCACCCCGTGCTCCTGAAGGGCCACTGCCGGGTCGTCGCCGAGGTCGTAGGCGCGGAGGTCGAGCCAGGCGAGGAACGTGGCCTCGGGCGGGATCCACGCCGCGCGTGGAAGGCGCTCGGCGAGGAGCTCTGCGAGGCGATCCCGTCGCTCGGTGAGCAGTTCGACCAATTCGTCGAGCCACGCATCTCCCTGCGTGGTGGCGGCCACAGTGGCAGCGGGACCCAGCGACGACGTCCCGCAGGTGAGCATCGCCGGGAGGGCGTCGATCTTCGACGCGACGTCCGGCGACCCGGCGATGAGCCAGGCGAAACTGAGGCCCGGGATGTTGAAGGGCTTCGACGTCGAGCTGACCGTCACGAGGCGATCGCCGAGGTCGGGCGCCACCGTCGAGAAGGGGACGAAGGTGTGCCCGGGGTACGTGAGCGGGCCATGGATCTCGTCGGAGATCACCGGGTTGCCGTGGCGGCGGGCGATTCCTGCGACCCCTTCGAGCTCTTCGGTGGTGGGCACCGAGCCGGTGGGGTTGTGGGGATTGCACAGGAGGATCGTCCCGCCTCCGGCTGCGGCGGCCTCCATGCGGTCGAGGTCGAGGACCCAGCGGCCATTCCGCTCGACCATCGAGACATGGACCTGCTCGAGGCCGACGGACTCGGCGACGCCGAAGAACGGGAAGTAGACGGGTGTGTTGAGAATGAGGCGGTCCCCACCAAGGATCGTCGCGGCCTGGACGAGCCCGTTGACGGCGCTGGACGCGAAGCGGATGAGCGACGCATCGACGGCTTGGTCGAATCTCCTGCCGTGCCACCCGGCGATGGCATCCGCAACCCCTCGCATGTGTGACTTCACGTATCCGGTGGACGACCGGTGGATCGCGTCGTGGAGCGCTGCTGCGATCGGTGGGGCGAGGTGCACGTCCATGTCCGCCACGGAAGCCCCGATCGCGCCCTGGGGTGGGTCGTTCCACTTGTACGTGTCGGAGTTGGGTGCCTCGTGTCGGTCCTTGAATCGGACGAGGTGTCTCATTGGTGTGCCTCCAGGGCGGCCCGGGTGAGGGAGTGGTTCTCCCCATCGAAGCAGGCGAGGACGACTTGCTCGATCGGCGTGTCGGCGACGGCATCGAGCACTGCCCCCACCGCCACCTCGGCCGCCCGGTCGCGGGGGAAGGCGTACACGCCCGTCGAGATATTTGGGAAGGCGATCGAACGGGCCCCGAGTTGGACGGCGAGCTCGATCGAGTGTCGGTAGCAGTCGGCGAGCTGGCCGTCCTGGGCCTCGGGAGCCTCGGCACCCCAGATCGGGCCGACCGCGTGCAGGATCCAGCGAGCCGGGAGGTCGCCCCCGCTCGTTGCCTCGACGTCGCCGGGGGAGAGCGGTCCGCGCCTCGAGATCACCTCGCGGCACTCGGCGAGTACCGAGGGACCGGCAGCTCGATGGATGGCGCCGTCGACGCCTCCACCACCTGCGAGCCCGGCATTCGCAGCATTCACCACGGCATCGACCTCCAGTGTGGTGATGTCTGCGAGCTCCACGTCGATGGCAGCCATGGCTGCCCAGCCTACGAGTGTGCCCGCATCAGGTGACCACCTCGACCCGCCGTCCCAGCACCGATCCCGCGTAGGAGAGGCGTGCGTCCATGGCCCTGAAGTGGGGTCGGAGGTCAACCCCGGGGGTGCGGAGGAGGAGTCCTTCGCCTGTGTCTGCGGCGACCACCTGCTGGACGGAGCCGTCGCGGGGGCGATCGAGGGCATCGGCGAGTTGGAGCATGGCTGCCATGACCCGCACCCGCCGGCGCTCGTCGGCGGACATCGCCCGGAAGGGCGCGTGACTCACCTTCGGGGCGCCGCCCCGGTGGGACCGGATGAGGGAGAGGACGACCCCGAGTCCCTCCGGGGAGATCCCACGGAGGTCGGCGTGCTCGACGAGGTATGCCGAGTGCCGATGGTGGCCGGAGAGTGAGAGGGCCCGCCCGATGTCGTGTAGGTGCGCGGCGACCTCGACCAGTCCCTGCTCCTCCTCGGTGAGTCCGTGGAGGGGAGTGAGCTGATCCATCAGCTGTCGTGCGAGGCCGGCAACGTGCTCGGGATGGGGGTCGCCGCCCAGGAACTCCTCCCGGAGCGCTCGCACGGATCGCATCCGCACTTCGCCCCCCGGGGGCGGTGACACCCCGACGCTGTCGAGGATGACACCGGTGCGCAGTCCCCAGTCGGAGAGCAGTGCCTCGCGCACCCCGAGTCGACGGAGGACCTCCGACAGGATGATCCCTGCCGCCCCGAGCGCCTCGGCGCGGTCGGGGTCGACGGAGAGGTCGTCGATGCGCTCCCTCGCGCTGCGTCGGGCGAGGTCGTGCCCCACCTCCTCGATCTCCTCGAGGGTGACCCGGAACTGGTTCAGTGACCGAGGCACCCAGGGCCGGGATCGGTCGGCCACGAGTCGGCCGATCGCGCGCACGGTCCCACCGATGAGCACGGTCTCGGTCTCCTCGCCGAGGGGCGGAGCCGATGAGAGGGCGTCGGCGACCAGTGACCGGAGGTGGCCCTCGGTCTCGGCGTCGATCCGCTCGGGTCGACCCACGAGGGCACGCAGGCGACTCACGCCGATCGGCCAGGAGCGGCCCTCCTCCATCTCGGGCCCGCGCCCGGTTGCGAGTTCGAGGCTGCCACCCCCGAGGTCGAGCACGGCGTGGGAGTCTGACGAGAAGACAACCGCAGCGTGGACACCGAGGAACGACAGCCGAGCTTCGTCGGTGCCCTCGAGGATGCGGACGGGGACACCGAGGGCGGCGCCGAGGTGGTCGGCCACCTCTGGGCCGTTGCGGGCCTCCCGGATCGCGGCGGTGGCGACGGCGACCGTGCGGTCGACGCCGAAGCGGTCGATGAACTCTCCGATGGAGCGGGTGGCGGTGAGCGCCCGCTCGAGCGCAGGCGCCGTGATCTCGCCGTGCTCGCCGACGATCCCGCCGAGGTGGAGCATGGAGCGCTCGATGTGTTGGGTGGAGAGCGCACCGTTCGGCCGGACCTCGCTGATGAGGAGGCGGAAGGTGTTCGATCCCATGTCGACGACTGCGACCCGCATGGTGCGAGCGTAGGAGTTGGTGGAGCGGACCGGGTCAGTCGTCGCCGAGTTGGAGCATCGGGCTCTCGATGCCCTCGCACCCGGTGTACGGCTCGTCGAGGGTCGGGTGACCGCTCGTCACGATCGTGGCGGGGATCATGCAGGCCTCGACGATCTCCCCGTCTGCGGAGATTCGCACCTCGGCGACCGCGGTGTCGGCCGACGCGACCGAGTTGCGTGGCCAGACGAAGTTGCCCAGGCCCCAGAAGATCGGTGCTCCCTTGTACCAACTCATCGGCCCGAGGCGATGTTGGTGGTGCCCGAAGATGACGTCGGCGCCAGCGTCCACCATCGCTTTGGCCCGCGCCATGTCGTCGGCCCTCGGGCTCGTGTCGAGTTCCATGCCCCAGTGGATCGTCACGACGACGAAGTCGGCGACCTCCTCGGCCGCTGCGACGGCGGCGACCATGGCTTCGGTGTCATCGCCGGATGCCATGCCGGGCCGCTCGTCGCCGGCGAGCCACGACGGACCTGGGATCACCCCGCCGAAGCCGAGGACTGCGATCGTCCACCCGTTCCGCTCGACGAGGTGGGGGGCGTAGGCCTCCGTCCGGTCGGCGCCGGACCCGACCGATCCGATGCCAGCCGCTTCGAGTTCGACGATGGAGTCGAGCAGTGCCTCGACGCCGAAGTCCAGGACGTGGTTGTTCGCCTGGTTCGCAACGTCGATCCCGTGGAACTTCGCTTCGTCGAGGGCCTCGGGGTCGCACCTGAAGTTGAACGCCTTTGGCACGATCGTCCCCTCATCAGAGACCGGGCACTCGAGGTTCACGACGGTGAGGGAGTCCCAGAACAGCAACTCGAGTCCGCTCCACGCGAAGTGGTAGCCGCCGGGCGCCGATCGGAGCGCGGGGATGTAGCCGGGATCGAGGGCGACGTCGCCGACCCCATGGATGACGAGCGCCTGCGTCGGGGGGAGCGTCGTGGTCGTGGTGGTCGACGTCGTGGTCGGCGGCAGGGTCGTCGTGGTCGTGGTGGTCGACGTCGTGGTCGAGGTCGTCGACGAGGTGGCCTGGACGGTTGGTGAGGCCGCCGGGGGAGCGGTCTCGGCAGCTTCCACCCCATACCCGCACGCAGCGAGGAGGAGGAACAGAACAGGCCAGAGCCGACGCATGCCGGGCAGGGTACGACGCCCCACGCCCGAACTCGCACTCCCCCAAAGCAGATCCCCCCGAAGGGGGGATGGGACCCACGGCCCGAAGGGACGTGGGAGGGGGGAGGAAGATCTGTCACGCCCTCCCGTGCGGGGCGAAGCCCGCCCTACAAAGGCGAGCGAAGCTCGCCGTACTCCCCGGGCGTGTCGACGCTTCGCCACGATGATCCGTCCTCGCCCCACGTGGTCCACTCCTCGGGAAGCACCCAACGAACGTCGAGCGTGTCGAGGGCCCGTCGGATGAACCCGCCGTCGGCGAGCTGGGCGGTGAATGCGTCGGCGAGCGAGGACGGGTACCAGCCGATCGTCACCTGGGGAACCTCGCCGTCCACGGGGACCACGGGTCGGTCGGTGGCAAGGGCTGCGAGTGCGCGGAGGGTCTCGACCCGCACCGCCGGATGGTCGACCGCGCACACGAGGACCCCGTCGTTCGCCTCGCGGAGCCCGGTGGCGATCCCCGAGAGGGGGCCGCGGTGCGCATCGCCATCGTCGGGAATGGATCGCCAGCCGGGGAGGTCGGTCCCGACGACGACAACGTCATCGCAGACGGCCCCAAGCGCGAACGCGACCCGATCGGCGAAGGTGCGGCCCTCGAAGGGAAGGCTCGCCTTGTCCCGACCCATGCGACTCGACTTACCCCCGGCGAGGACGACGCCGAGCGTCACGGGCGGATGAGTGGCTGGTCCGACGAGATCCAGGCTTGGATGCCCCCGTCGAGTTCGGTGACCTGCTCGAAGCCAAGGTCCTTCATCATGCGGAGCGCGGTCCCGCTCCGGTTGCCCGAGTTGCAGTAGATGAGGTAGTGCCCCTCGCGGGGCAGCGACTCGAGGCGCTGTTCGAAGTCGGCCGCGTAGAAGTCGAGCTGTGAGGCGCCCTCGATGTAGCCGGCGGCCACCTCCTCGGCGGTCCGCAGGTCGATGAGCGTGATGTCGTCGGTCGGCGATGCCTCGAGCAGCGCCGAGAAGTCGTCGACGCTGACGCGTTCGTAGGCACCCTCGTCGACGGTGGCACCACCACACGCAACGAGGCCCAGGACGAGGGCGAGGAAGAAGGCGAGACGTCGCATGCGACGAATGGTATCTACCCCCGGGGGTATTGGGGAGCCACCCTCCCGCTACTCCCCTATGCCACGGAGGCGTTTGCTGAGTGTCCCGCCGACGTCGACGAGGGTGCACGCAATGGTGCGGTCACCCTGGTCCCAGGACGCCGACGAGGGGGTGTACACCTCGTAGAAGTAGAGCGACTCGACGTAGTCGATCCCCACGTAGGGGGCGAACTCGTCGTAACAGATGTCGTCACCCCGGGAGTAGACGGACTCATAGCCCGGCCAGGCGCCTCCCGGCAGGTTCCGGAGCGCGTACACCTCTGCGTCGTGGGGCGCGGTGCAGGCAACGCGTTCGAGCGTGGAGACCAGGGTCGTGTCGTTGGCCTGGTCCTCGGCGTCGACGAAGTTGACACAGTCGCCGATGGAGACATCGTCCCAGTCGATGACCTCGCCGCCGACGCTGAACGACAGGCTTCCATCCTCGAACCCGTCGACAACCTCTTCGAGCACCGAGCGTCCGGCGAAGAACAGGCCGACGACCCCGAGCACGAGGAGCACCCCGAGGATGATCGCTGCAATTGCGCATCCGTTGGGACCGCTCTTGGCCTGCTTGGCGGGGTAGTCCGCTTGCGTGGGCGGGTACGTGCCGGGGGGAGAGCTGCCACCGCCACCGGGGGACTGGTCGCCGTACGGCACGGGCGGCCTCGTGGTTGGGACGTTGAGACGCGGTCCCGTCCCCGTCTCGCCCATGGAGGGTGCCGATGGCGGAGGGAAGGGGTCGGGCTCGAATGGGTCGGCGGG
Source organism: uncultured Acidimicrobiia bacterium (assembly GCA_964600365.1). GTDB lineage: Bacteria > Actinomycetota > Acidimicrobiia > Spongiisociales > JAENVV01. Next base: position 28,085 of record CAZRJG010000022.1, read on the forward strand.
TCCCTCCGAGGTGGGCGGGGGGACGCGGCGAGGCGGGTCGACCGGCTCCTCGGGGACGGCGGGCTCCTCGACCGGGTCGGTGGCGTAGCGGTACAGGATCTCGCCGCAGTGTTCGCAGCGCGGTCCATCCCCGGTGTCCTGGTGGCAGTAGGGACATGCGGCCATGGTCAGTCCTCGTGTTCGTGGAGGGGGCGCGCGGGGCGACCATCGGCGGTGCGCTCGGGCTCGGTCGGAGCGAAGGCACCGACTCGTCGTTCGGGGTTCACCGGTCGGCACGCGGGCATGGGGAAATCCTATGTGGTGGGAGGCCGCGCCTCCCGTTCCTTCTTGATCGGAAGGGTGTCAGGCGACCTTGAGGCTCACCTGGGGGTGACGATGAGCGGGATGTCGAGCTCCCGAGGATCGAGACCGCCGTGGTACCCGATGAGGCGATCGTCCATCCACGATGGGATGAGGAGGGTGTCGTCGTCGGCGAGGAGCACGAGATCTGGGAGCCGATCGCCGAGGGATGGGTGGTCGCCGGGCCCGAAGAGCTCGCGGGGATCCTCGATCACGGTGCCGGGCAGGCCATGCGCCCACTCGAGCAGTGGCCCACGATCGCCCCTGAGCAGGAGGCCCCTCGGGTCCCCGTACACGGCTCCCGGCGGTGTGGGGACGGCGATCTTCGCCGAGGAGGGGTAGTCGATGTGGCCATGGTCGGCCGTTGCGATCGCCACGGCGCCCGAGGGCAGCCGAGCGCTGAGGTGCGCCCAGACGCGGTCGGCGGTCCGCACGGCATCCGTGTAGACGGGCGCACCCTGCCCTGCCGTGTGGGCGGCGACGTCGATGTGGGGGAGGTAGGCAAGGATGAGGCGTCCGGGCGTTGCGGCGAGGGAGGTGCACGCATCCACTAGTTCGTCGATCGACCATGCGGGCTCGAAGCGGGCTCCCCGATAGAGGAGTCGGCTGGTGGGGGAGCTGGCGAAGTCACCGGGTTGGACGGTGATCACCTCGACGCCGTTGGCGCCGAGGCGTTCGGCCAGGTTGGGCCCGGGGAGCATCCCGGCGGGGTCGACTCCGAGTTCGGCGCCTCCCCTGCGGTGCCACTTGAGCGCGTTCACGATGCCGTGGTGCCGTAGTCGGAGGAAGTGGCCAAGGATGCCGTGTCCCGCGGGGGCAAGCCCTGTCACGAGGCTCGCAAGGGCCACGATCGTCGTCGAGGGGAACGTTGCGTGGACTGCGCCCACCCGGTCGGCGGTGAGCGTCTCCGCCGCGGGGTGGCCGAGTTGGCGGTCGCCGAGTCCATCGAGGAGCAGCAGAACGTAGGTGTCGGCCGGCGGGATGCGGTCGGCGAGGCCCCCGTGGAGACGGGGAGAGGGGGGCAATCCGCCGAGGCGCGCCTCGAGTTCGGCGACGAGGTTGACGATCGACCCGCCGGAGTAGTCGGGGAGGAGCATGGGCCAAGGGTACGGGCCCGGTGGCATGGCGGTGCCTCGGACTCGTGGCGACGGGCCCGTGGACGACGGGTGCGGAATAGGCCCGGATCCGCGTCCTATACTCCCGCCCGTTCACCGCGGCCTACGAGGGATGGACGTGACCGAGTACTTCCAGGACTACGTGACCGTTGGCGCGTTCGCCGCGCTCGGCGTGATCCTCGTTGCAGTGATGCTCGCCGTGGCATCGCTCCTCCGGCCGTCCAACCCCACACCGACCAAGCTGCTCACCTACGAGTGCGGCGTGGACCCCGTCGGTTCGGGCTGGAGCCAGAGCCACGTGCGGTACTACATCTTCGGCCTGCTCTTCGTGATCTTCGACGTCGAGGCGATCTTCCTCTTCCCCTGGGCCATTCGGCTCGAGGCGCTCGGGACCTTCGGCCTCGTCGAGATGCTCATCTTCATCTGGGTCCTCTTCATGGGCCTCGCCTACGCGATTCGCAAGGGAGTGCTCCGATGGGAGTGATCACCGAGAAGTTCGGGCGGGTGAAGCCACTGTCCTTCCTCCTCAACTGGTCGAGGAAGTACTCGCTCTGGATGTTCCAGTTCGGCCTCGCCTGCTGCTCGGTGGAGATGATCGCCGCAGCTGGGCCCCGCTACGACATGATGCGTTTCGGCATCATCCCCTTCCCCGCATCGCCCCGCCAGGCCGACCTCATGGTCGTTGCCGGCACCATCACCGACAAGATGGCCCCTGCCATCCGCCGCCTCTACGACCAGATGCCCGATCCCAAGTACGTCATCTCCATGGGTTCGTGCTCCAACTGCGGTGGCCCGTACTGGGACTCGTACTCGGTGACCAAGGGCATCGACCTCATCATCCCCGTCGACGTATACGTGCCCGGCTGCCCACCCCGCCCCGAGGCCCTCATGGAGGGCATCGTGATGCTGCAGGAGAAGATCCAGGCCGAGGACATTCCGGAGAAGTTCGGTGCCAACGCCTGAGGAACTCGCAGTCACTGTGATGGAAGCCGTGGGCGGCCTGTCCACGACCACGGACCACGACACCGTGAAGGTGTCGATCGAAGCCGACTCGTGGGTCGAGGCGATTCGCACCGCCCGCGACGAACTCGGCCTTCGCTACCTCTCGTTCATCTCGGCCATCGACTGGTCGAACGAAGTAGCGATCGGCGACCCGCCCTCCGAGGAGGTCGAGGAGCGCTACGAGATGCTGTGCGCGATCGGTGACGTCGATGGCCGCCTGGTGATCTTCTCTGCCGACCTGCCGAAGGACGGCCCGTCGATCGGCTCCCTCTCCGATGTGTTCCCGGGCGCCGAGTGGCACGAGCGCGAGGCGCACGAAATGTTCGACATCTCCTTCGCTGGCCTCCGCAACACCGAGCACATCTACCTGCCCGAGGGATTCGTCGGCCATCCGCTCCAGAAGTCCTACGCGCTCCTCGCTCGCGAGGTGAAGCCCTGGCCGGGCGACGTCGACGTCGAGGACATTCCCCAGGCCGCCGGCGACGGCCCCAGCACGGAGAATCCGGAGGCCTGATGCTCGACACCCAAGCGATGGCCCATCTCAGTGACGTCGCCGTCTCGATCGAGCTCGAGACTGCCGACATGACGCTCAACATCGGCCCGCAGCACCCGTCGACCCACGGTGTGCTTCGGCTCACCGCGACCGTCGACGGCGAGCGGGTGAGAGACGTCCGCCCGGTCATCGGCTACATGCACCGCGGCTATGAGAAGATCGTCGAAGCCCGGACCTACCCGCAGGTCATCACGCTGGTGAACCGCATCGACTGGGTGAGTGGTTACGCCAACGAGATCCCCCTCGTCGTCGCCGCCGAGAAGCTGATGGAGCTCGAGGTCCCCGAGCGGGCCCAGTACATCCGCCTCATCCTCACCGAGATGGCCCGCCTGGCCTCCCACCTCGCCTTCATGGGTTCCTACCCCCTGGAGCTGGGAGCGGCGACGGCGCTCATGTTCGCCTTCCGCGACCGGGAGCGCGTCCTCGACCTCATCGAGTCGGTCACCGGCGGTCGCTTCCACCCCAACTTCAACCGCATCGGCGGGGTGAAGCCGGCTGCCGGGTCGGGTTCGACGACCCGCAAGCAGGTGCAGGACCTCCCGAAGGGTTTCTTCTCCGAGACGCTCGATGCCATGGACAAGGTGCTCGAGTCGTGTGACCAGCTCGAGGACCTCCTCGCAGGCAACGAGTTGTTCCGGGCCCGCGCCAAGGGCGTTGGCATCCTCTCGCCCGAGGTGGCGATGTCCTACGGCGTGACGGGCCCGAACCTCCGGGCGACCGGTGTCCCGTTCGACCTCCGCACCGTTGAGGACCACCTCCCGTACGCCGACTTCGACTTCGACGTGATCACGGCCGACGAGGGCGACTCCTACGCCCGCTGGTGGGTCCGCCTCCAGGAGATCCGCGAGTCGGCGAAGATCGTGCAGCAGGCAATCGACGGCATCCCGTCGGGGCCGCTCCAGGCGAAGGTCCCCAAGGTCATCAAGGTCCCCAAGGGCGAGCTGTACGTCCGACACGAGAATCCCAAGGGTGAGATGGGCTACTACCTCGTCTCCGAGGGTGGTGGCGGCCCGTACCGGCTGAAGATCCGCTCTGCCTCGTTCTCGAACCTCTCGATGCTCCCTCTCATCCTCGAAGGGGCGCTCCTCCCCGACATCATCTCGATCATGGGATCCCTCGACTTCGTGCTGGGGGACGTGGACCGATGAGCCTTCTCGATTCCTTCTGGTTCGTCCTCGTCCTGAAGATGGTCTCCATCGCGACGCTCGTCCCGGTGGCCGGCCTCATCATCGGGTACGCGGAGCTGAAGATCTCGGCCCACATGCAGCACCGTGTCGGCCCGTACTTCGCGGGTGGTCGCTGGGGCTGGGCGCAACTCATCGCCGATGGCGTGAAGTTCTTCCAGAAGGAGGACATCATCCCGGCCGACGCCGACCGTCCGGTGTTCAAGTGGGCACCGGCGCTCGTGCTCCTCTCGGCGGTCGGCCTGTTCGTGGTCATCCCGTTCGGTGAGGGTGACGCCCTCGTGGTCAGGAACCTCGACGTCGGGATCTTCTACGCCCTCGCCGTCTCCTCGATCGGCACGATCGGCATCCTCATGGCCGGGTGGTCGTCGGCGAACAAGTACTCGCTCATGGGTGGCCTCCGGGCCGCCGGCCAGCTCATCGCCTACGAGTTGCCGCTCGTGCTCTCGGTGATCGGTGTGGTCGTGCTCGCCGAGACCATGAGCCTCAACGGGATCGTCGAGGCGCAGGCCTCCTGGGGCATCCCGTTCATCGTCCCGCAGCTCATCGGCTTCGTCGTGTTCTACATCGCAGCGCTCGCCGAGATGTCCCGCATCCCGTTCGACATGCCGATCGCCGAGTCGGAGCTCGTCACCGGGTTCCTCACCGAGTACTCGGGCTTCCGCTTCCTCTTCTTCTTCCTCGCTGAGTTCGCCAACATGTTCACCTTCGCCGCGATCGCCTCGACCCTCTTCCTCGGTGGCTACGACCCGATCTTCTTCGACCTGCCGGCTGCCTTCGGGCCGCTCGTGCTCGCCTCGAAGATCGCCATCCTCGTGTTCTTCATGATCTGGTTCCGGTGGACGTGGCCCCGCATCCGTGAGGACCAGCTGCAGGCCTTCGCCTGGAAGTGGCTCATCCCGATCTCCCTCGTCAACATCGCCGTGACGGCGGTCTTCAAGGTGGTGTTCTAGATGGCGCTCCCCAAGCTCCCGAGGATCGGCATCCCGGGGATGTTCATCGGCATGAAGGTGACGCTGAAGCACCTCTTCATGAAGCCGGTCACGGTGAACTACCCGAAAGTCAAGGAGGAGCCGCACCCACGTGCCCGTGGCGTGATCGCCCTCGACCAGGAGGCGTGCACGGTGTGCATGCTGTGTGCCCGTTCCTGCCCCGACTGGTGCATCTACATCGAGGGCCACAAGGAGGAGAAGCCTCCTTCCAAGCCGGGTGGCCGAGTGCGGGGGCGGGCCGAGCTCGACCGCTTCGACATCGACTACGCCCTCTGCATGTACTGCGGCATCTGCG
>CAZRJG010000023.1:0-757 GCA_964600365.1 uncultured Acidimicrobiia bacterium
GGACCGTGATGGCGTCGTCGCGCATCTCCTGGTACTCGCGGTCCGACAGCGTCTGGATCGGGGCCACGGTGATCGAGTCACCCGTGTGGACACCCATCGCGTCGAGGTTCTCGATGGAACACACGATCACTGCGTTGTCCATCCGGTCGCGCATCACCTCGAGTTCGAACTCCTTCCAGCCGAGCACCGACTCCTCCACGAGGATCTCGCGGATGGGCGAGAGGGCGAGGCCGTTCGCGGCCTTGACGAGGAAGTCCTCCTCGTCGATCGCCACCCCGGTTCCCTTGCCGCCGAGGATGAACGACGGTCGGATCATCACCGGGTAGCCGATCTCTCGTGCAGCCGCGACGGCCTCGTCCATGCTCCGGGCGTAGGTGGCGATTGGGACCTCGAGGCCGACCGCCTCCATCGTCTCCTTGAATCGACCGCGGTCCTCGGCGCGATCGATCGCGTCGATTCCCGCACCGATCAACTCCACGCCGAACCGCTCGAACGCCCCGCGCTCGGCCAGCTCCATGGTGACGTTGAGGGCGGTCTGGCCCCCCAGGGTCGGGAGGACGGCGTCGGGACGTTCCTTGTCGATGATCGACTCGATGACCTCTGCGGTGATGGGCTCGATGTACGTCGCGTCGGCGAACTCGGGGTCCGTCATGATCGTTGCGGGGTTCGAGTTCACGAGGATCACCCGATACCCCTCGGCCCGCAGGACCTTCGCTGCCTGGGTGCCCGAGTAGTCGAACTCGCAGGCCTGGCCGAT
>CAZRJG010000023.1:767-32349 GCA_964600365.1 uncultured Acidimicrobiia bacterium
GGTCCTGAGCCGATGAGGAGGATCGAGGAGATGTCCGTGCGCCTGGGCATCAGGCACCCCCCTCGATGAGCGCCACGAAGTCGTCGAACAGGCCGAAGGCGTCGTGCGGACCCGGGGCGGCCTCCGGGTGGTACTGCACACAGAACGCGGGGATGTCGAGGCAGCGGAGGCCCTCGAGGGTCCCATCGTTGAGGTTCTGGTGGGTTGGCGCCGCGGCGCCGAACCCGGTCTCGAACCGAGTGGGGAGCGCGACCTCCCACGGTCGACCCGAAGGATCGGGATCGGGAGGCGGTGTGTCGGCGAACGACCAGGGGTCGACGGCGAACCCATGGTTCTGTGCCGTGATCTCGACCCTGCCGTCATCGAGTCGTCGGACGGGGTGGTTCCCGCCGTGGTGACCGAACGGCAGCTTGAACGTCGACGCGCCGAGCGCCAGCCCCAGCACCTGGTGTCCGAGGCAGATCCCGAACGTGGGGACCTTGCCGAGGACTCCACGAATCGTTGCGATCGGCCCCTCGAGCGGCTCGGGGTCCCCTGGTCCGTTCGAGATGAAGAATCCGTCGGGCTCGAACCCGAGCACGTCCTCGGCGCTCGCCGAGCCCGGGAGCACGACCACGTCGAAGCCAACCCTGGCGAGGTGGTCGGCGATGTCACGCTTCATCCCGAGGTCGAGTGCGACGACCCGTCCACGGGCGGTCCCCTCGGCAGGCACGTCGTAGCGATCGGGCGTCGTGACCTCGAGGGCGAGGGCCCGGCCCTCCATGGAAGGGGCGAGTACCGCTGCCTCTCGCAACTCCGCCTCGGACACCCCCGCGCCCATGGCGATGGGCTGGGCGCCTGCCTCCCTGATGTGGCGGGTGAGCCGGCGGGTGTCGATCTCGGCAAGGGCAACGAGGCCACGAGCCGCGAACCACTCCGCGAGGCTCCCCTCGGAGCGCCAGTTGGAGTGCCGGCGGGCGAGGGCGCGGATGATCATCCCGCTCGCGAACGGCGTGACCGCCTGGTCGTCGAGCGCCGAGACCCCGTAGTTCCCGATGTGCGAGGTCGTCATCACGACGACCTGTCCCGCATAGGAGGGATCGGTGAAGATCTCCTGATACCCGGTCATGGACGTGTTGAACACCACTTCACCGGTCGTGATCCCGTCGGCGCCGATGGATCGACCCCGGAAGACCTGCCCGTCGGCGGTCACTGCGAGCGCTTCAGGCATCGTGGTCTCCTCCCATGTGTGTGACGGTACCTCGCAGCACCGTGGCCCGGATCCGACCTCGGAGGCGACGTCCCCGCCACGGTGTGTTCGCCGAGCGGGAGGCGAAGGGCGGCCCCACGGTCCATGCAGCGTCGGGGTCGAAGACTGCCAGGGAAGCCGGTGCGCCGACCTCGGGCCACCGCCCGTGCTCCTCCGTCCCGAGGATCCGCGCAGGGGCGACACTCATCCGATCGAAGAGGTCGACCGGGCCCAGACCGACATCGGTGTGGATGGCCGCTGCGCTCGTCTCGAGCCCGATCACCCCTCTGGGTGCCTCCTCGAACGGCACTTCCTTCTCGTTGGCCGAGTGGGGAGCGTGGTCGGTCGCAACGCAGTCGATCGTGCCGTCCTCGAGGGCGCCACGGAGGGCCTCGACATCGTCGGAGGTACGGAGCGGGGGGTACATCTTGGCCACCGAGTCCATGTCGAGCACGAGTGCGTGGTCGAACGAAAGGTGGTGGGGGGCCACCTCGGCGGTCACGGGGAGACCAGCCGCCTTCGACTGGCGGATGAGCTCGACGGTCCCTGCGGTGGAGGCATGCTGCACGTGATAGCGGCATCCGGTCAGTTCCACGAGGCGGAGGTCCCGGGCCACGATGGCTTCCTCGGCAACTGCGGGGAGGCCCACCATCCCGAGCCGGGAGGAGATTGCGCCCTCATGCATGTGGCCGCCGCGCGAGAGGCCCGGATCCTCTGCATGCTGGGCGATGAGTCCGCCGAGCTCTCCGACGTACTCCATGGCCTTGCGGAGGAGCCCGGCGTCGGCAACGGTGTCGCCGTCGTCGCTGAACATCCGGACGCCGAGGCGCCAGAGGTCGTCGATGTGGGAGAGCGTCTTGCCCTGCCGGCCCATCGAGATGGCCCCGGCCACGAAGACGTCGGTGAGGCCGATCCCCTTCCCTCGTTCGAGGACGTGGCGGGCGACGTGCCCGGAGTCGGTGGCCGGCTCGGTGTTCGGCATCGCGACGACCGCGGTGAACCCACCAGCGGCGGCCGCTCGAGATCCCGTTTCGATGTCCTCCTTCCACTCCTGGCCGGGCTCGCGGAGGTGGACGTGCATGTCGACGAGGCCTGGTCCGACCCAACAGCCTTTGCAGTCGACCAAAACGGCCCCCTCGAGGCCGTCGCCAACGGCTGCGATGCGGCCGTCGGTGATCGCCACGTCGGCGACCCGGGTGCCGTCGGGACCGACGACCGTGCCACCCTTCAGGACGAGTTCATGCATCGGATCCTCCCAAGAGATCGAAGAGCACTGCCATGCGCACGGCGACGCCGTTCCGCACCTGCGTGGTGACCAGTGACCGGGTGCCGTCGGCGACCGAAGGGGAGATCTCCACTCCTCGGTTCATCGGCCCCGGGTGGAGGACCACCGCGTGGTCAGGGAGTCGTGCGGCTCGGGCCCCGGTGAGGCCGAACCGGTTCACGTACTCGGAGATCGAGGGGAAGTCCTCTCCGCCTCCTCGCTCCTCTTGGATACGGAGGAGGTACACGGCGTCGAGGTCCGGGAGGAGTGGGTCGAGTTCGTGTGCGACGTCGACGGGCCAGTCGAGGAGGTCCGGAGGCAGCAGGGTGCGAGGGGCAACAAGGGTGACGGACGCACCGAGGGTCGTGAAGGCGGCAATGTCGGACCTGGCGACCCGGGAGTGCCGGATGTCGCCGACGAGGGCGATCCTGAGCCCGTCGAGCGCTCCGAACCGTTGGCGGAGCGTCAGCGCGTCGAGGAGGCCCTGCGTGGGATGCTGGTGCGCACCATCGCCGGCGTTCACGGTCGGGATCCCCGACCACTCTGCGATCTGCCACGGCGCGCCGGTCGCCTTGTGGCGGACGACGAAGGCGTCGGGACCCATTGCGAGGATCGTGAGCGTTGTGTCCTTGAGGCTCTCCCCCTTCGAGAGGGAGGATCCCGACGGGGAGAAGGCCATCGTGTCCGCCGACAGCGCCTTCGCTGCACGATCGAAGCTCATGCGCGTGCGGGTGGACGGTTCGAAGAAGAGCATCGCAACGGTCTTGCCACGCAGTGCGGGGACCTTGGGGATGGGACGGTCGAGGACGTCGAGGAACTCCGAAGCCTGGTCGAGGAGGCCCTCCAAGCGGTCTCGCGCAACGTCCTGGAGGGAGAGGAAGTGGCTCATGGCGACTCCTCGAGCACCACTGCGTCCTCGCCGTCCACCTCGGTGAGACGAACCGTGATGCGCTCGCCGAGCGATGTCGGGAGGTTCTTGCCCACGTAGTCGGGACGGATCGGGAGCTGCCGGTGGCCGCGGTCCACGAGCACCGCGAGTTGGATCACGCGCGGTCGTCCGAGGTCGACGAGGGCGTCGAGGGCAGCACGCACCGATCTCCCCGAGAAGAGCACGTCGTCGACGAGGAGGACGATCCGATCCTCGATGTCCGGGATCTCGGTTCGGGCGAGGGAGGGGGTGGGCCTGGCTGCGAGGTCGTCGCGGTAGAGCCCGATGTCCAGCGTCCCGACGGGGACCGTTCCCCCGCCGATCTCCTCGAGGAGTTCGGCAAGGCGTTGGGCGAGGGGCACGCCCCGAGTGTGGATGCCCACGAGGGTGATCTCGTCGACGTCCTTGGTGCGCTCGATCACCTCATGGGCGATGCGACGGAGGGAACGGGCGATGTCATCGCCGTCGAGAAGCGTGCGCGTCATTGCGCGGCACCGGTCATGATCTGCTCCTTCCCGGCCTCACAGGACCGGCTTAAAGGGATCGTCCGTGGGCGAGCCTAGTGCGCGCAGGGGAGGACTCAGGAAACCGTGGGTTCGGGCTCGGTACGCGACTCCTGCGCGAGGGCACCAAGCACCCCGTTGATGAACTGGCCGCTCCGCTGGGTCGAGTACGTCCCGGCAAGCCCGACCAGCTCGCTGATGATCACCGCGGTCGGGGTGTCGGTGTGGAGTAGTTCCCACGCCCCGAGGCGGAGGAGCACGCGATCGATCACCGGCATGCGTTCGATGGACCACTTGCGGGAGAGCCGGCCCAGCGCCTCGTCGATTGCCTCCTCGTGGGCGAGCACCCCCTCGATGACGCGCTGAGCGCGAGCGGTGACGTGCGCCGCTGCGATCGTGCCGTCTCGCTGCTCGGCTTCGTAGAGGACCTCGAGGGCCTGGACGCGGGCCTCGGGTCTCACACGCGGGTGAGGTAGTCGCCGGTGCGGGTGTCGACCTTCACCACATCGCCCTGCTCGACGAAGAGGGGGACCTGCACCTCGAGCCCCGTCTGGAGCGTGACCGGCTTGGTGGCGCCGGAGACCCGGTCGCCCTTCACGCCGGGTTCGGCATGCGTGACCTCGAGCTCGACCGCAGCGGGCAGTTCGACGCCGATCGGCGTGCCTTCATACACCGCAAGCGTGACCGTTGCGCCCTCGAGGAGGTAGGAGGCAGCGTCGCCAACGAGGTCGGGATCGACGGCGAACTGGGAGTAGTCCTCGAGGTTCATGAAGTGGAACCCGAGGTCGTCGCGGAAGAGGAACTGGTGGTCGTTTCGGTTCACGAAGGCGCGCGGCACGTCCTCGTCTGCGCGGAAGGTGCGGTCGAGGACCTGGCCCGTCTCGATCTTCTTGAGTTTCATGCGCACGAAGGCCTTGCCCTTGCCCGGCTTCACGTGCTCGTACTGCACGATCGAGAAGAGGCCGTCGGGGAGCGCGAGGGCCATTCCCGGCTTCACGTCGTTGGTGGAGATCATGGGCGGCAGCCTAGGGGCGGGGCCGCGATCACGTGATGCCGACGGCGGCGAGGCCCGCCCGCAGGTCGTGCTCGTCGACGTCCTCGACGACGGGCACGCCGTATGTCTCGAGCAGGACCATCCGGATGCCCGCGGCAGTTCGCTTCTTGTCGTGCGCCACGAGGTCGAGGACCTGCTCGGGACCGAGCCCCGAGATGGAGGCGGGAAGCCCGAGTCCGGTAAGCGTCTCCCGATGCTCATCGACGGCGTCGAACCCCGTGCGGCGTCGCGAGACCTCGGCTGCGGCGACCATGCCGATTGCGACAGCATCGCCGTGGCTGATCCCCGACGCATACTCGATGCCATGGCCGAGCGTATGTCCGTAGTTGAGGATCGCCCGCCGCCCCTGCTCGGTGAAGTCCTCCGACACGACCGCAACCTTCACGGCGACGGCACGTTCCACCACTTCTGTGGGGTCAGCCCCAGCCCCGTCGGCCCGGAGGAGGGCCACGAGGTCACCGTCCGCGATGTAGCCGGCCTTGAGGGCCTCGGCGAGCCCCTCGGCGTACACCTCCGGCGGGAGTCCCTCGAACGTCGAGGGGTCGATGAGGACGCGGGAGGGGTGGGCGAACGCACCCACGAGGTTCTTGCCGACCACGTTGATCCCCGTCTTGCCACCGATGGACGCATCGACCGCACCGAGCAGGGTCGTGGGGACGTACACCGCCTCGACTCCCCGCAGCCACGTCGCGGCGATGAAGCCCACCGAGTCGGTGAGCGCACCCCCGCCGACGCCCACCACCGTGTCGTTCCTGCCGATGCCACGTTCGGCAAGCCACTCCCAGGCATCGGCAACCGCATCGAGCGCCTTGGCAGCTTCGCGGTCGGGCAACGTGCGCACGTGGACATCGAGGTCCCGCCCGATCAGCCGGTCGACCACCGATGCCGTGACATCTGCCGCGCCGGGTTGCCCGAAGACAGCAACCGCTCCACGACCATCTCGTTCGGGGAGCAGGGCGTCGGGGAGTGGACCGACCACCACCTCCGTTGCGCCGGGAATCACGAAACGGGCCATGCGGCGACCACCTCCTGCACGACGTCGGTGATCTCCCGGCCACCCGTCTGCACGACGACGTGGGCCGCAGCGGCGTAGGCAAGGGCACGCTCGGCGGCGAGCGTCTCGAGGTTCGCAGTCGCTTCACCTTTGGCAAGCAACGGCCTTCCCTCTCCGTCACCCACGCGGGCCGCGAGGATCTCGGGAGGGGCAGAGAGCCAGACGACCGTCCCGGACTCCCGCATGACCGAGCGATTCCCCTCGTCCATCACGGCTCCCCCACCGGTCGCAACGACGCAGGGTGCGCCGCCCGCGACATCGGTGATCACCTCGGCCTCGACGGCGCGGAATGACGCCTCACCCTCCGCGAAGAGCGCGGGGATGCTCCTTCCCGATCGCGAGACGACGAGATCGTCGGTGTCGACGAAGGACACCCCGAGGAGGTCGGCAGCGAGTGGGCCGATGGTGGACTTTCCGGATCCCATGAGCCCCACGAGCCAGAGCATCAGTCGCGGGCGATCCGCGCCCGGTACCGGTCCACGGATGCAACGACGTCGTCGATCGCATCCCCTCCGAACATCCGGAGGTATTCGCGGGCCAGGACGAAGGCGACCATCTGCTCGGCGACGATCCCGGCTGCGGGGACGGCGCAGACGTCCGAACGCTCCCGGATCGCCCTCGTGGCCTCGCCTGTGGTCACATCCACCGTGTCGAGTGCCCGCATCAGCGTGGAGATGGGCTTCATGGCGGCCCTGACCCGAAGCGGCTGGCCGGTCGTCATGCCACCCTCGGTACCGCCGGCGCGGTCGGTCCGGCGGACGTACGCACCATCTTCGAGGTAGATCTCGTCGTGGGCCACCGACCCCCTCCGACGGGCAGTGCGGAGGCCGTCACCGATCTCGACGGCCTTGATCGCCTGGATCGACATGAGGGCTTCGGCGAGGGCGGCGTCGAGCTTGCGGTCCCAGTGCACGTGGGAGCCGAGCCCCGGGACCACACCGTGCGCCACGACCTCGGCCACACCGCCGAGCGTATCCCGGTCAGCCTTTGCGGCGTCGATCGCAGCGACCATCGACGCAGATGCTCCAGCATCGGCACATCGAACCGGATCGAGGTCGATGGCAGCGAGGTCGGAAGGACTCGGCACGTGACCAGCGGGGGCCTCCACATCGCCGATCGCCACCACATGGCTGAGCACATCGACACCAACTGCGGCGAGGATCGATTTCGAGAGGTACCCGACGATGGTGCGCGCCGCCGTCTCTCGGGCCGAGGCCCGCTCGAGGATGTCGCGGGCGTCCTGTGTGTCGTACTTCTGCATGCCGACGAGGTCTGCGTGACCGGGCCTCGGCGCGGTGAGGGTCCGTCTCGGCTCGCCGGGGTGTGGGGACATGTCCTCCTGCCAGCGCGGCCACTCGGTGTTGCGGATGAGTACGGCGACGGGGGATCCAAGCGTCCGACCATGGCGAACGCCCCCGACGATCTCGAGTTCGTCCTGCTCGATCTTCATCCGGTTGCCGCGACCGTGGCCGAGTCGCCTCCGGGCGAGCTCGCCGCCCAACTCCTCGGCGAGGAAGGGCACGCCCGAGGGCGCACCCTCGACGACCGCCACGAGGGCTGGACCATGGGATTCGCCGGCGGTGAGGAATCGCAGCACGATCAGGAGGGTAGAAGGCTGCGCGGCGCTGGGCGGCGCGCTACTTCAGGATGGCCTGGCCGGCAGTCGCCACGAACGTGCTGTCGCCGTTCATGAGCACCGCTTGCTGACCTTCGACGTCGAGGTCTATCACCTTGTAGGTACCGGCGAACTCATCGCCCTCCCCCACGGTGTAGGTGATGCCGTCGATCACGATCGACGCCCTCGGCACGCCGTCGACGTCAACGACCTCCTCGAGCATCACCTGCGTGCGGTCCGGGATCGTGTCGTCGGGCGTCCCGTCGCCGTCTGTGTCCTGCAAGGGTGCGTCGCTGATGAGCGGCACGAAGGGGTCGCGAGTCTGGGGTGTCTGGAGGCGCGTCGTGATCCTGGCTCCCTCTGCGAGCGGGGCAGCCTCGGGGGCCGCCACCGACGCGGGTGCGAGCGGGGCGCCCTGCAGGACGGTCCCATGGTCGACGCCGAGCACGACCGGGGCCATGGCCCACCACGCAGCAGCGAGCCCGAGTCCCATGAGCAGCACGGCGATGACCGCAGCAGATCCATTCCGTGGTTGGGCATGAGCGGCCATCAGCTGCCCTCCTCCTCGGCGACCGGCTCGAGGAGCACGAGGTCACCAGTCGTGTACGCAGTGAGCGCGAGCGACACGCTGAGTTGCACCCGACCATCCTCGTCGAGCGTCGGATTGAACGAAGCGTTCTGCACGGTGAGGATCCGCTCGAGGTCCTGCACCGCACTGAGGTACCGGATGACTTCGAAGTACATCCCCTCCACCTGTGCCGAAACGGTGATGGATCGCAGCGGGCTCTCTCCACCGGAGGGTGCACTGAACGAACCGCCGAGCCACACGACCCCGCCTTCGTCAGCAAGTGCCTCCAGGTCGGTGATGAGGTCGCTCTGCTGGGGCGTCTCGGGGATCCAGCGATCGATCGTGCCGAGCGCGTCGAGGTACTGGAGCTCCGCCTCCTGGATCCGCTTCAGCCTGTTGCGCTCCTGGAGCAAGAGCGACTCCTCCTGCGCAGCCGCGTCCGTCTCGGCTTCGATGTCGGCGATGTTCTCGAGGATCGGGGACGCAGCGAAGAACCAGAATCCGATGCCGACGATGACTGCAAGGAGCAGTCCGATGATGAACGAGCGGCTCATCCGTCCACCTCCAGTTCGTCGAGGCGGGCTTCGAGCCGATCGGTGAGCGCGTTCTCTCCGAGGAGGCCAGTGATCGACCACGTCACGAGATCGGGCGTCCCGACCGATCCGGGGCTCTCCCCGTCAGCAGCGACGGCGTCGGTACCGGGAGAGAGATTCACCGATCCGGCCCACGCCGCGCCCACGTCGTCCCAATCGGGGGAGTCGAGGTTCACGAGCCATGCGGAGACGTCCCCGTAGCCGAAGGCCTGGCCCGCCAACGAGAGCGTTCCGTAGGGGATCGCGGCGGCTCCCTCGGCCGGCGCCTCCCCGGTCGGGGCTTGGGCTTGGATCGCGAGTGTGTTCAGCCACACGCCCTGGGGGATCATCCGGCCGAAGTCGAGGAGGACCCGGCTCCAGGCAACGTCGGCGCCCAACGCCTCTTGCACCAGGGCGATCCCGGTCTCGTACTCGCGTCGTAGCTCTGCGTACGGTTCGAGGGACGCGATCTCAGCGCGCAGCAGTTCGTTGCGCTGCTGTTGGGCGGCGAGCTCTTCCTCAGCCGCCGTCTCCTGCCCCTTGAGCATGACGAAGACGAGGGCCAACGCCGCCAGGTACACGAGCGCGACGAAGACACCAACCGCAATCCCCCTCCTCCTGGCGGCAGCCTCGCTCCGTTCCTGCGGGAGCAGGTTGATCTTTGGCATCAGACCAACCCCCACTCGGCGAGGCCCACGGCGACCGGAAGCACCGGCTGGACCTGGGCGAGTTGGTCCTCGGAGAGGCCCGTCTTCCCGACCTCGACGGAATCTCCCAACAACTTCACCGGGGTGAGGCGGATCTCGAGGTACCGACTCATCCGAGCCGCGAGGTGCGGGAGCCGGGCGGCATTGCCCGAAATCTTCAGTTCGGAGACCCTGCCACTCTCCGATTGGGTGCTCCCGAAGAACTCGAGGGAGCCGCGGATCTCATCGATCAGGCGGTTCGCGGTATCGGTGAGGATGCCGCGAGCTTGGTCTTCCGCGTCGTCCGACCCACCGTCGGGGGTCTCGCCCGCGTGGACTCCGACACGACGCTTGAGTTCCTCCGCCTCCTCGGCGTCGATGCCGAGCCCCTTGACGAGGGCGTCGGTGAACTCATTCCCACCGAATGGGACGAGCCGGAAGAAGACGGCCTCTCCGTCCTTCGTGATGACGACCTGCGTCAGGCCGGCACCGATGCTCACGAGCGCCTCGGGTGGTTCGCCGAGGGGGATGCGCGAGCCGTACACCGCCCTCACGAGTGCGAACGCCTGGAGATCCAACGCGATGACTTTGAGGCCGGCCTTCTCGACGACCGCAAGGAGGTCGTCGACCATCTGGCGCTGCGCGGCCACGACGAGGATCGGACGCGTGCCGAGGGTGCGCTGCCCCTCTTCGTCCTCCTCGGCCTGGTCCTCATCGAGTGCGCCGCCCAGAGGGAGGAAGTCCAACACCGCCTCGTTGACCGGCATCGGGATGAAGTCAGCCACATGGGTCGCCAGCGACTCCTTGAGTGCCTCGTCGCTCAGTGCGGGCACATCGACGGGGCGAACGATGATGCGCTGGTTCGCGAGACCGAGAACCACGTTCTTCTTGGGGAGCTTCGCCCGCTTCCACAACTGGGCGATGGCCTCTTGGACGACCTCGGGTTCCATGACCTCGCCGCCATCGACCGCACCCGGGGGCAACGCAACCTCACCGTAGCGCTTGAGCACTGGCGCGCCCTTGCGGCCTCCTTGGAGCAAGGCAGCGCGCACCGCGGAGGTGCCTATGTCCAAGCCAACGATGAGGCTCATGGCTGCTCCAGTTCTGTCCGGTTCCGAGGCCGAGGGTCCACTTCAGGACCCACATGGGGTCACGATACCAATCAGGTTTCGGACATACATCCCCCGGGCTTGAGGGAATCCTCAGGCCAGCCATGCGTCCAAGAGGCGATCGCCACATGCCACGGCCACCCAACTGGCGACGATCATGGCCGGCCCGAACGCGATCTCCCGACGTCGGTCCACGCGTCGAGCGACCAGCAGCGCGATGGCGATCGCCCCGCCGATGAAGAACGCCAGGAAGATGGCGACTGCCACTCCCCCGAGTGCGTCGAACCACGCGGCACTCCCGAGCATGGGCTGGAGTCCGACGAACGAGCCGAGGAGGAAGGCGAGTTTGACGTCACCGAACCCGAACCCGCCGCGGGCGATGAGGGCGATCGCCAACAGGAGCCCGAACCAGGCCACACCGCCCGCAAGGGCGTGGAGCAGTCGCACTGGTTCCAAGCCATCGAGCAGCACGCCTGGGGCGAGCAACACCCACCCCACCCAGGTGCCATGGAGCACGATCCGATTGGGGAGCCGATGGTGCTCGAGGTCGGTCGCGATGAGGGCGAGCGTCACGGACAGGAACCAGAGCACCGCCGGGAGAAGCCACGACGGCCCCACGAGGACCGCAGCCCCGGCCCACAGCACCCCGTTGAGGGCCTCGAGTGCCGGATACCGCGCAGAGATCCGCATCCGGCAGGTACGACACCTGGCCCGCAGGAGGATCCACGAGATGAGTGGGATGTTGTCCCGGGGAGAGATCGGTGTGTCACAGCCCGGGCAACTCGACGGGGGGCGGGACAACGACGTCCCGAGCGGCACGCGATGCGCGACCACGTTGAGGAAGGAACCCACGGCAACGCCGAGGAGGGCAGCGACCGCTGCAATGACTCCGTCGAGTTCGCTCACGCGTCGATCCCAGGTCGCATCGAGTGCAGCCTACGGATCCGCGGCTCACCACCCGTCGGCGTGCACTCTGCGTGGGAGTCCGCCTCTGCGAGGGTCACGGCCTGCTCCTGGAGGACACCGGCGACGTCGACGCCGGACGTCGTGTTCTGCTGCGAGAGGCAGAACCAAGTGCCAGAGGCCGACTGCCTGACCAGCGTGATGGCCTGCGCGTCTCCTGCTGAGAGGTTCTCGTCTGCGTAGCCGATCACTTCCCGATTCGCCACGGAGACGTCGCTGTCGAACGAGAGGGCTCTCTCGACTGCCGAGAGGTCACTCCCTGACGAGTACGAGGCGAAGTCCGTGTACGCCACATGTGCCGTGGCGAGGCAGGTGGGCAGGTCTGCCTGCGTGGGACGGGTCCCGACTCCTGGTACGGGCTCCGAGGAAGGTCGGGAGGGCAATGGCTATGAGGATGGCGATGATGAGCGCCACGATCATCAACTCAAGGATGGTGGGACCCTCTTCGCGACGAGTGGATCGTTCTCCGGGCGAAACGGAGGGGCTGGGCTCTCGCCCAGCCCCTCCGTATCACTCAGATCTGGAGAGTCCTACCAGCTGGCAGAGGCACAGTCGCCGGTGGCGTCCGTGCTCGCAGCATCCGTACCCGTCCCAAAGTACGTCCCGGGCTGGATGGTCGACCCGGCAGCAACGTCTGCGATGCAGAAGAATGTGCCAGAGGCCGACTGCTTGTTCAGGACAACGATCGAGTTCGTGATGCTGTCCTGACTGGCCACCGTCACGCCGACATTGTCCGCATCGGCAGCGGTGCCGGCAACGAAACTCAGTGACGGCTCAATCGCCTCGAGTGAGGTGGCGTCCGTCGTATACGCCTCTGCATCCACGTAGTACACCTTCTCGGCCGTGAGGGCGTTGCGAAGGTCGGACTGTGCGGCACGATCCTGGGCACGCTCACGGGCACCGAGGAAGGTGGGGATGGCAATGGCAATGAGGATGGCAATAATCAGCACCACGACCATGAGCTCGATGAGGGTGAATCCTTCATCCTTTGCGAGTTGGCGACGCATCCACGTCATTTCTGTTTCCTCCTGTGGGGGATTCCTGATCGGCCCCTGTCCGGCCGTTCTCCATCAGGTATCGGCCGCCGACGCTCAGGCTTGAACCATTCCTATGAGAAATTCCGCCCGACCGTGACGCCACCAGCACTGAGCGCGCGCACATCGGGGACGGCGAAGGGGCGGGGCCTCAGCCCCACCCCTGCTGGCAGCTGAGAGCTGACACCTGGCAACTGCGGCCCTAGATGAGGTTCACGATGTTGAACATCGGCAGGTAGAGCGAGACGAGGATCCCGCCGACCGCACCACCCATGAAGACGATGAGGATCGGCTCGATGAGCGACGTGAGGCCCTCGACCATTGCGTCCACTTCCTGGTCATAGAAGGTGCCGATTCGCTCGAGCATCTGGTCGAGTGCGCCGGTCTCCTCCCCCACCGCCACCATCTGCACCACCATCGGCGGGAACACGGTCCCGGCAGCGGCGAGCGGCCCAGCGATCGACTCGCCCTCCGACACCGAGGCCTTCGCCGCGATGACGGCATCTTCGACCACGGCGTTGCCGGACGTGTCGCCGACGATCTCCATGGCCTGGAGGATCGGCACGCCGGTGGTGATGAGTCCCGACAAGGTGTGGGCGAACCGCGCGATCGCCGTCTTGTGCACGAGTTTCCCGAACACGGGCATCTTCAACTTGATGCGATCCCACTGACGTCGGCCGCCGTCGGTCCCCTTCCATGATCGGAAGGCGAAGTAGCCGCCCACGGATCCGCTGATGACCAGATACCAGTAGCTGACGAGGATGTCCGAGAGGGTGATGAGGAGCTTCGTCATCCCCGGGAGTTCGCCCTCCAGGTCCGCATAGAGGTCAACGAACATCGGGACGATGAAGATGAGCATCGCCGCAACGATGAAGACCACGAGCAAGAGGACGGCGACGGGGTACATCATCGCCGACTTGATCTTCTGCTTGAGGTACATCTGCTTCTCGAGCGTGTGGGCGAGGCGATTCAGGGAGTCGTCGAGAACGCCACCAGTCTCACCGGCCCGCACCATGGCGACGTAGAGGTGGTTGAAGACCTTCGGGTGCTCTGCCATCGACTGGGAGAGGCTCTTGCCCTGTTCGACCGATCCCTTCACCTCCAGGATCGTGCGAGAAAGGGCTTTGTTCTCGGTCTGCTCGGCGAGGATCGACAGCGCCCGAAGCAGCGACAGGCCAGCGTTGATCATCGTGGCGAACTGCCGCGAGAAGACCGTGATGTCCTTCAACGGCACCCGATTGCCGAGTCCGGGGATGCTGATCTCTGCCTGCATCCCGGTCCCGGCGGATTCCTCCACCGATATCGGTTGCATTCCCTTGCCGCGGAGACGCGCCTCGGCCTCGGATGCCGAACCGGCCTTCACCGATCCGGACTTGACCTTGCCCCGGTGGTCCTGTGCCTTGTAGGCGTACGTGGTCATCGGTCCTCCTCTACGCGACCCTGCCGAGCAGGCGCTTCAGGTCCTCGATGTTGGAGCAGCGCTCCACCGCCATGTCATAGGAGATGACGCCGTGCTTGACCAGCATCGAGAGCGACTGGTCCATCGTCTGCATGCCGAACTTGCCACCTGCCTGCATGGCGGTGTGGATCTGATGGGCCTTGGCCTCGCGGATGAGGTTCCGCACCGCCGGCGTCGCGATCATGACCTCTGAGGCAACGACTCGACCGGCACCGTCGGCCCGCGGCAGGAGCTGCTGGGTGATGACCGCCTGCAGCGTGGCTGCGAGCTGCACACGGACCTGGGACTGCTGATGGGAGGGGAACACATCCACGACGCGATCGATCGACTGTGGCGCATCCTGTGTGTGCAGCGTCGCGAACACGAGGTGACCGGTCTCCGCTGCGGTGAGTGCCGTTTGGATCGTTTCGAGATCACGCATCTCACCGACGAGGATCACGTCCGGGTCCTGGCGGAGTGCATGCTTCAGGGCCTCGCCGAAGCCATGGGTGTCGCCGCCGACCTCGCGCTGGTTGACCAACGCCTTCTTGTGCGTGTGCACGAACTCGATCGGGTCCTCGATCGTCAGGATGTGGCACGCCCGGGTCTGGTTGATGATGTCCACGACGGAGGCCAGCGTGGTCGACTTCCCCGACCCGGTCGGACCCGTCACGAGGATGAGGCCCCTCGGGTAGCCCGCAAGGGTCTCGACCACGGGCGGGAGGCCGAGCTGGTTGAGCGACATCACCTGTTCGGGGATGGCACGGAAGACCGCGCCGATGGAATCACGCTGGAAGAAGACGTTCACACGGAACCTGGCATAGCCGGGGACCGGGTGGGAGAAGTCGAGCTCGAGGTCTTCCTCGAGGCGCTCACGCTGCTTCTCGGTGAGGATCATGTAGATCATCTCCCGTAGCTCGGCAGGCGTCATCTTCGGGAAATCGGCGAGTTCGGTGAGCTCGCCGTAGATCCGGATCGTGGGGTGCTTGCCGGTGGTGAGGTGGAGGTCCGATCCCTTGTGCTCCAGGAGGAGCAAGAGGAGTTGGTTGACGTGGACCCGCGGCTCCTCTGCGACCGGGGCCGGCATGCCCTCCTCGGGAGCGACACCCGGGATCGGAGCGGCCTTCGCACGGCCGAAGATGCCGTTGATCGCTGCGGCGATCATGTCCCCGGGGGCGAGGGCGGGACGAATCGGACACCCAGCGTGCCGCTCCACCTCTTGGAGGAGCTCGGAGTCGAACGGGTCCGAGAACGCGACCTTGAGCGCGTTCCCGACCATTTCGATGGGAACCACGTTGAGGCGCCTGCACGTGTCGGCGTCGAGTCGCACCACCACGTCAGGGGCGAAGATCACTTCGTCGAGTTCAACGAACTCGAGGCCGACCCGTTCAGCGAACACCCGCAGGAGATCCTCTTCCCGCACGAGGCTTCGCTCGACGACCAGCTGGGCGAAGGGCACACCGGTGTCCTTCTCCTCGATGAGGAGTACCTCGAGGTCCTCTTTCTGCAGCAGATGGCGATCGACGAGCATCTCGCCGAACTTGCGTGATGGGTTCATGGCTTCATTGCCTCCTCCCGGATGTTCGGCGCCCTCGAGACAGCCCTTGAGGGAATCATCGACGGCTACACCGTGACACGGAGGATCTCCTCGACGGAGGAGAGGCCACTTTCGATCTTCCGGAGTCCGTCCAAGCGGAGCGTGCGCATGCCCTGGGCAACGGCCTTCTTGGCGATCTCGTCGCCAGTGGCCCGATCCACCGTCATCCGCTCGATCTCCTCGGTGACGATCATCAACTCGTGCACGGCCAACCGACCCCGGTACCCGGTGTTCGAGCACGAGGAGCACCCGATCGGCCGGAAGAGTTTGGGCACCCCGCGCTCCTCCAGGTCGGCCGCCGGCCACCCCACGTCGATCAGGGACTGCGGCGTCGGGTCGTAGGGCTCCTTGCACTTCTCGCACAGACGCCGTGCGAGGCGCTGGGCGAGGACCGCATCGACGGCCGAGGAGATGAGGAACGGCTCTACGCCCATCTCGATGAGGCGGGCAATCGCCGCAGACGCGGTGTTCGTGTGGAGGGTGGAGAGCACCATGTGGCCGGTGAGCGCCGACTCGATGGCAATGTTCGCTGTCTCGAGGTCCCGGATCTCACCGACGAGCATGATGTCGGGGTCCTGGCGGAGGAATGAACGCAGCGCCGAGGCGAAGTTGAGGCCAGCACGTCGGTTCACCTGCACCTGGTTGATACCGGCGAGGCGGTACTCGACGGGGTCCTCGATCGTGATGATGTTCTTGTCGGGCTGGTTGAGGACGTTGAGTGTGGCGTAGAGCGTGGTGGACTTCCCCGAGCCCGTCGGGCCGGTGACGAGGATGGTGCCGTACGGCTTGCGGAACGCCTCCTCGTACTTGGCCCCCGTGTCCTCCTCGAACCCGAGGTCGGCGAGGTTGAGGAGCGCCGTCGACGTATCGAGGATACGCATGACGATCTTCTCGCCGTAGATCGTGGGGAGCGTCGAGACGCGGAGGTCCACCTTGGCGCCGGGGAGGCGAACCGAGATGCGTCCATCCTGTGGCTTGCGCCGCTCGGCGATGTCGATGTCCGCCATGATCTTGAGGCGGGAGATCGTGGCAGCGTGTGTCGTCTTCGGGGTTCGCATCACCTCGTGCAGTACGCCGTCGATGCGATAGCGGATCCTGACCTCACGGTCGGTGGGCTCGATGTGGATGTCCGACGCCCGGTCGCCCACCGCCTTCGAGATGAGCATGTTGACGAGTTTGACGATCGGGGCGTCCTCAGACGCTGCCTCCGCAGCCCCGAAGTCCTCTTCCTCGAGGTTGTCCTCACCGGAGGTGAACTCGGTGACCTCATCGTCGAACGACCTGACGCGCCTGAGCGCTGCGTCGATGTCGCCGCGGGTCGCGACCCGGACGTCGACTTCCTTGCCGGTGAGGGCACGGATGTCGTCGAGGGCGAGGACGTTGGCGGGATCTGCGAGCGCGACGAGGAGCATGTCGCCATCGAAGGCGAATGGGATGGCGCCGTAGCGCCGGGCGAGTTGCTCAGGGACGAGGGCGACCGCACTGGGGTCGATGGCGACCTCGGTGAGGTCCACGAACTCGTACCCGATGGATCGGGCGAGCGTCGCAACCAGGGCGTGTTCGGGCACGACCTGGTGCTCGACGAGGTATCGGGCGAGGGGTTGCCCCGCCTCCTCGGCCGCATCCGCGGCCTCATACAACTGGTCGAGGGAGAGGAGTCCTTCCTCGATGAGGAGGGAACCCAGTTCCCCGCTCTCTTCGGCCATATCAGTCGCTCAACGATCGCAGCTCTTTGGCAAGCGCTCCTCGAGCCCTCCGGCGAAGCAGGTTCGACATCCCCGGGGCGGGGTCGTCGGCCGGGTGCGATGCCTCGGGCTCGGCGGTCGCCGCGGCATCGTCGACGTCATCCGCCTCCGGTGCCACCGGGTCATCATACGGAACGGGGATCTCGGCCACGGGCTCCTGGAAGGAAGAGGGCTCCTCGGGAACCTGCGCCTCGTAGACCTCGAGGTCTTCGGCTGACCCGGGGAGGTCGTCATCGAGATGACGGTCCGCGGGACCATCTTCGGAGGGTTCCTCCGTCGCCACGTCCTCCAGTGCGGCGACCGCTGCGAGCACATCGGCCTCGTCCTCGACGGACGCCACCACGAAGGCGCCATCGTCCTGGCTCGAGTCGCCGTCCTCGTTCAGGTACCCATGCTCGGGGTCGTTCGCAGGATCGTCGTCGTCTTCGTCGTCGGCGAGAACCTCGTCCAAGCGTCCCAGCACCGACCCCCACAGGTCGTCATGGGGGTCGTCGTCGAGGCCGAGATCGATGCGGCGGGGATCATGCGCCGGCGCCTCGGGCGGGGCCGGCTTCTCGGCGATCGGGAGCTCCACCTCCATCTCGGACTCGGGCTCTTCGGCAAGCCGCTCCTCCGTCTCGGGTTCCGGGTCGCCATCTTCGCTCTCGACGCCGAGGATGCCTTGCCAACTGTCGTCCTTCTCGAGGAGGTTGCGCCCCTTCACCGGTCCGACATCGATGCCGACGAGGCCGAAGTCGAAGCCGTCTGACTCCCTCGCGTCAGCGAGGAAGGCTGCTTCGTCACCTTCGAGGAGAGGGATCTTCCCGCCGTCGCCCTCCTCGTCGACCTCGTCGTCGAAGGCGGCGATGGACGCAAGCTCGTTCTCCCACCCGGTTGGTCCTGCGCCAGCGAGCGGGTCGTCGGGCACGATCGACGCGGAGGCCTCGGACGCAGCATCGACGGCGACGTGGGCAAGTGCGGCATCGACCTCGTCGGGCGATGTGAACCCCTCGATGGAGGCGTACCCCTGCTCGAGCAACTCGAGGAGGTCCTCGATGAAGGCGGTGGACGTGCGGCCCGATGCAGCAATCAGGTCGTCGAGGGGCGCCTGAGGAAGCATTTGGACGAGGAGGTTCCACGCTCGCTCGGAGAGCCGAACCTCGCTCCCTGCCGGCACGCGATCGAAGGCGAGCGGCTGCGAGGTATCGGGCACGATGGAGCGAAGCCTGCGCCATGCTTCGAGGCGCTCGTTGACGCCCTCGAGCACGGCGTCGAGGTCCAGTTCGGTCTGGAGGCGGAGCTGGCTCGTCTCGCCCTCCTCGAAGGCGAACGTGCCCTGCCTGCCGTCGACCATCTTGGCGAGGCCCTCGATCGTGATGTCGAGCACGGCGTGGTCGAAGTCGATGGGCGAAACCCCGTCCTGGAGGGCCTGTTCGCAGGCCACGGATCCCGCCGCCACGTCTTCCCAATCGAGTGCGTCGATGAGGCCACGGCCGATGAGTTCGTCGCCAAGGGCGCCATCGCTTCCCGCCCAGGCAACGACGAGTCGTCCGGCCTGGAGGTAGGCCCGCATCTCCTTCTCACCCGAGCGCGCGATCAACCGGCCCGTCTGGCCTGAGCGGCCGAGCAGCCGTAGCACCTCGGAGAGAGGGAACGCCTCCAGCGTTCCGGACAAACCCATTGATCGACACCTCCTGTTCTAGAGAGGCATCGGCGCTCGCTACGGGGCGCTTGAGGCCTTTGCCGCTTCGAGCATCACATCGACCGGGGGTGCGACACCGAACCAGTGCTCGAACGCGCGCACTGCCTGCCCGACGAGCATGTCGATGCCCGAGGCGACGGGGAGACCGCGCGAGGCCAAGGAGGCCGCCGTCGGAGTCATGCCGTGGGCGTAGACCATCTCCAGGTAGCCCGTCGGGGAACCCAACGCCCACGACGGGAGGGAGTCGTCCCGCATCCCGATCGGCGTCGCATTCACCACCACCTCTCCGGACACGGCCTCGCCCCACCTTGCGGTGCCACACCCAAGGCGCGCCGCCACGTCCTCGGCGGCCTCGGCCCGTCGAGCACTGACCCGGACGTCGTGGGTGGCCCGGAGGGCCAACGCTGCGGCAGCCGCAGCGCCGCCCGCGCCGAGGATCCGCACCCGACCAGTCAGCGGGAGGCCCGCCCGGTCCCACGCAAAGCGGACTCCGTCGCCGTCGGTTGCATCTGCATGCAGCCGTCCGTCTGTGGCCCACCACGTGTTCGCCGAACCGAGCGTTGTCGTAGCTTCGGTTGGGGCATCGGCGAGGGCCGCGGCGATCCCCTTGTGGGGCATCGTGACACTGGCTCCCAGCAGCCGGCCCGATCGGACGTCGTCTGCCGCTGCGCGCATTCCATCGGCATCGACGTCCCGCGCGACGTACTCGCCCTCGATCCCGAGCGCCTCCATTGCTGCTCGGTGGATGGCCGGACTCAGCGAGTGGGCGACCGGCGATCCCAGCACGGCGAGCCGCACGTTCATGGGATGACGCCGTCGTCCTTGGCCTGCTGCTTCCACTCGAGGAACTCATCGTACGAGGCGGTGAACGAGTGACGCCCGTCCGACGACGTGAGGACGTAGTAGATCCAGTCAGACTCCACAGGCTCGACGGCGGCCCTGATCGAGGCAAGGCCCGGTGCGCCGATGGGTGTGGGCGGCAGGCCTTGGACCACGTAGGTGTTCCACGGCGAATCCACTTCGAGGTCGGCGAGCGACAGTGCGACCCCCCGTTCCCCGAGTGCATACAGCACGGTTGCGTCGATCTGGAGTCGCATGCCCATCTCGAGGCGGTTTGCGATCACCGAGGAGATCTTCGGTCGATCCTCGTCGAGACGGGCCTCAGCCTCGATGAGGGACGCCACGATGAGGTCCTCATAGGTGACCTCGCCCACGTCGGCGGCTCGCCGCGACGCGGTGTCGGCGAGCAGTTGGAGGAGGCCCGCCGGAGAGACATCCCTCGGGAACTCGTAGGTGTCCGGGAACAGAAGGCCCTCCCATTCCTCGATCCGCTCAGGTGCATCCGCCCACGGTGACGTGACCGAGCCATCCACGAGCGCCGACTCCAGTGACGTGCGAGGGATGCCCGACACGGACGCGACCCGCTCGAGGATCTCCCCCACCCGAAGGCCCTCGGGGATGGTGAGCCAGAACGTCTCCTCGACCGGACCTGTCACCAGCACCACGAGCACGGCCTCGGCGGTCATGCCGGTTTCCATGGAATACGTGCCCGCTTGGAGCGCAGACTCGGCTTCAGCGGCCCGCACCGCCAACTCGAATGTGTCCGCGCTGCGAATGACTCCAATCGCAGCGAGTTGCTCACCGATCGAACGAGCGGTGGACCCGGAGGCGATCTCAACCTCCACCGGCTGCCCCGGTTCAAGATCGGGTGCGGACGCCGCATCCTCCGGTGCGAGCCCCGACGCCCAGTCGGCGAGCCGGGTCGCCCCGACGTACCCGATGCCGAGCACGAGGAGGACCGAGAGCGTGATCACGAGCGGACGCATGGACGAGATGATCGCAGGCACGCGGGCAAACGCGTCGGGGCGAAGGCCTACCGGTACCGCGGGTTGCCGCGTTCCTGGGCAGCGCGGGCATCGAGCCACCCCTGCAGGATCACTGCTGCCGCGGCCGCGTCGACCAGGCGACGGCGTTCGCGGCGATCTCTGACACTCGAGCGCAGAAGCTCCTCGGCACGGGCGGTAGAGAACCGCTCGTCGGCGAACTCCACGGCGAGGCCGGTCCGCTCCCCGACAGCCGCGGCGAGGGCGCGGGCTCGCTCGGCGCTCTCTCCCTCGTGCCCGGAGAGCCCCACCGGAAGGCCCACGACGACGAGGGTCGCGCCGAGTTCCTCGGCAATGGATGCGACCCCCTCGACGCTGTCACCGTCGGCGTCGAGGACCGCGAGCGGCCTCGCAGCGATGCCGAGCGCGTCTGAGGCTGCGACGCCGATGCGACGGCTCCCCGGATCCAGCCCGAGGACCGGGCCCATCATCGGGCGAGGGCCCGGCCGCCCTCCTCGCGGGCCACGTCGAGGGCGTCGTCGATGCGGTCACCGTTCGGGCCTCCCGCCTGCGCGAGGCGGGGATCACGCGATCCACCACCTCCCAGCTCACGGGCCGCGATGCCGACGATCTCACCTGCCGAGACACCCGAGTCGACGAGGTCGTCGGTCACGGCGGCCACGAGGGCACCCTTGCCCTCGTTGATCCCGCCTACGACCACCAGTGACGAGCCGAGGCGGCCACGGAGGTCGAGCGCGAACTCCCGCAGCTCATCAGGGCGGAGCCCGTCGCGGCGCACGACGAGGAAGTTGCTCTCACCGACCGCCTCGGCGGCACCGCTCAACTCGGCCGCTTCGGCCCCTCGCTGGGCGTCTCGGAGCTCTCCGAGCTCGCGCTCGAGGCCCCGCGTACGCTCGAGGAGCGATCCGACCCGTGCGGGGACCTCGCTCTCGGGTGCCTTGAGCAACGCGGCGGCCGCAGCGAGGTCCCTCGACATGGTGGAAATTCGCCCATAGGCAGCTTCGCCGACGAGTGCTTCCACGCGACGGGTGTTGGCACCGACCGAGGACTCCCCCGTGAGGACGAGGGGGCCGACCGCCCCTGCGGTCGAGGTGTGGGTACCGCCGCAGAACTCGACGGAGAACCCACCGACGCGGACAACGCGAACCCGGTCGCCGTACTTGTCGCCGAAGAACGCAAGCGCCCCGGTTTCGAGTGCTTCATCCTTGTCCATCACCTGGGTCTGGACGTCGACGTTGGAGATGACACGCGCGTTCGCGAGTCGCTCCACTTCTGTGAGTTGCTCGTGATCGAGTCCGGAGAAGTGGGAGAAGTCGAACCGGAACCGAGACGCTTCGTTGAGCGAGCCGGCTTGCTTCACGTGGTCGCCCACGACCGATCGGAGTGCCGAGTAGAGGATGTGGGTGCCGGTGTGCGCCTTGCGGATCTCGTTGCGACGCAGCGAGTCGATGGCGGCCTCCACCTCCTGGCCCACGCGGATCGAGCCGGTGGTCACGGTCCCCCTATGCCCGTGCAGTCCCTGCACGGCGTGCTTGGTGTCGCCCACTGCGACCGTTCCCTCGGGTCCGGTGAGGACCCCGCTGTCGCCGACCTGCCCGCCGGACTCGCCGTAGAACGGGGTGCGGTCGAGGAACACCTCGACCCGCTCACCCTCCGAAGCGGTCTCGACCTGCTCGCCCTCGCGGATGATGGCGAGCACCCGGGCAGCGGTGAGGTCGGTGCCATAGCCGAGGAACTCGGTGAGGCCGATGCCGTCGGCGAGTCGCCGGTACGCCTCCTCCTCGGCCGCCTTCTCCCCGCCCTTCCACGCAGCGCGGGCACGGGTGCGCTGCTCATCCATCGCAGCGTCGAAACCCTCTCGGTCGACGGAGAAGCCACGCTCAGAGGCGATCTCCTCGGTCAGTTCGACGGGGAAGCCGTAGGTGTCATGCAGCTTGAACGCCACGTCTCCGCTCACCTGGCCCCCAGCAGCGACACCAGCCAACGCCTCCTCCAACAAGCCGAGCCCCGACTCGAGCGTTCGGCGGAACCGATCCTCCTCCCGGGAGACGACGTCACGGATGAAGTCGTGTTGCTCGACCAGGTTCGGGAAGGCCTGGCCGAGGATTCCGACGGTTGCCTCCACGAGCGCAGGTGTGATCGCCTCGCGAGAGCCGAGTTGCCAGGCGTGGCGAACCGCCCGTCGAAGCAGGCGACGGAGCACGTACCCGCGCCCTTCGTTGGAGGGCATGACGCCGTCGCCGATCATGATCGTGATGGTCCTGCCGTGGTCGGCGAGGATCCTCAGGCTCACATCGGACGCGCCATCTTCCCCATAGTGGGTGCCCGTCTGGTCCTCGGCCGCGGCCATCACGGGTCGGAGCAGGTCGGTCTCGAAGTTCGAACCCGCCTCCTGCATCACCATGGCAAGGCGCTCCAGGCCCATTCCCGTGTCGATGTTCTTCGAGGGCAGGTCGCCGATGACGTGGTACGGCTCATCCTGGACGTTCTGCATGAACACGAGGTTCCAGATCTCGACGAACCGGTCCTCGTCCCCTCCGATCGGTCCACCATCGGCCCCGTGCTCGGGTCCCCGGTCGTAGAAGATCTCGGACGCCGGCCCGCACGGCCCGGGCACACCCATCTGCCAGAAGTTGTCCCTGCCGCCACGCTGGACGCGCTCGGCCGGGACGCCAACGACGTCCGTCCAGATCGCAGCTGCCTCGTCGTCGTCCTCGTACACGGTGAACCAGAGGCGGTCGGGATCCATGCCCAGTTCCTTGGTCACGAAGTCGTAGGCAAGGGTGATCGCACCCTCCTTGAAGTAGTCGCCGAAGCTGAAGTTGCCGAGCATCTCGAAGAAGGAGAGGTGACGGTCCGTGGTGCCGATGATGTCGATGTCGATGGTCCGCACGCACTTCTGGGAGGTCACCGCACGGTCGTACGGTGGGACTTCCTCGCCGAGGAAATAGGGCTTGAACGGCACCATGCCTGCGTTGTTGAGCAGCAACGTGGGATCGGTGGGGATCACCGACGCCGACGGCCGGATGGTGTGGCCGTTGCGTTCGAAGAAATCGAGGAACTTCTGGCGGAGCGTGTTGGAGTCCATGGGGAGCCGCAGGTTAGGACGGCCCTACGGGCTGACCGTGATCAGCGCCGCTCGCGACTCCTCGACCTTCCCGCCCTCCGGTCGGCGTCCCGGAGCCGTTCGGCGAGGGCGGCCTCCTCACCGATCAGCTCAGGGGTGACGAAGGTCCGCTCGCCGAGCTCAGGGGGGAAGTGGTCCTGGGCGACCACGTGGCCGTCGTAGTCGTGCGGGTAGCGGTACCCCTCGCCGTGGCCGAGGGTCTTCGCTCCCTCGTAGTGGGCGTCACGAAGGTGCGCCGGTACCGACACGGTCGAGGTTCCCTCGACCGCGGATCGTGCCGCACCCATTGCTCGGGGGACCGTGTTCGACTTGGGCGCCGAGGCAAGGTGGATCGCCGCGTGCGAAAGGTGGAACGCCGCTTCGGGGAGTCCGACGTGCGCGAGGGCCGCTGCGGCGTCCACGGCGATGGACAACGAGGTGCGGTCGGCGAGGCCGACGTCCTCCGAGGCGAATACGATCATCCTCCGGGCGATGAACTCGGGGTCCTCCCCCGCGGCGAGCATCGTGTGGAGCCAGTACATGGCCGCGTCGGGGTCACTCCCGCGGAGCGACTTGATGAACGCCGAGATCACGTCGTAGTGCTGGTCGCCACCCTTGTCGTAGCGAACGATCCTGCGGTGGAGCGCCTCTTCGACGTCCTCGCTCGAGATCTCCTTGCTGCCTCGCCCAAGGGCGACGATCGCGGCGGTGTCGAGGGAGGTGAGCGTGAGCCGCGCATCGCCGCCCGACCTCGAGAGGAGGGCGTCGCGGGCCGGCTCGGTGAGCGTGAGGCCGTCCGCCCCGAGGCCCCGTTCCTCCTCGAGCGCTCGATCGAGCAGTGCCGCGAGGTCGTCTCCGGAGAGTGGCTCGAGCCGGAAGAGGCTGAGCCGGCTGAGCAGCGGGGCGTTCACCTCGAAGAAGGGGTTCTCCGTGGTCGCGCCGACGAGCACGATCGTTCCGTCCTCGACTCCGGGGAGGAGCGCGTCCTGCTGGGACTTGGAGAACCGGTGGATCTCATCGAGGAACAGGATCGTCCTCCGTTCGGTCGTCTCCAGGCGGTTCCGGGCGGCCGAGAGCGTCTCGCGAACATCCTTCACCCCGGCGGTGACTGCAGAGAGCTGGACGAACTCTGCATCGACGTCGTGGGCGACGGCCCTGGCGATTGTCGTCTTCCCGGACCCCGGGGGGCCCCACAGGAGCAGCGACACGAGGCGCCGACGCTCCACCATCGCACGGAAGGCCGTCCCGGGGCCAAGGAGGTGTCCCTGTCCCACGACCTCGCCGATGGTGCGCGGCCGCATCCGCGCTGCAAGGGGGGCAGCGGACGCCCGCCGCTCGGCCTTCTCCGCCGCGAAGAGGTCATCCATCGGCGCGGGCCGCACTCACTCCTCGACCCATTCGGCCCTGATCTCAGGACGGATGTCGAGCCCCAACTCCACCAGCTGGGCTTCCTCGACGCGGCTCGGGGAGCCGGTGAGCGGGTCGACACCACGCTGGGTCTTTGGGAAGGGGATCACGTCCCGGATCGACGATGCTCCGACCAGGATCGCCATCAATCGATCGAAGCCAACGGCGAATCCCGCATGCGGCGGGGTGCCGTAGCGCAGCGCCCGGAGGAACCACCCGAACCGACGATCCGCCTCCTCGTCGGAGATCCCAAGCGTGCAGAAGACCTGTGCCTGGACGGCGGGGTCGTGGATACGGACCGAACCCGATCCGAGCTCGGACCCGTTCAGGACGAGGTCGTACGCGCGGGACAGCGCGTTGCGGGGATCGTTTTGCATCTCGTCCACCGAGTGGGGGGCCGTGAAGGGGTGGTGGGCAGGGGCAAGGCCACCATCATCAGTCTCCTCGAAGACGGGGAAGTCGATGACCCAGAGGAACTGCAGTTCGTCGTGTCCGTCGGGTCGACCGAGTTCGACGCGCAACTGACCGAGGATCTCGCTCGAACTCCTCCACGGGCCAGCGATGAGGAGAAGGACGTCATCGGTGGCAGCACCGAGTGCATCGACGACGCCAGCCACCTCGTCGTCCGAGAGAAACTTGGCGATCGGCGATCGCACCGACCCACCCTCTTCGACGACGGCCCACGCCAAGCCCGCCGCTCCGAGCTCCTTGGCCCGCTCGACGAGCGCGTCGAGGCCGGATCGACTCAATCCGAGTGCACCGGCGTTGATGGCCTTCACCACTCCCCCGTCAGCGAGGGCGCCGCCGAACCCACGGAACTCCGTGCCCTCGAAGACGGCGGAGAGGTCGGTGAGTTCCATCGCATAGCGGGTGTCGGGCTTGTCCGTCCCGAAGCGATCCATCGCCTGCCGCCACGTGAGGGTCGGGAATCCCTCACTGGGCGCCTCCCCGCGTACGGCGGCGACGGCCGCGATCACGGCCAGCTCCACTGCGGCTCGGACGTCCTCCTCGTTCCAGAAGGCGCCTTCGAGGTCCAGCTGCGTGAACTCGAGTTGGCGATCGGAGCGGAAGTCCTCGTCGCGGTAGCACCGGGCGAACTGGAAGTACCGCTCGACGCCCCCGACCATGAGGAGCTGCTTGAAGATCTGCGGCGACTGCGGAAGGGCGTAGAAGCTCCCTTGTCGCAAACGCGACGGGACGA
Source organism: uncultured Acidimicrobiia bacterium (assembly GCA_964600365.1). GTDB lineage: Bacteria > Actinomycetota > Acidimicrobiia > Spongiisociales > JAENVV01. Next base: position 27,365 of record CAZRJG010000023.1, read on the forward strand.
GCATGTCCCTGGCGCCTTCAGGGGTGGAGGCGATGAGGGTCGGCGTCTCGATCTCGAGGAAACCCAGGTCGGCCATGGTCTGGCGCATGGCGGTGGTGGCCGCGGCACGGGCACGAAGGCGCGCCGCCATGTCGGGGCGACGGAAGTCGAGGTATCGATATTCGAGTCGGGTGAGTTCGTCGACGTCGTAGCGGTCGTCGACCATGAAGGGGAGCGCATCCGAAGGACTGAGTACCTCGAGGCCGGTAGCACCCACCTCAACGGCCCCTGTTGCCAGATCGGTGTTCGTGGTCCCGTCTGGGCGAGGTCGCACGAGGCCGGTGACGGAAACGCAGAACTCCATGCGGAGCTCCTCGGCGGCCGGGAGTTGCTTGGGGTCGACCACGACCTGGACGATCCCGGTTGCATCCCGGAGGTCGATGAAGAGGATGCCTCCCATGTCGCGGCTGCGCGAGATCCACCCGGCGAGCGTCACCTCGGTTCCCTCGGCGACCTCAACCACATCGAGTGCCCGATGGGTCCTCACTGTTCCAGCCATTGCGTGATCTCCTCGATCGTGATCGTCTCCTGCGTGCCCGTCTCCATCGAACGCGCCGTGACCTCGCCGTCGTCCCACTCGTCGCCCACGACGATGGCTGTCCGAGCGCCTGAACGGTCCGCGGCCTTGAACTGTGCCTTCACCGAACGCCCCGTATCGGCCATGTCGGCCCGCACGCCGGATCGGCGCAACTCACTGAGCAATCGTCGGGCTTCGGGGTCCCTGCCAGGCGTGGCGACGACGAACACGTCGAGACCGCCTCGCAGGGTCGTTTCCCCCATGGCGAGCACGATCCGGTCGATGCCCATCGCGAGGCCCACTCCGGGGACCCTGCGGCCACCGATCGCCTCCGCGAGCCCGTCGTACCGTCCGCCGCCTCCGAGGGCGGTCTGCGCGGCTTCGAGCTCGGTGGCCACGTACTCGAAGGCGGTCCGGGTGTAGTAGTCGAGGCCCCGGACGAGCTTCGGTTGCTCAACGAAGGGGACCCCGGACGCCGAGAGCTGCGCCTTGACCGCGGCATACGCAGACGCCGCCTCCTCCCCGAGGTGGCCGACCGGTGTCGGAGCGGACTCGAGCAATGGCGCACACGTCTTGCAGTCGAGCACGCGCATCGGGTTGATCTCCATCGTCTGGCGGCTGTCGTCGCAGAGGTCCTCCCGACGCGCCTCGAGCCATGAGAGGAGCTCCTCGAGATAGGCGGGTCGATCCTCGGGGTCACCCAACGAGTTCAGCTGCACCTCGACGCCCGGGACCCCGAGGCCCTCGAGGAAGCGGTAGCCCAGTTCGATGATGGCGGCGTCTGCAGCGGGGTCGTCGGTGTCGAGGTGTTCGGCCCCGACTTGGTAGAACTGACGACGGCGGCCCTTCTGGGGGCGCTCGTAGCGGAACATCGGGCCCGAATACGCCACCTTCCAGGCGCCTTGCACACCTGACGCGAGGTACGCCCGAACCGTCGACGCGGTGCCTTCGGGGCGGAGGGTGATCGATCGACCTCCCCCATCGGTGAACGTGTACATCTGCTTGCGCACGACTTCGCTGCTCTCCCCCACCCCTCGGGCGAAGAGTTCGGTCGCCTCGAAGATCGGCGTCATGAGCAGGCCGAAGCCGAATCGCTCCGCCCAGTCGTCCCACTCACGCAGCACGGTTCGCCACGCACCCGATTCGGGTGGGGTGATGTCGTCGGTGCCCTTGGGGGGAGCGAAGGAAGCCATGAAGCCGAAAGGGTAGGAGGCGCGGTCGGTCAAGCGACAAGCGACTCCCGCCGGAGTCCTACTGCCACAGGTCGCGGAACGGGTTGGTCGTGCGCTCCCGGCCGATCGTGGTCTCGGGGCCGTGGCCCGGGAGCACCCGTACGTCGTCGCCGAGGGGCATCACGCGGTCCCGCATCGACGCTGCCAATTGGGCGGTGTTGCCACCCGGGAGATCCGTCCTCCCGATGGAGCCTGCGAAGAGTTGGTCGCCCGAGAAGAGGATGCCATCCTCGGGCAGGAGAAAGCAGCAGTGCCCCGGGGTGTGACCCGGCGTGTGGAGGACGTCGAGGGAGAGCCCGGCAGCATCGAGCGTCATCCCGTGACGCAGAGCACTCCGTCGAGCCGGCGGCTCGTAGTCACCGTCGTCGACGAACCCCATGAGCGCCCGCAGTTGCCCGAGGGGGTCGAGCGTGAGGAAGTCATCGTCGGGATGGACCCACGTCGCGACCGGAGAGGCCTTCGCCGCTGCGCCCGCACCCCCCATGTGGTCGATGTGCCCGTGGGTGAGGAGGAGCGCCTCCGGGTAGAGGTCGTGATCGGCAAGGAGCCGGGCAATGCCGGACGGATCGGGCGGGGCATCCACCACCACACAGGGACCGCCGGACTCAGGCGCGATCACCCAGCAGTTGGTGGCGGCGAACCACAGCACGCGATGGTCGATGAGCACGGACGCATTCTCGCGGCTCAGGAGGAACAGGAAGCCGGCAGCGCCGTTCCCTCGCCGGGCCTGAGTTCCCTCCAGAGGAGGGGCTGCGCGATGAACCTCGTCGAGTCCGGGATCACGAAGTCGAACCCTGAGCTGATCTCTTCGTTGGGGGACCTGAAGTGGATCTCCATGCGATTCGACGAGATGTCGTCGTGGCCGTACACCGTCCCGTAGATAGTGGCTTGCTGCGATGCGCCGTACAGCCCTTCGGAGAAGATGAGGTGGTGCACGACGCCGGGGATGGACGCGAATCCGGTCTCCATGGTCATCGTGTACACAGTTGCGCCCGCGTCCTCCTTGGCCTGGACGCTCGGGTAGGTGGCCGAGGGGACCTCGGTGTCGTCGAGCACGATGCCCACACTCACGGGCGTCCCGGTTCCGTCCACGACTCCCTTGGTGAACCCCATCACGGTGAGGTCACCATCCTGGACGACGAGCAGGAAGTGGTTCGCGAACCGGGTGTTCTTGAAGTCGACGTTGAGCGATCCGCCATTGAGGTCCACGATGTGAACACCTGACAGCGCCGCCTTGTTGCTCGAGAAGTACGACTCGAAGGCCGCAACGTCCGCGCCATGGTCGACGATCGCGAGACCCGTATCGAGATCCGCCACGTCGAAGGTCGGGAGGAGGATCTGGGGAACCGCGTCGATCGCAGCTCCTTCCGTGAAGTCACTGGGGGTCACGTTCGAGGAATCGGAGATCGTTCCGGCGGTCTTGAGCGTGCTCACCGTCGCCTTGCGCAGGTAACTCTCCGCACCCACCGTCGTCGGAGCCACGGCTCCGATCTCGACATCGGCGTACACCGTGCCCACGGCATCGTCATCGATTCCGCCCGACACGAGGAGAGGACCGCCGAACTCTGCGTTGGTCCCACCGTTGATGAAGAGATCCCCGTAGATCTCCAGCGTCCCCGTCCCGGCCTCGGTCGGGTCGTCGTTCGCGAAGATCCTGGTGTAGTTGGAGACGGTGACCGACTCGCCCGAGTACACGTCGCCGTAGATCTCCTTGCGGTTCGTTCCCACGATGGACTTCGCAGCGAAGAGCGCCTTGGCGAACGTGTCGAGCGGGGTGAGCTCCACGTTGAGGGAGACCTTGCGGAGTACGGCTTGGCGAGCCGAACGGCTCGGTCCCCATCCCCACGATTCGATCTGGTACTCGTAGCCCACGTCTGCGGCGTCGAGGCGCTCGACACGGACGAGGTACTCACCGAGGTCCTGGCCGCCGGCCGACAACACCTCGGGCACGCAGGAAGCCAGGCTCTCGCCGAGCCACACCACACCGAGGTCCCGCGCCAGGGATCGCACGCCGCCGCTCGAAAGCGCGTTGCCTGCGTTGTCGAACCACTCACCCGAAGGGGGGTTGTTGTTCTGGAGTTCCGCCATCGCACGACGGGCACCCGCCTCTGCGGCGTTGATCGCCTCTACCCGGTGACGGCTGAAGGTCACCTCACCCAGCTCGTGCTCGATCGTGGCGACCCACACGGCGCCCAGCGAGAACACGATGAACGCGACGGCAAGGGCTGTCACGACTCCGACGCCTTCGTCTGGCCTCAGCCTTCGCATGGCATCAACACCCCGCATTCGGGTTCCAGATGTTCCGCCCCGCAAGCTCGGTGGTCTCGAGCTTCGGGGAGATGTCATCTCGTGGGTTCGTGTCGATCCAGACCCGGAAGGAGACCACCTTGCCGAACGAGGGAGCGCCGGGTTCGTCGCCGGAGGACTGGCTCGTGAAGAGGGGTTGCGGGGCTCCCACGTCGTCCGCGACGAACGAGTTCACCACATTCTCGACGATGACCCTCGGGGTCCCTCCGTCGACGGAGCGCATAAGGAAGGCCGTTCCATCACCGTCATCCACCCCATCGCCGTCCTTGTCGTAGTCGAGCACGTACTCGATCGTTTCGATCCCAGAGCCGGTCTGGACCCTGATCGCGAGGACGTCCCCGGTCGCACCGCCCGTCGGCTCGCACACTTGCTCTGCCGACCTGAAGTCGCGCTCGAGTTGCTGGATGACAAGGCGAACCTCGTCGTTGGAACTCGCTGCACCGTCGAGGTTGCGCGTGGCACGGAGCGAAGATGCCATCACGTTGCCCACGATCACACTGATGATCGAGAGCAGGAACACGGTGACGAGCAGCTCAACGAGCGTGATGCCGTCGTCGGAGCGCATGCGCCGCACCATCACCCGACCCCCGGGTCGATGTAGGCGGCCGTGATGACGATCTGATCGGTCGCCACCACGAGCGTGAAGTCCATGAGGGTCGTGTACGTGTCGGTGTCGGCGTCGTAGCCCTCGAACACGTAGTCGATGTTGCCGGACACCATCGGTCCGGCCGTCTGCCACACCCGATAGGAGATGTTCGAGGCCGCGTCGTACGTCGTCTCCTCACAGAAACCACGGAGGTCGAGCTCGATGTGCACGGTGTAGCGAACGGCCTCGTACGTCCCGAAGGTGGCCGAGACCGCGACCTGCTGCGTGTCGCCGGAACTCGACG
>CAZRJG010000024.1:0-32120 GCA_964600365.1 uncultured Acidimicrobiia bacterium
CCCCCATGGCGAACGCCTGCTCGATCACGTCCTCGATCGGGGGATCCTCGATGCTGAGATCCACGACCTCGAACCGATCAAGGAGGGCCGCGGCGACCTCCGCGACCCGGTCTCGGTCGACGAGGAGCGTGGCCTTCGACTCCCCCGGTCGCGAGACTGACCCGAGTTCGGCGAGGTCCGGGAGCGCTCCGTCCACCGACAGGTGGATGGTCTTCTGGGGGGAGAAGCGATCAGCGAGGCCGGAGAGGTCGCCGTCGAAGAGCAGGCCACCCCGGTGGATGACGATCACGCGCTCACACAGCGCCGTCACGTCAGCCATGTAGTGGCTGGTGAGGAGTGCCGTCGCCCCCGTCTCGGAGGTGTACTCCGCGACGAACCGCCGAATCCGCTTCTGCATCGAGATGTCGAGCCCCAGGGTCGGCTCGTCGAGAAACAGCACGTCGGGGCGGGGGAGCAGCGCCGCCAGGATCTCCATCTTCATCCGTTCTCCGAGCGACAGGTTCCGGACAGGCTTGGTGAGCAGTTCCCCAACACCAAGGAGCTCCACGAACTCGTCCTTGCGCCTCCGGAAGTCCCCGAGCGGGATCTCGTACATCGCCCTCCGCAGGTCGAGGGAGTCGGCAACAGGGAGATCCCACTGCAGGGAGTTCCGATTGCCCATGACGAGGGCCACCCGGGCGAGGTACTCGGGCCTCCGATCGGACGGCACGAAGCCGAGGACCTCTGCTCTCCCGCCATCGGGGAACAGCAGCCCGGACAGCATCTTGAGGGTGGTCGTCTTCCCAGCACCGTTCGGCCCGAGGAACCCGACGACGCTTCCCGGCTCGAGCGCGAAGGACACCTCCTTCACTGCATCGACGATTCGGTACTCGCGGTGGAAGAGCGACTTGAGTGAGTTCATCAGGCCCGGTTCGCGTACCGGGACCCTGAACGTCTTCGTAAGGGAGTCGACGACGACGGAGGACACCCATCCATCTTCACACCCCCGCCAAGGGGATGTCGAAGGTTTCCCGCCCTAGGGCCGGCGTTCGTCCCAGGGCCGCGCCCGCTCGAGTTGACCGGCGAGGCGGAAGAGGAGGTCCTCCCTCCCAAGGGGGGCGATGAACTGCACGCCCACAGGAAGGCCATCACCCGACCAGTGAAGGGGGACGGTCATCGCCGGCACCCCCGTGAGGTTGGCGACCTGGCTGAACGCCACGGTGCGACGGAAGAGTTGCTCGGCGTCGTCATCGACCCGATCCATCGACATCGCTCCGAGGGGCACCGCAGGGGTCGCGGTCGTCGGTGTCATGAGGACGTCGAAGGAGGCGAAGGACTCCGCCAGCCGCCTCCCCATGAGGTGCATGCGATCAATCGCACGGGCGAACTCAGGCGCCGTCACATGGGTGCCCTCGACGGCGATCTTCCACGTCACCGCCTCCACCTCTGATGCCCGCACCTTCGCGCCCCGCAGCGCCCCGACGTCCTCGAGGAGCCGGAGCACATGGACCGACACCAGGACGCGGGCGAGTTCCCAGGTGTCCTCGCCGAGCGACGGCTCGTGCTCCTCCACCTCGTGGCCGAGCCCGTCGAGGAGCATCGCCGCACCCTGGAGCGCAGCCATGCAGGTGGGATCGACCACGGCAGCGGTGAACGGCTCCGACACCATGCCGATCTTCAGCGGCTCCGGATCCTGGCCCACCTCCTCGAGGAAGGGACGCTCTCCCGTCGGGGTGGCATACGGGTCACCGGGGACGCTGCCGGAGACAGCGTCGAGGAAGGCAGCGCTGTCCCGGACCGAACGCGATACCGAGCCCGCAATCGACATGCCGCTCCACCCCTCTCCGAGGTCCGGGGCCGACGACACCCGGGCCCGGGAGGGCTTCAGGCCGAACAGTCCACAGTTCGCAGCGGGGATCCGGATCGACCCTGCACCGTCCGAGGCGTGAGCGAGAGGAACGACCCCCGCCGACACTGCGGCGGCGGCACCTCCCGACGAGCCACCGGAAGAGTGTTTGGGGTTCCACGGGTTCCGGGTCGCCCCATGGCGCACGGTCTCGGTCGTGGTCGAGATGCCGAACTCGGGGGATGCCGTGCGTCCGAACACCACCAGCCCGGCCGCCGTACAGCGAGCGACGAACTCGGAGTCGTAGAGGGGGGTGGCAGGTTCATAGAGCCTTGTGCCGTCGGTGGAGGGCAGTCCCACCATGGGCGTGTAGAGGTCCTTGAGCAGGAACGGCACACCGCCGAATGGGCCCGACCGGCTTGCGTCCGCGGATGCCCGGGCACGATCGACGTCCCAGACCGTGATCGCGTTGAGCGCGGGGTTGACCTCCTCGGCGAGCTCGATGGCACAGTCGAGCACCTCTCGGGAGGAGACGTCTCCGGACGCGATCGCCGCGGCAAGCCCAACGGCATCCTGCTGCCGGTACCAGTCCCTCATGCTCCCCACCGTGGGTCCAACTGGGTGAGGAACTCCGCGCACCGAACGGACTCATCCATCTCCCCGATCGCTGCGGACATCCTCCGCAGGCCGTCGAGACAGCGAAGGAAGCCTTGGTTCTCGACGTGGTGCCAGCGGACGTACCCAGACCCGCGCCATCCACTCCCCCGAAGCGCATCGAGACCCCGGTGGTACCCCACGCGGAACAGGGCGTACGCCTCGACGCGATCCCGATGGGTCTCCGCAGCAGCCTCGGCCAGCTCGCCGGCTGCAGCCCACGCGTGGAGGAACCTCGGATGGTCGGCGACGACCCTGGCGACGGCGTCCCGCGCCCCGTCAACCGCCACGGCCGCGTCGAGGGCGGCCACCTGGGCAGCATCCGGCGTCGGCAGCACCGTCTCGGGCGGCCCGTCCTCCGTGAAGCTCACCTCAGCCACCGTCGAACCCCCCGAATGATCGATCCAGGTACAGGAGGGGATCGACATCGACATCGGGGAGGTGGACAGCTTCGATCGCACCGATGAACACGTCGTGCGATGACCGCACCACGACCTCGTCGACGAGGCACTCGAACGAGGCGAGCGCCCCCTCGAGGACCGGTACACCGTGGTTTCCGGCTCGCCACGAGCCGACCTCGAACCGCTCCGGTCCCTCCAGCCCCCCGAAGCCGGCGAATGCGCCGGCGACGTCCTCATGCCCGCGCCCCAACAGATTCACCGAGAATCGTCCTGCCTCCAGCAGGAGTCCATGGGTCCCGGCGTCGCGGTTCACACAGGCCAGCAGTGTCGGGGGTTCGGCGGTGAGCGAGGTGACCGCCGAAGCCGTGAGGCCGGCGCGAACACCTCCCGCCTCGGTCGCCACGATCGTCACGGCGGCGGCGAGGCGTTGCATCCCCGCAAGGAAGTCATCGAGGCCGACAGGCATGCGGGGAGGGTAGGGCGGTCGTCGCTGGGAGGCATGAGTGTCGGCGCCACGGGCTCCGCCCTCTCCGCGGGGGACGCATAGCCTCCAGCCGATGGCCCTCCCCCCGCATCGCACTCCCTGGGATCCCGAGACACGTCGTGATCCGCACTCGTTCTGGAGCGCCGCCCGCGCCGATCATCCCGTCAGCGTGTTCGTCGGCCCGGAGACGGGGACGAGGTACCACATGGTCACCGGGCATGACGAGGCGGTAGCCGCCCTCCGCAGCCCTGTGATCGGCCACGAGTGGCAGAAGCGCATGGATCGCGAGGAGGTCGAGTTCGAGACCGGCGCCGACGAGGGACCGTTCGCCGCGCTCGGGCGGAACATGCTGTTCCTCGACCCGCCCGACCACACCCGCCTCCGAGGGCTCGTGCGCGACGCCTTCACCAAGCGGACCGTCGAGCGGCTGGAGCCACGCGTGCGGTCCTTCGCCCACGAGCTCCTCGACGCCGTGGAGGGGGAGGACTCATGGGATCTCGTCGAGTCCTTCGCCCTCCCCATCCCGGTGACGATCATCGCCGAGCTGCTCGGCGTCCCCTCTGAGGACCAGCCGAGCTTCCGGGAGTGGACGAAGGCGATTCTCGGAACCGACTTCGCGGCGGCACAGCTCGCCGGGATGCAGTTCGTCCAGTACTTCAACGAGTTCGCCGAGGAACGACGGTCCGCGCCCCGGGACGACCTCGTGTCGTTCCTGCTCACCGTGGAAGAGGAGGGGGAGCGCCTCGACCACATGGAGTTCCTCGGCATGGTCTTCCTACTCCTCGTCGCCGGGCACGAGACGACCGTCAACCTGCTCGCCAACGGGACCCTCGAGCTCACGCGGCACCCCGATCAGCAAGCCCGCCTCGTCGAGCACCGGGCGCTGCTGCGTACCGGCGTCGAGGAGCTGCTTCGATTCCACGGACCGGTCGAGTCGACGACCCTGCGGATCGCCTTCGAGGACGTGGAGATCGCTGGCGTCTCGATCCCCCGCGGGGCCCCGGTCATCCCCATCCTCTTCGGGGCGAATCGTGATCCACGCACGTTCGACGATCCCGATCGGCTCGACGTCGGCCGCGAGCGCAACCCGCACCTGGCGTTCGGCTTCGGCATCCACCACTGCTTGGGGGCGCCTCTCGCGCGCATGGAGGCAATCACAGCATTCGACGTCCTCTTCGAGCGAACTGGCGGCGTCCAACTCGCCATGGATGATGCCGCCCTCGAGTGGCCGGAGGGCTTCTTCCTCCGTGGCCCACAGCGCCTCGACGTCGCCACCCGCCGACCCACCTAGGGAACGTTGGCCCAACTGAGCGCAGCGAACGGGAGGGGGGTGTCAGATCGTCTCCGCCGTAACCCACTCCTTCTCGGAGGAGTGAGGCGACTGCCGCGTAGATTCGCGGGATGCGCATCGACGAACTCCTCTCCTCCGCACCGCACGCGGACGAGGAGGCGCTCGCCGCATCGGCCGTCGACCTCGCTGCACTCCTCCTCGCCGAGGCCCTCGAGCTCCGTACCAACGAGGACCGACACAACGCCGAGCGCATGGCGGCGATGATGCGGGACCCCGATGGGAAGCGCGTCACCGTGGAGTTGTTCGACCAGGTGTTCCGATCGAACGATGCGCGGCGGGTCGCCGACCAACTCGACCACCTCATCGGGACCGAGGGGGTCCCCCACTACTTCGCCGGTTGGGAACGGGTCGCGTTGGGAACGGGGGCAATCGCCGGACGCTTCCTGCCCCGTGTCGTCGTGCCCGCGGTCGTGGCACGGGTTCGTGCGGAGACGGCGGCAATGATCCTCCCGTCGGAGGAGCGGCAACTCGCCGACCACCTCGCCCGGCGTCGCACCGACGGCGTACGGATGAACATCAACTACCTCGGCGAAGCCATCCTCGGCGAAGGGGAGGCGGGTCGCCGACTCGACAAGTACCTCGGGCTGCTCGAGCGCGACGACGTGGACTACGTGTCGGTGAAGATCTCCTCGATCTACTCCCAGATCGACCACGTCGCCGCCGACGCCACCAAGCGGGTGCTCAAGGACCGCCTCCGCACCCTCTACCGGGCGGCCGCGGACGCCGAGCACCCCACGTTCGTGAACCTCGACATGGAGGCGTACGGGGACCTCCACCTCACCTACGACTCCTTCGTGGAGACACTCGACGAGGACGAGTTCCACGCCCTTGCGGCCGGGATCGTCCTCCAGGCATACCTCCCTGATGCCGGCCCCCTCCAGCGAGCGCTCACCGAGTGGGCGAGGCGAAGGGTGGATGCGGGCGGGGCACCGGTGAAGCTCCGCATCGTGAAGGGGGCCAACCTCGCCATGGAACAGGTGGAGGCCTCGTGGCGCGGGTGGGCGCAGGCCCCCTATCCCACCAAGGAGGAGGTCGACGCGAACTTCTCGGCGATGCTGCGGTACGGCACCCGGCAGGACCATGCGTCTGCGGTGCGCCTCGGGGTGGGGTCGCACAACCTCTTCGACGTGAGCCACGCACTCCTCCTCCGCGCCCATCACCACAGCGAGGAGTTCGTGGACATCGAGATGCTCGAGGGTATGGCGAACCACCAGGCGAAGGCCGTGCAGGATGTCGCCGGGAGCATCCTGCTGTACGCACCGATCGTGGAGGAGAAGGACTTCCGGTCCGCGATCGCCTACCTCATCCGGCGGCTCGACGAGAACACCGAAGAAGAGAACTTCCTGCACGACCTGTTCGGGATGGTCCCCGGCGATGCAGCCTTCACCCGCCAAGCAGAGCGTTTCCTCGCCGCAGCCTCGACCCGTCCCCCAGAAGGACCCCGCCGCACCCAGGACCGCCGCTCCGAGCACCTCACCTTCGACCCCGACGAGCCGTTCACGAACGTGCCGGACACCGACTTCTCCCTGCCCGCGAATCAGGAGTGGGCTCGCAGCATCCGGGACGACTGGCGGCAGCGGTCGATCGGCCTGGTCACTCCCGTGATCGGCGGCGCCCCGGCGACGTCAGACCGCATCGTGGCCCAACCCGACCCCTCGTACCCGGACGAGGTTGCGTACGAGTGGGTCCGGGCGAACGCGGAGCAGGTGGACCAGGCGATCGCCACGGCGGTCGACGGCGCAGCGCGCTGGCGGTCCACATCCGACGAGGAACGAGCCCGCATCCTCGAGGCGTGTGCCCTCCAACTCGCACACCGCAGGGGCGACTTCCTCGGTGCCATGCTCCTCGACGCCGCCAAGCGGCTCGCCGAGGCCGATGTCGAGGTGTCGGAGGCGGTGGACTTCGCCCGCTACTACGCCCGGTCGCTCGGTCACCTCGACGTCGACGGCGCCGTGCCCGAACCGCTCGGGGTGATCACCGTGGCGCCGCCATGGAACTTCCCGCTCGCCATTCCTGCCGGCGGCGTCCTCGCTGCCCTCGCTGCGGGGAACGCCGTGCTGTTCAAGCCGGCTCCTGAGACGGTGCTCGTGGCATCGATGATCGCCGAGGCGTTCCGAGCGGCCGGCGTTCCCGACGACGTCCTGCAGTTCGTGCCCACCTCCGACGACGAGGTGGGCCAGCGATTGATCACCGACGAGCGCATCGGGGGCGTGATCCTCACGGGTGCCTGGGAAACCGGCCAGCGCTTCCTCGACTGGCGGCCCGACCTACGGCTGTCTGCCGAGACCTCCGGCAAGAACGCCCTCATCGTGACCGCGATGTCCGACCGCGACCAGGCGATCGGTGACCTCGTGCGGTCGGCGTTCGGGCACAGTGGCCAGAAGTGCTCGGCAGCGAGCCTCGGCATCCTCGAGGCCGAGGTGTACGACGACGAGATGTTCCTCCGCCAGCTCGCCGACGCGGTCTCCTCCCTGCACGTCGCCCCTGCATGGGATCTGGAGGCGAAGGTCGTCCCCGTCGTTCGTACGCCGGGATCCGCGCTCGCCCGAGCCCTCACCACACTCGATGAGGGCGAGGAGTGGCTCGTGGAGCCCCGCCACCTCGGCGGCACGCTCTGGTCCCCGGGGGTGCGGCTCGGCGTTGCGCCAGGATCGTTCCTGCATCGCACCGAGTGCTTCGGTCCGGTGCTCGGCCTCATGCGGGCTCCCGACCTCGGCACTGCGATCCGCTGGATGAATGACACCGACTACGCACTCACCGCCGGGATCCACTCACTCGACGAACGCGAGATCAGCCGCTGGTGCGACGAGATCGACACCGGGAACGGCTACGTCAACCGTCACATCACCGGTGCCATCGTGCGTCGCCAACCGTTCGGTGGATGGAAGCGCTCGAGCTACGGCGCGGGTGCCAAGGCCGGCGGCCCGAACTACGTCTCGACGTTCTCTCGCTGGACCGAGGAGCGCCTACCGACGCGGGCGGGCCGGGTGGGACCGGCGGTGGAGCAACTCCTCGCGCAGGTGCCCGATGCCTCAGCGAGGGTCCGGGCAGCCGCTTCGTCGTATGCCCATGCCCGGGCACATCACTTCTCCCTCGTCCATGACCCCTCAGCGGTCGTCGGCGAGGTGAACGCGTTCAGGTACAGGCCGGCACCACGCGTCCTCGTCCGACTCCTCGCCGACGGAGACCCCGAGGACGCCCTGCTTGCCGTGGCGGCGGGGCGGACCGCCGGCGCACCGGTGGGCGTTTCGCTCGGAACGGGGGCAACGTGGGAGTGGCACGGCATGCCCATTCGCGTCACTGCGGAGGACGACGACGCGTTCGCCTCACGACTCGGATTGGACGATCGCGTGCGAGTGATCGGCACCGCTCCTCGTTCGCTCTGGGTGGCCGCCCGGAATGTCCATGCCCGGGTGCTCGACGACCCCGTCGTCGCCCAGGGCCGTCTCGAGCTGCGGTGGTACATGCGCGAACAGGCCATGTCGATCCGCACGCACCGCTACGGGAACCTCGTCGGCCTGGGTGAGGACGCACTGGGGTAGGGCGGCTGCTGCTCGGCCTCAGCCGTTCACCACGTTCGCAAGCACTGAATCCACCCGGTACACGTGGACCGCCTGGTTGAAGGTGTCCGCGACGAAGACCAATCCGTCGTCTCGGGTGACGATTCCGTGCGGTCGGTCAAAGCCCCCTGGGGGTGGCGGCAACTCCACCAGGAGCGCTCCCGCACCGTCGAACAACCCCACCCTGTTGTCCGACGGGCCTGCCAGCCAGTAGGTGCCGTCATCGTTCGCCGAGATGACCTGGGGATCGTTGATCAGGCCGGTCCCGTAGACCGCGAGGAGTTCCCCCTCGGGACCCCAGCGTTGGACCCTCCGATTGCCGGTGTCGACCACGAGGACCGTCCCGTCGGGCGCCACGTCCACATCACCCGGAAGCCACATCTGGTCGGGTTCGGAGCCGATCTGGGTGAAGTCCCCACCGTTCGGGAACATGAACAGCAGCGTTCCCTCGAAGTCGTACACATGGACCCGCGAGTTCACGTGATCCGCCACATAGACACGCCGTAACTCCTCGTGCACCCCGATTCCCATGGCCGAGCCGAACTCGCCGGGGTCCACACCGAACTTCCCCCAGATGTCCTTCGAGGTTCCATCCCGCCCGAACAACTGCACGCGGTTCCCCCCCCGCCTCCCCGACCACCACCGTGCCGTCAGACATGAGACCGATACCGGTCGGTTGCTCGAGCTGGCCCACTTCGAGGTCCGGACCAGCCCACTGGTCCATGAGCGAGAGCTCCCTGTCGAAGACGAGCACGCGGCCACCCGCGAACTCGGTGACGTAGAGGTTCCCCGCGCGATCAACCTCGAGGTGGTTCGGGGTGATGAAGGCGACTTCCGGGAGACCGATTGTGTCCACGAGCACCCAGTCGCTCGCCTCCACCGGCGGGGCGGTCGGCGCGGTGCGCGACTCCACGGATGGGATCGCAGTGGGAGTCCCCGCAGAACAGGCAGCGAGGACCATCGCCACGGCGACAAGGGCTGGTCGACGCATCCCGTGACCCTATGCACTCTCATCCCCGCAGGCCCGACGTCGGCGACTCCCGAATGCAGGTGGGCCGCATCCCTTGGGGTGCGGCCCACCGCACGAACGAACCGAGCGGACCAACCTATGCGTCGGCGTTCGCCTCCTGTTCGGCGATCTGGCGCCGGACATCGTCCATGTCGAGGTCCTTGACCTGTTGGACGAGGTCTTGGAAGACGGGGGCCGGGAGGGCACCTGCCTGGTTGAACAGGATGATGTTGTCCCGGAAGACCATGAGGGTCGGGATCGACATGATCCCGAAGCTGCCGGCGAGCGCCTGCTGGGCCTCGGTGTCGACCTTGCCGAACACAATGTCGGGGTGTTCCTCCGAAGCGGTCTCGAAAGTGGGCGCAAACATCTTGCAGGGGCCGCACCAGTCGGCCCAGAAGTCGACGATCACGGTGTCGTTGCTCGCGATCGTCTCTTCGAAGTTCTCGAGCGTGAGTTCCACGGTCGCCATGGGTGTTCCTCCGTTGGCGGGGGCGTCTATACCCCCGAGGGTATCCGTCGCCCGTTCCAACCCCACACCGACTCGGGCTATTCCGGCCTCAGTCGGACGGATCTGCCGAAGGCACTCCCATGGGCATCGGGACGATCGAGCGGCCCACGAGCACGAGGATGACAATGAAGATCGCCGAAACGGCGGTCGCACCGAGCGCAAGGGGGCCCTGTAGCCAACCACCCTCACCGATCCTCACGAACCCCAGGCCCTCACAGCGGCCGCCGTCACCCTCGATGTACCCGCTCACCTCGTAGATCCCACCGATGTTGGCGGTCCCGAGGATCCCCGCGATCTCCTCGGCGTCGGCGGCGAGGTCACGTTCGCCGACCTCCTGCTGGGACTCGCCCTCGTTGGGGTCGCCGCCGTTTGCCGCAACGTAGGGGAAGCCGGCGACGTCGACGGTGATCTGCCAGGTGTGGTCGGTGATCGGGTTCGGGGAGGTGGCGGACCAGGAGAGCATGCCCTCGGGGGCGACATCGAAGGGATCGGACTTCGAGGTGGCTGCCGGGCTCTGGACGGAGTCGAGATCCGAGACGGCCGCAGCCGTGCAGCCACCCTCGATGTACCCGCTCTCCCCTGCCTCGGCCGCCCCCAGCCCGGCCAACCCCACGAGACCCGCGATGATGAGCATGGCGACGACCTTCATCGCTGCGGCGCCCTGCAGTCCCTTCGTGATGAAGAAGCCGAGCGCCGCGATGAGGCCCATCGCCCCGAACACGAGCATGCGGTCGAGCGGCCACGCTCCGGCCTGCTGGACGATGATCGCCACGAAGAGTCCGGCGAGCGCCCCGAGGATCGCTCCGCTGAGCGGCTTTCCTGTTTGCATCTCCCACCTCCGAGAGTGTTCCTCTCGGCACGCTACCCGCGGAAGCCGTTCGGGACATCCCCATCTGGGGAATCTGGCTACACCACGACGCTGCGCTTGGCGACCTCTTCGAGCATGACCTCGGTCGCCCCGCCGCCGATGGTGTTGATGCGGGCATCCCGATAGAGGCGCACGACCGGGGTCTCCGTCATGAAGCCCATTCCCCCGTGGAACTGGGTGCAGTCGTACATGACCTCCATGACGGTCTCGTTCACGTAGGCCTTCACCCCCGACATGTACTTCGAGGCGTCGAGGCCGGACTCCATCATCCAGGCTCCCTGGTACACGGCGGCCCGGCACGCATCCACCTTCGCCTGTGCCATCGCAAGGCGCTGCCGGATCACCTGCTTGTCGAACAGGACACCGCCGAACGCCCGGCGGGTCTGGGTGTGTTCGAGCGTCAGGTCGATCGCTGCCTGCGCCGCGCCGACGGCTTCGGCGGAGATCACCATTCGCTCGTTCTGGAAGTTCTTCATGATCTCGTAGAAGCCCCGATGCGGGGAGCCGAGGAGGTTCTCATCGGGGACCCACACGTCGTCGAGCACGAGTTCGGCGGTGTCGGAACACCGCCAGCCGTGCTTGTCGAGCTTCTGCGCGACCGAGAAGCCCTCCCGGCCCTTCTCGACGATGAACATCGAGATCCCGTAGCGGTTGTCGGGGTCGGTGCGAGCTGCGAGAAACACCACGTCGCCGTAGACGGCGTTCGTGATGAACATCTTCGTCCCATTGATGCGCCAGCCGTCGCCATCTCTCTTCGCCGTGGTGCGCATGCCGGCGACATCGGATCCTGCGTCGGGTTCTGTCACGCCGACGGCGGTGATGAGCCCACCCGACAGGATGCCGGGGCTGAGGCGCCCGAGCTGCTCGGCGGTCCCCACATGCATGAGGTGCGGGGAGGCCATGTCGGTGTGGACGAGCACGGTGACGTCGAACCCGCCTGATGTCGAGGCGAGCCCGAGCGACTCCGCCAGCACTGCAGATGCGATGGGGCCCATCTCGAGCCCCCCGTACTCCTCCGGCCACCGAAGCGAGAACATCCCGAGCGATCCCATCTTCTGGAGGACCTCGCGGGGGACCTTGCCGTCGCGCTCCCATTCGTCGACGTGCGGGCGCACCTCTGCCTCACAGAAGGCGATCACCTGGTCGGAGATGGCGCGGAGGTCATCGTCGATGAGGGGATGCTCGGCAATGCGGGTCATGGCGCCACCGAGTCTACCTAACAAGTGTTAGGTAGACAACCGTTCCTCTACAGGCCCTTCGGCCGCAGGATGCGATACGCCATTGCGGCGATCCAGTCCACCGCAAGGGCGAGCACGGCCACCATGGACGCGCCAGCGACGATGAGGACATCACGCTGCAGTTTCAGGCCGGTGTTGATCGTCTCCCCCAAGCCACCGGCACCGATGAGGAAGGCGAGCGCTGCCATGCCCACGTTGATGATGAGGGCGGTGCGTACGCCAGCGATCATGACCGGGACGGCGAGCGGGAGCTCGATCTTCAAGAGGGCCTGACGTTTGGTCATACCCATGCCGCGTCCGGCCTCGATGATGTCCTGGTCGACCTGCTGGAGTCCGACGATCGTGTTCCGAAGCACCGGGAGCATGGCGTAGAACGCCAGCGCCCAGATCGCCGTGGCGGCCCCCGATCCGAACCACGTGAGGAAGATGACGAGCATCCCGTAGGCAGGGAACGCCTGGCCCGAGTTCGCAACCGAGAGGACCGGCGACTCCCAACGAGCGAAGCGCGGCCTCGTGAGGAAGACCCCCAGCGGGATCGCCACCACGAGCACGATCAGCGTCGACCACACGGTCAGCGAGATGTGGTCGAAGAACTGGATGCGGATCTTCTCCGTCTGGAGCGCACGCCCTGCAATGGTGTCGGGGTCGACGCTCCGGATGAGCATGAGCGTGAGCGCCACGAGCACCGCCAGCCCCAAGGGGGCCAGCGAGAGCCTGAGGGCCTCGTTCTGCCGGATCCGTTCGAGGAGGCCGGAGGACGACTCGGAAACCACCGTCACGCCGTCGCCCCCTCAGGGCGCTTCGCCGAAGCCTCCATGTCACGCAGGAGCCCAGCGAGCGTCGATACCGAGACGACGCCGAGGAAGACACCCTTCCCATCCACGATCGGCGAGATGCCGGCGTGGGAATGCAACATCTGCTCGAGGGCCTCCCTGAGGCTCTCCTCGGGCTCGACCATGACGCGTACCCGACGCCCTGCCTCAGCAAGCGGCGAGTCGCTGCTGTCCACCGCTGCCTCGTTCACCCAACGCAACGGACGGCCATCGTCGTCGAGGACGAGGACCCACTCCTGTTCGCCCCGCCGGATGGCTTCGAGAGCCGCCGCTCGCCCTTCCGAGACGCGCACCGTGGGATACGGGTCGGGTTCGATGTCCCGGACCCTCACGAGGCTGAGGCCCTTGAGGGTGGATGCGTCACCGAGGAAGTCGTCGACGAAGTCGTCGGCCGGGTTGGCGAGGATACGCTCGGGGGTGTCGAGCTGGGCGACCACAGAGCGCTCCCGCAGGATGGCGATCCGATCACCCATCTTGATCGCCTCGTCGATGTCGTGGGTCACGAACACGATCGTCTTCTGGATCTCGCGCTGGAGGCGGAGGAACTCGTTCTGGAGCCGGTCGCGGGTGATCGGGTCGATCGCGCCGAACGGCTCGTCCATGAGCATCACGTCGGGGTCGGCACCAAGCGCACGGGCGACGCCGACACGCTGGGCCTGACCGCCGGAGAGCTCCTTCGGGTAGCGGTCGCGGAAGATCGAAGGGTCCATGCCGACGAGGTCGAGCAGTTCGTCAACCCGGGCGTTGGTCTTGTCCTCCTTCCAACCGAGCAGGCGAGGAACGGTGCCGATGTTCTCCCGGATCGTCATGTGTGGGAAGAGACCGATGCGCTGGATCACGTAGCCGATGCGACGCCGGAGCATGTCGGGGTTGACCGTCGTGACGTCCTCACCCTCGAAGATGATCCGTCCGGCAGTGGGCTCGATCATCCGGTTGATGAGGCGCAGCGTCGTCGACTTCCCGCATCCCGATGGGCCAACGAGCACGAGGATCTCGCCCTTTGGGATGTCCATGGTGAGTTCCTCGACGGCTGGGATCGTGGATCCCGGGTAGGTCTTGGAGACTCCTTCGAGCGAGATGAGCGCCTCGGGAGCCGTGGCATCGAGTGGATCGTGTGGGTGCGTCATGTGCGGATCCCTTCAGGGGTTGTGCGGCGGCCGATGAAGCCGATGATCCAGTCGGTCATGAGGGCGAGCAGGATGATCCCGATCGTGCCGGTCCAGATGCGCTCCACGGAGGTCTGGAGCGGGTAGCGGGCCAGGCCATCCTTGATGAACTCCCCGAGTCCCCCGCCATCGACGAGGGCGGCGATCGCGCCGATCCCCATCGCCATCAGGAACGAGACGCGGACGCCTGCCAGGATCACCGGGAAGGCGAGTGGGAGTTCAATCCGGAAGAGGCGCTTGCGCGCCTCCATTCCCATGCCCTTGGCGGACTCGAGGACAGCTTGGTCGACTTCGGCAAGCCCGGTGGCGGTGTTCCGGAGCACCGGGAGGAGGGCGTAGAGGAAGAGGGCGATCGCCGGAGGCCAAAAGCCCAGACCGAAGATCGGGATGGTGATCGAGAACAACGCGAGCGATGGGATCGTGATCAACACCGAGGCAACGCC
Source organism: uncultured Acidimicrobiia bacterium (assembly GCA_964600365.1). Classification (GTDB taxonomy): domain Bacteria; phylum Actinomycetota; class Acidimicrobiia; order Spongiisociales; family JAENVV01. The sequence continues at coordinate 14,344 of CAZRJG010000024.1, forward strand.
CAGGTTGAGGTTCTGGATCGTCGCGTTGTGCCGGAACACCGACCCGAGCATCACGGCGAAGATCGTCGCAGTGATCACCGGGACGTAGACCAGCAGGATGTGCTGGAGGGCGAACTCGGCGATGTCGTCGAGGTTGTTGCCGACGAAGTCGAGGAAGCTCTGCATGCCAAAAGGAAGCAGGAGTGTTCCCCGGGGCGCACGCCCCGGGGAACACGTCCCGTCAACCGTCGATGAGGCCTTGGCTGACCAGGTAGTCGACTGCGACGTCCTCGGGGTTCTCACCGTCCACGGCCACGCGCTTGTTCAGTTCGGACATGAGCTCGTTGTCGAGCGGGGAGAGGATGAGCTCGGCGATCTCGTCGAACGCCTCTGGGGCTTCCTGGTACAGGTCGTCCCGCACGGTCATCGAGACGTTGTAGAGGATCATCACGCCCGGGTCCTCGACGAGGCCGAGACCGAGCTCGAGGATCCGGCCGTCGGTGGTGAACACCTCACCGAAGTCACAGTTGCCCTGGGCCGTCTCGCCATAGATGAGCCCCAGGTCGAGGATCGTGACCTGGCTCTCGGGGACCGTGTAGCCGGTCGCCTCCTCGAAGAGGATGAGACCGTCGGGCCGGTCGGGGAACTCGGACTCGAGGCAGAGCACCGTGTCGGGGTTGGCGGCCATGTAGTCGGCCATCTCCTGCATCGTGAACACGCCACCGTTGGACTCGGTGAGCTCGGGGCTCGAGGCGAATCCGTAGGTGTTGTTGAACGGGCTGCGGGAGACCCATCGGATGTCGTTCTGCTCGAGGTCGAGTTCGCGGACACCCTCGGTCAACTCGTCGGGGTCGAAGGACGGCTCTTCCTCGCCGAGGTGGACCGTCCAACCGGTTCCGTTGTACTCCATGTAGACGTCGATGTCGCCATTGAGCAGGGCCTGGCGGGCGACCACGGTGCCACCGAGGTTCACCTTGTTGTCGACGTCAGCTCCGGCCGCCTGGAATGCAGCGACCATGATCTCGCCGAGCACGAGCTGCTCGGTGAAGTCCTTTGATCCGACGGCGATCTCGACGTCGGAGAGGTCGTACTCGGCAAGGGCGCCACCGGAGGCGCCTTCCGTCTCGGTGCCGCAGGCAGCGAACACTGTCATCGCCACCACGGCGAGTGCCAGCACGCGCGTCAAGCGCGAGTGAGTGGGTTTCATTGGATGCATCCTCTGGATTGCGTGGGATGTGAGCACGTGCCCGCAACCTCTACGGTTCACCCCCATGGGGAGGAGCTACCAGGCAGGAACCGAGGTTCCCAGCCAGCTCAAGCTCGTGGCACGGAGGGCCCAGAAAGGGGACTCCGTGACGTCCGCCCCAAACAGAGCGGCCCCCTGACCGTACCACTCCCCTGCTGGGACCCCGAATACACCTAGCGCGTCCCTACCCGCATTCGGCGTTCAAGCCCTCCGACGCGTCGAGGGCGAACCCGTAGAGGTCGAACGATGGATCAGCCATGAGGCGCTCGACCTGCTCCCTGTAGTCAGGGCATCCTCCTGCGAGGTACGCAGCCTGCAGGCGCACCTCCCAGATGGACCTCGCAACCGTTGCGGGACCCCAACGCACGTACGCGGGCAGCGCGACGATCGCCTCGTCGAGCACGAGCGCAGCCATCTCGGGGTCTCCAGCGGCAGCGAGTTGGCGTCCGAGGAGTGCATAGGTACCGAACCTGGTCCGGGGGACCTCCAAGGCGTCGAGTACCTCGGCACCGGAGACGTCACCGAGCAGATACCCGTAGGCCAGGTCGAGGGAGACGGCCACGTCGTCGCCCGGGTTCCATGACAACACTGGGGCAAGCAAGTCACGCGCCGATGCAGGATCGGCCGGTCCGGCCTCGAGTGCAGCCTCGATGGGCGGACGCGGGCTCCACGGGAGGGGCGACAGCCAACCCGACCCACTCACCCACACCAAGCCCGCACCCACGACCACAAGCAGCGTGGGGGCCATCGCCGAGAGGCGCGATCGCTCACCGACGCCTCCCGGCAAGGTTCCCGCAGCAATCGCGAAGAGGCAGGCGAGGCTGGGGTAGAGCCAGTCGAAGTCGATGAGGGCGTGGGCGCCCAACACGAGCACGATGAGACCCATCCCGAGCTGGTCGGGTCGTGATCCCCTCCCGAGAGCGCGGATCCCGGTGAGGGCCGCTGCGGCTGCAAGCGCCACCGCCGGCACACCCACGAGGAGGCCCCCTTCGGCGAAGAGTTCGACGAACTCGTTGTGAGCCGACGCCGTGAGATTCACCCCGGCGTCGTTGAACTCCGGCGCCACGACCCCGTAGGAGCCGACCCCCCATCCGGTGATCGGATCGTCGAGGAACATGCCCATGCCTGCTTCCCAGTGGCCGAAGCGGGCCACGGCGTTCAGCTGGGCGGTGCCCTCCCCGCGCGCCTCGAGGGGACTGGCCTCGTTCGGGAACGACAGGGAGAGGAGGAACGCGCCCACCACAGCAGCCACGGCGAGGACACCCCACCGAGGCCAGTTCCTGTGTCGCGCCCCGACGAGGAGCACGACGCCGACCACCGCCACGAGGAGGCCACCGCGCGAGCCGGTCAGCAACACGGCCGTCAGGGAGAGGCCGGACGCAACCGCTGCGAGCAGGCCCTTGCCACGAGCCTCGGTCGTTGCGAGCGCTCCGAACCACACGGCACCCGCCGCCATGAATGCAGCACTCTGGTTGTGCCAGCTGACCACGAGCCACCTGGGCGTTCCCGCTGCCCCGAGCCACACGACCACTCCGAGGACCCACGCCAACAGGAGACTGCCCGACACCACCCATACGAGCAATCGGCGCGTCGGCAGCAATCGCCAGAGGCGCGCCCCCGCGAGACCTGCGAGGACCATCGCCGCATACACCGAGAGGGGGTCGGCCGCCGCGTACTTGATCTGGCCGAGTCCAACGGAGAGAACGAGACCAAGGGCGAAGGCGGCAAGGAGCCAAGACGACGCTGCGGGAAGGCGACGGGCTTCGATCCATGCCAGAGGAGACGCCAGGACGAACAGCCAGGCTACGGAGCGAAGACCCAGCGTTGCGAAGCCACCGTCATCGGGGAGGAGCCACACCACCAGGACCGCGACCACGACGAGTGCCGTTGCGTCGAGCGCCGGCCCCCAACGGCCGTCGGGATGCTCCCGCGCCCACTCGCGCAGCGCGCGACGGCGTTCGGTCAGCGACATCGGGGCAGTATGCCGATCAGCGTCCTCTGCCCGAGGACCCCGATCTCAGCCCCGCCAGGAGGGTGGGCGTTTGTCGAGGAACGCTGTGATCCCCTCTTGGCCCTCAGCGCGCTCCCACGCGTCGGCGAGGTCGCGGGCCGTGTACGCAGCGTTCTCGTCGGCGTCGTGGGTGTCGACCCACTCGATGAGGCGCTTGGTCGAGGCAACGGCCTCCGGGCCGCACCGGAGCGCGGCGTTCACTTCGACCTCGATCGCTGCATCCACGTCGTCATGGACCTCGGTGATGAGGCCGAGGCGCTGTGCCATCTCGGCGTCCATCATCCGGGCGTTGAGCATCACCCTCCGTGCGTTGGCTGCTCCCATCCTTCGCACCACATAGGGACTGATGTTCGAGGGGGCAAGGCCAAGGCTCACCTCGGTGAGGGCGAACCGGGCCGATGGGACGGCGAAGGACATGTCGCAGACGGAGATCATCCCGACACCACCTCCGAAGGCCTGACCGTTCACCCGGGCGATCGTGAGGACCGGGAGGGAATCGAGTCGCCGGAGCATCGTCGCGAGGGCGGCCGAGTTGGCCACCCGCTCTTCACGGGTGAGCTCCATCTGGCGTTGCATCCATGTGAGGTCGCCGCCGGCGCAGAACGACTCGCCGGCTCCAGTGAGGATGAGCGCCCGCACGCCGTGGAGGGAGTCCATCACCTCGTGGAGGTCTTCCATGAAGGCGTCGTTCATGACGTTGTGCTTCTCCGGACGGTTGAACGTCACAGTGCCCACGCCGCGGTCATCGACATCGAACAGGGTCTGGCGAAGATCCATGTCGCGACGCTACCGGGTCAAAGGGCGGTCCGACACCCGACGAGGGGTTGGCGCACATCACGGACGTGGTGACACTTCGGGAGTTCGAGGCCAAGTGCGGAGTGACAGTGCGACGGATCGCAGCAATCAACATGCTCATGTCGATCGTGGTCGGCGCGTGCGCCACGACGCCGTTCCCCGACGATGCTCGCCAGGCACTGGAGTCGTACTGGGACTCGTTGCCGTCAGGGTCGGAGATCGAGTTCACCCTCGTGCGGGGCTGGGAGGGTGAACCAACCAGCATCGGACCCGACGAGGTGTGGTGTGTCGAAGCCGAAGCCACCTCTGACGACCTCGAGGTGGATGGAACCGTGGCCAAGTGGATCGTCATGCGATCGGCCGGGGAGACCGAGTGGTCGGTTTCAATGCTCGCAACGATGTCATCGTTGTGGCCGTACGAGGCGTGTGGGTTGTCGCCCGGGGAGTCCTCTCGGCCCGCTACCTGAAGTCTCCACGGCGTCGAATGGTGGCAACGGCGAGCACAAGAAGAAGAGGTCCAGCACCCAGGCCTACCCATACCGAGCGCAGCCAGACAGGTGGGCCCGGGGCGTTGACGACTCCCACGGGGAGCAGGTTGGCGTCATCCGAGTCGGCAGCTTCCCCCGGTCCACTCGTCGTCGAAGTGACATCGGGCACCCCCTGTGGGGCTATCGACTGGGTCACGACCGCCGGTGGCGAAGTGGTCGATGTCGAAGTCACAGACGGCGACGTGGGCGGCGTCACAGCAGGGGGAGGTCCGGTGGTCTCCGGTGCGTCAGTTGAGGCGGTGGCGGGAACCGTCGTGGTGGTGGTGGTCGTAGTTGTGGTCGTAGTTGTGGTCGTTGTGGTCGTAGTCGTTGTGGTGGTCGCGGCACCACCCGACACCACCAGGGTCGTCTCGTGCCCCCGCGCCCGGTGCGGCTTGCAATGCAGCGCAAAGGTGCCCGCCTCCGAGAGGGCCGGAGTCACAAACGTTGACCCTGGCGCAAGGCCTCCCCCAGAGCTGATCCCCAACGCTGGGATCTCGACGGTGTGACGCGTTCCGGTCCCACCGTCCGCGATGTAGATCCTCAGTTGGTCCCCGACCTTGGCCTCGATGACACCGTCGCCCGGGCTGGCGTCCTCGAAGTAGAAGCTTCCCGACTCCACATCCACGACGACGAGCCGGGCGCCACCTGTCGGTTGTCCGCCCAACGGGCCAAGAAGCCACGCGACGGCGAGGACGGTGAGCAAGAGGGGTCTCATCCGAACACCATCTCGCCAGCGACCGCCCCGAGAAGAATGAGCAGCCACATGCCCAGGGAGGTAAGGGCAACCTCCGCCCTCGCGTCTGGTCGGCGGCGGTGTAGCCACCAATGGGTCGTGAAGACGATCGAGGCGGCGACACCGAGCAGGGCGTGCCAGACCAGCGGCTCACTCCACTCAGCTGCGGTGAAGACCTCGAACCCGTCGGCATCCACGAACCCGGTGGCGATTGCGAACGGCAAGGAGATGACCCCCGCCATCTCGACGAAGCCGAGGGTCTCGGCGAAATGGTCCGACCCCGTCCAGAATTGCCACGTTGTGAGTGCCCAGGCGATGGTCAGGAGCGCCACCGGGAAGTGCACGACGATGGGATGCACCGGGAGGGCAAAGAAGCCCGCTTCAGCGGCGGCGAACGCGAACCCTGCGGAACCCATCGGAGCAGCGTAGAGAGAGGGGTGGCTCGGCCTCCGCTTTCGAAACCCACCGCTGGCCGGTCCCTCTTCGTGACGCTGTGGGACGGAACCACCATGGGAGCGATCGAGCTCGGAGACACAGCCGCCTGGAGCTCGATCGGGGGCCTGATCGGAGCCGAGTTCCAGACAGTCCACGCTCCAGTCGGCTTCTCGGCACTCGACACCGCTCCGAGGCTCCGTCGAAAAGGGGTTCTCCCAGACGCCCTCCCTACGGCTCCCTATGGTCCGCGCGGACGATGAGCGCGAGAAGAGAGGACACCGATCCGTCACGGGGCTCGCCGCGCCCCGCTGAACCGGCTGCGACGTTCAGGGAGTCGGGACTGTTCGCGTCCATCCATGAGGCATACAAGGTTGAGGGACCGATAGACGTCCGAGTCGCCAAGGTCGTCGGTCAACTGAGGTAATTGCCCACCAGACCCCTTTCGATCGGCTGAACGTAGCCAGCAACGGCGTCGGAGGGGCCGCGAGCCCGGATCCCGATCGCTCCCCTCTTCGCCGAGAGCACGAACGCCGGAGCACGTCCGATCGCTGCCAGCTCTATGTGGGGCTTCTCCCTACACGCGTACGGCGCTTTCCCGCTACCAGCGGGAGGGCCGGTCTGGCACGGTGACGCAAGTGCAGCACCATCCGCCGTCGAGTGCCTTGGGGACGTGCGTCGAGGAAGAGGGCCTCGATCGTACCGACTGCAAGGCACCCGGATCGGCATCGATATGCAGGAGTCCCCATGCCTGAGGTAACGCGCCGGACGTTCGTGAAGGGAAGCGCTCTCGCAGCAGGTGCTGCTGTGGCGGCGGATCGGTTCCTCTTCGGCACGCTGAACAGCGTTGCGGCCGCCGACCCCGTCGCCCTTGCCGGACCCGTAGAGGACTTCATCGCCACGACCTGCTGGATCGGAAAACAGGACTGCGGCATGATCGCCCGCCGGATCGACGGCCGGGTGGTCAAGTTCGATGGCAACCCGACCAACCCCCGGAACGTGGGCACTCTTTGCCCGAAGGGGCAAGCACAGATCCAAGCGGTGTACGACCCCAATCGGGTCAAGTGGCCGCTCGTCCGCACGAATGAGAAGGGCACGACCGGCGAGTGGCGACGAGCCACCTGGGACGAGGCCCTCGACCTCGTGGCTTCCAAGGTCGCCGAGGTACGCGAACGCAATCCGAAGTTGGTGCTGTGGCAAAAGGGGCGTTCGAAGGCGAAGGACTTCTACGACGACGCGTTCGTGAAGTCGATCGGGTCGGGCAAGTTGGGCCATGGCGCCTACTGCTCCGACGCCGGGTATCGGGCGCTCGAGTACACGATCGGCACCCACGCGGTCCTTCACCCCGACTTCCGGTACTGCAACTACATGCTGTCGTGGGGTTGGAACATCACGAACGCCGGCGGGAACAAGTTCTGCTGGCTGACATGGCCCCGGCACATGGTCAAGGCGCGCGATCGCGGCATGAAGATCACCCACCTCGACCCGCGCTTGCGGAGCGCTGGTCCGTTCGCCGACACGTGGCTCCCGATCCGACCGGGCACCGACCTCGCCATGGCCCTGGCGCTGTGTCGCGAGTTGATCGCCCTCGGCTACCTCGACCGGCCGTACCTCACCACCCACACCAACGCGCCGATGCTCGTGGGTGACGACGGCATGATCGTCAAGGTGACCGTCGGGGAGGGCGAGGAGGCCTCCGAGGTCGGCCTCGTGTGGGACCTGGCGTCAGGGACCGCCGTCCCCTTCGGTGAGGCGGCGGAACCGGCACTCGAGGGCGAGTACGAAGTCGACGGCACGAAGGTGAAGACCGGGTTCGAGCTCTTCAAGGAGCACGTCGACCAGTACACCCCCGAGTGGGCAGCCGAGGTCACGGGTCTCACCGCCGGGCAGATCCGGACGGTCGCCCAGGAGTTCGGCAGCAACGCTCGAATCGGCTCGACCATCGTCGTCGACGGCGTCGAGGTCCCGTTCCGACCCGTCGGGATCATGGCGTACCACATGACGCAACAGGAGTTGGGCTTCCAGGCCGCCCGTGCGATCACCATGGTGCCGATGCTCGTCGGGGCCGTGGGAGCCGCCGGCGGCCAGTTGTCGGACTTCACCTGGAAGATCCACAAGAACTACGCGAAGTTCGAGAAGCTCAGCGTCGAGGATCCCCCCTACGACTACCTGCTGAACAAGAGCAAGTACTACCCCATCAACACCGGGTTCCCCGGAGTGCTTGCCAACGTGATGCTCGACCCCGAGAAGTGGGGTGTCGAGGAGATCCCCGAAGTGGCGATCCTCCACATGGTGAACCCCCTGATCTCCTTCCCATCGCAGAAGGAGTACATCGATTCGTACCACCTGTTCAAGTTCGTCGCCGTGATCAGCCCATGGCTGTCCGAGACGGCCGACTACTTCGCCGATGTGGTGTTGCCGGCAGCAACCATCGAGAAGTACGAAGGTCCCATCTCGGCCACCGACCAGTACATCGACGCGGTGACGTTGCGTGTCCCGCCGATGGAGCCGTTGTTCGAGTCCCGCGGTGAGATCGACATCTACATGGACCTCTGCGAGCGCATCGGCACCCTGTTCGGTGACGGCGGATACCTCTCCGTCGTGAACAAGGAACTGAAGCTCACCGACACCGAGTTCGCCCTCCCCCTCGACGAGAAGCCGACAGTCCGGGCGATCTTCGACCGGTGGGCGCGCTCCCAGGGGATCGAGGAGGGCATCGAGTACTTCGAGGACCCGGCGCGCGGGGTGTTCGTGAAGGGCCCGATGAAGCCGACCAAGGTGTACGGCTACGCCGCCGATCCACCGTTCGGCGGGGCGTTGCACCGCCTCTACGGCGAGAGCCTCCTCGACGTCAGGAACCAGATGATCGAGAAGGGCTCCGAGGAGGCCTACTACCAGGACTACACGGCCTTCCCAACGTGGCGCGCGCCCACGATGGATGCCTCGCCGGACGACTACGAGTTCTACCTGATCTCGTACCACCAGATCGAGCACAAGCAGTCCCGGACGAGCTTCATCCCGTTGCTCGCCGAGCTCGCCCCCGGTGCCCGGTTGGACATCCATCCGGAGCCCGCACGTCGGCTCGGCCTCAGCGAAGGGGACACCGTCACCGTCGAATCCCACAACGCGGTGACCGGCGAGACCCGGTCGCTGCAGACCACCGTTGCGCTGTGTGAGGCCATCCGCCCCGACACCGTGGCCATGCCACACCATTTCGGGATGTGGACCCACCCCCAGAACAAGGGGCAGGGAGCGTCTGCGAATGAGATCTACTTCACCGGGAAGGGCTACACCGCCAACACCGCGGACCAGTCGTTCCATGTGAAGGTCAAGGTGACGAAGGGAGGTGGTGCCTGATGGTCAAGTACGCAATGGCGGTCGACCTCGAGCGCTGCCAAGGCTGCCGTGCCTGCATGGAATCCTGCAAGGTGGAGAACAACACCGTCCAGGGCAACTTCTGGATGTACGTGTTCCGCTTCGAAGAAGGCGCCTATCCCGACACGGAGATGAGCTTCCTGCCGCGGCCGTGCCAGCACTGTGACAACGCTCCTTGCGTCAAGGTGTGCCCGGTCGGTGCCAGGTACAAGCGTGAGGACGGACTCGTCCTCACCGACACGGACCGTTGCATCGGATGTCGGTATTGCGAGGTGGCGTGCCCCTACGGCGTGAACTACTTCAACTGGGTCGAGCCAGCCAAGGCCCAGTACCCGATCGTGGACTGGGGCGACGATGACCTCGCGGCTGTGACCGCAGGTGCCGTGCCGCCCTACCGCAACCCCGACCTCGAAGAACTGCAGGGGCCGGAGCAGCGCCACACGGCAGGCGGGGGCCATGCGAAGGGCGTCATGGAGAAGTGCACGTTCTGTGTGCATCGCGTCGACAAGGGCCTCGATCCTGCGTGCGTCGCAACCTGCCCCACGAATGCGTTGATCTTCGGTGATACCGAGGACCCGGACACGCCGATCAGCAGGTACCTGGCGGAGAAGCCGACATGGAACCTCCTCGAGGACGCAGGCACGAAACCTCGTGTCCACTACGTGGGGGGTACCCCCCCGACCCATGAGCGCCGCGAGATCGAGCGCCCGAAAGCGAGGGCTTGACGATGACCAGTCATGACACACGCACGAGGCCCCTCCCGCAGGGAGTGGGACGACTGACGGGCCCATGGCGGGTCTTCATAGTCGCCGCGACGGCGGTCCTCCTGTTCGGCGTGTACGCCTATTGGCGTCAGGCGACCGGGGGGCTCGGCGAGACGGCACTCGCCGACACCGGGACGATGGGAGGTGCCACCTGGGGCCTGTACGTCATCATGGTGGAGTACTTCGTCGGCGTCAGCTTCGCCGGCGTCGCCATCGCTGCGCTGGCCCGGGTGTTCAACGTCGCCGACCTGAAGCCAGTGACCCGGATCGCCGAACTGCTCACCGTCGGGTCGCTGCTGGTTGGGCTGGCGGCGGTGCTCATCGACCTCGGCCATCCGCTCAGGGGCCTGTGGCACTTCCTGCTCTATGCGAGGCCGCAGTCGGCGTTCTTCGCGACGTTCACCCTGGTCGGTGTGGGTCTCCTGTTGGCCAGTCTCGCGTACCTGTTCCTCGGCGGGAGGCGCGATGCGGCGATCATGGCGACCTACGAGTCCCGTCTCACGTGGTACCACCGGTGGTGGGCCTCCGGGTACGCGGACACGGAGCAGGAGCGGGAACGCCACACCAGGGCGATGTTCTGGCTCTCGGTCGGGATCGTTCCCCTGCTGGTGGTCTCCCTCTCGACGGAGGGACTCGTCTTCGGGCTCCAGGTCGGTCGGCCGGGGTGGTTCGGATCCATGCAGGCCCCGGACTTCCTCGTTCTGGCTGCGGCCTCCGGGCTGGCGAATCTCATCGTCCTGGCGGCGATCGTGAGGAGGGCGCTGGGCAAGGACGCCGAGGCGGTGAAGTCGGCGTTCCCGTGGCTGGGGCGGATGCTCCTCGCCGCAACGCTCGGCGGCCTCTACTTCATGGTCGTCGAGCTCGTGAGCTTGGTGTACGCGACTCCAGCCGGAGAGCGCCTCATCGCCGAAGCGCTCCTCACGGGCGTGTACGCGCCGATCACCTGGCTCTCGTTCGGGTTCATGGCGATCGGCTTGGCGATCCTGGTCAGGCTTGCAGCGAAGCGGGCGTGGAGTGTCGGGCCACTGGTGGTGGCCAGCCTCCTCGTGTCGGTCTCGGCAGTCGCGGAGCGGTACCTCACGGTGGTTCCATCACAGACGCATGGCATGTTGCTGCCATACGACGTGGGGGTGTACTTCCCCAACTGGGTCGAGCTCGCTGTCGGTGCTGGGTTGTTCGCGCTCGGGGCGCTGCTGATCGGGCTCTTCATCAAGGCGTTCCCCGCAATCCCCATGACCGATGGGGAGGAGGTGCGCACACATGCGTAGGACGGTCACACTCGCGATGGTGGTGTTCGGCGTCGTGCTGGCGGTGGTCGGGTACGTCAGCTCGGCCGGGTGGTCGGCCCAGACGCTCTCCGACGCCGACCCAGCCTTCGTTGGGGCGCCCCTGCTGTTCGTGGTGGGCGTCGTGCTCGTCGTGGGCGCGGCCGTGATCTACGAGCTGCTCCCGGACAAAGAGTGACTGAGTGGGCGGAGCTCGCTCGCACGAGACAGGGCCTGTTTCGGTACATGTCGGGGGCGCTCTCAGTGCCCTCGACCGGACACTTCCCAGCCCTCTCGAATGCCTTCGCCTTCCTCGATGAGCGGGGACTGGACTCCTTCTCGTTCTTTCTCGAATGGCGTCGACACGGTGGCCACTACCCGGTCGACGAGCACGACGCGCGCCTTGAGGTCGAATACGTCCGGCTGTTCGCCTCGGGAGTCTCACGGGCAGTGAGTCCACCGATCGAGTCGTTCTACCGCTCCCCTTCCAAGTCCGGTGAGGCAGCGTTCCTGGCGGCCTTGACCCGCGAGTACGCCTCCATGGGCGTGCGTGCGGTCGGCGGCGAATCGCCCGACCACGTGTCGACCGAGATGGAGATCATGTCGGTGCTCTGCGACAGGGAGGCCCAGGCGTGGGAGAAGGCAGACGACGGTGGCGCGCTGCAAGCACTTGCTCAGCAGCATGCGTTCCTCAGGCACCATCTCTCCACGTGGGTTCCCCAGTTCCACGAGAGAACGCTGACAGCCAACCCCCTTCCGTTCTATCGAGATCTGAGCGCGCTCACCATCGCACTCGTGATGCACGAGACACACTTCGTTCCCGCTCTCTGCGACGCGGCCGCCCGATGAACGCACACATCGTCCGCTGTGGAGACGAGCCCCGACTGGGAGGCACGATCGAGGGCGTCGTGACGGTCGATGAGCTCTGCCGCGACCCATCCCGACTGCAGCAAGGCCTGTCCAACCCCGGCCCCGTCGTCCTTCACCTCCACCCCGGGCAGGCGGCCCGGGCAGAGGTGCAACGAGCCCTGCGAGGCGCAGGCGTCGACCCGCTCGGAGCGCAATCACTCGAGACCGCGCCAGATGCACCTGGAACGCACGTCGACGTCGCGCTCGACGCACTGGCGGCACGCGCGGGAGCATTCGCTGGGACGCTTCCTCAGCAGGCCAAGCCCGTTCCCCCTCGCGAGATGACTCGGAGGGGTCTGCTCAGACCGCCCGCACCCGAGTACGTCGCCGCACCGGCCGTCGACCACGGTCACTGCCGCTCGGCGGACGGGTGCCGAGCCTGCGTCGACGCCTGCCCGACCGCTGCCTACCAAAGAATCCAAGGTCGGATCGTCTACGACATGGATGCATGCCGGCCCTGCGGCGTATGCGTCACCACGTGTCCTGTCGGCGCCATCACCAACCCCGCGTACACGTCCGCCATGCTCGATGCCCACATACGAACCCTCGTGTCGGCCGCCGTTCGACCTCCAGGGGTCAGATTCGTGTGCGCTTCTCGTCGTGACCGCACCCAGCCGGCCGAGTGGTTCGATGTCGAAGTTGCATGCAACGGCATGCTGACCGGCGCCATCATCGTTGCTGCGCTCGTCGTTGGAGCAGACGCGGTGAGCGTCCCCGGATGTGCTGATCTCGGGTGTCCGAGAGGTCTCGATGAGCGCAGCAGCGCAGCGATGGACCTTGCCGCCATGGCCCTTCGCGCCTCGGGGCACGATGTCGTCGCAACCGACCGACTGGTTCGCGCTGTCTCCCAGCTGCCTACGCCCCCGTCGTCCCCGTTCGATCGTGAGGGTGCCACCGAGACGATGGTCGCCCTGTTCGCCGATTCCGGGAGCGAGGGTTTCGTGCACGCATCGGCACCGCTCGGGAACGTCACGATCGACGTCTCAACCTGCACACTCTGCACGCAATGCGCGCAGACGTGTCCGACCGGAGCCATCGCGTTCCGTCACACGAACGACGAGATCGCTCTCTCATTCGATCCTCTGCTGTGCACGAACTGTGGCCAATGCGTGTCTGCCTGCCCTGAGGGTGAGCGCGGCGCGATCGATGTCGTGGGAGGGGTGTTTCCCCGCCTTCTCTCGGGTGAGAGGCGCGAGTTGAACCGGGGGACGGTCCTGTCGTGCGAGCGGTGCGGGCGACCGATCGCTCCCGGCAGGATGCTGGACCGGGTACGAGCACTGCTGGGCCCGGAGTTCGAGGGGACCATGGCGCACCTCGAGCGCCGCTGCTTGGACTGTCGGGGGCTGTGAAGAGGCACCTATGCACCCGACGCCGGTAGTAGCAGTCGTGGGACGTTCGGGGAGCGGAAAGACAACGCTCCTGTCCCGAATCATCCCGTCTCTGCGATCTCGAGGGCTCCTGGTGGGTGTGGTCAAGCACCATGGGCATGCGACACCTTTCGACACTCCGGGCAAGGACACGTACCGCTTGTCGGAAGCGGGCGCTGACGTCGTCATCGGAGTGAGTTCGGTCCAGGTGGCGCTCTTCGCACCGCGCCGGGAGGTCGACGGGCTCACGCAGGCACTGGCGCTCATTGGTGATGTCGACTTGGTTCTCGCCGAGGGGTTCAGTTCCAGCCAGCTCCCGAAGATCGAGGTGCATCGATCGGGTCGGTCCGACTCCTTGCTGTCCGGGCCTGAGGACCTGATCGCAATCGTGTCCGACGCTCCCTGGGACCTCGGTCCGCCGGTGTATTCGCCCGACTCGATAGAACCGTTGGTCGACTCTCTCGTCGATCTCACGAGATCACCGGGCGCCACCCAAGAACACTTTGCCGCCGTGGACTCGGGCCGACCCGACCGTGAGCCCGCCGGTGGTCGCTTCGCGTGACGCTCGAACCGACACAGTCACCCCGAGAACGGATTGTCATGCGTCGTGCACGAGCAACCCGGTTCGCCATCGTCTTTGGTGCGCTCCTGGCGGGGACGTGCGAAACCCCCGCCGTCTTCGAAGCGCTCACCGGCACCCCGTCCCCCCACGGCTGCCGCTGAGGTCGACCATCCGGCCGCACGGACCGGAGAGGCCGAGGCGCAGCCAAGAGTCCTCCCAAGGTCGCCGCATGAAAGGCATCGAGCTACCTCCACGCGCCGAGGACTTCACCGCTGACCCCGTCGAGCTGTTCTTCGACCTCGCCTACGTCTTTGCGTTCTCCCAGTTGGTGAAGCTCCTCATCGAGGACCCGACCTGGGTAGGCGTCGGTAGGGCTGCCTTGCTGTTCTGGCTCCTGTGGCTCCCGTGGCAGCAACTCACGTGGGCGGCCAACGCCGTGTCGGGGAACGGCCGGCCTGTGCGCACGCTCTTCCTCGTTGCCACGGTGGTGAGCATCCCGATGGCCGCGTCCACCTCGACGGCATTCGAAGGTGGCGGGTCCGTGTTTGCCGTTGCCCTCGCCGGGATCATGCTCATCGGGTTCGCCATGCAGGGCCTCGGTACCACCGAGGACGTCGACTTCCGCTCGGCGGTGGTGAACTGGATCGCCCCGAACGCAGTAGCGATCGCAGTGCTCGTCGCCGGGTCGTTCTTCGATGATGGGGTGCGGCTGGCGTTCTGGCTCGGAGCGGTCGCCATCGTCCTGTGGGCCATGTTCTCCGCCGCCGACGGCCAGTGGCTCATCCGACCTGTCCACTTCGCCGAGCGCCACGGCCTCATCATCATCATCGCCCTCGGGGAGGTGATCGTTGCGATCGGATATCCGGTCGTGGCTGCCCTCGAGGACACCGGGAGCCTCTCGGCTGCCACCATCTCGGCGCTCCTTGCGTCGGGGGCGTTCGGCGGGCTGCTCTGGTGGGCGTACTTCGACCGGCCAAGCCCCGGGCTCGAGTTCGGGGCCTCCCGGATCACCGACGGCACCGCAGGCCGCTACATCCGAGACGTCTACACCTGGGCCCATGCCCCGGTCGTGGCAGGGGTCATCATGGCCGCGGCGGCGCTCGAGGAGATCGCCCTGCACCCTCGTGACGCGGTTCCCCTCGAGTTCCGGGCCATGCTCACAGGTGGCCTGTTCCTCTTCCTGATCGGCGTCTACCTCGCCGTGTGGCGTGCGTTCCGCGCCCAGGCGCGAGAGCGTTTGGTCGGTTCGGTCGTGATCGCGGGCATCGTGTTCGGTGGGGCTTCGCTCGAGGGACTCAACATGCTCACGGCCGTGGTCGTGGTCATGTTCCTCATGCTGACCGTCGAGCACCGGCGCGTCGAGCAGTCACACGCCGGAGCCGATCCCCACAGGTGACGCTCTGCTGACGGGGGCGCTACCCGTCCGCTGAACGAAGGGGGAGGCCGATCGTTGCAGTCGTTCCGGGTGCTGGGCGGGTCACCGTGTCGCACGCCGGGCAAATCCCGCTCCGACGAGCCCCGGGCGCCCGCCGCGCCAACGGAGCGGAGCGGAGCGTAACTGCCGCCTCGGCTGGCTGACGCACGACCTCATACGCCAAGAACCCCCGACGACGTCTCCGCCTCCGGGGGTTCTCTCTCCGACTTTCGTATCCCAGCCCTCTCGAGCCTTCGTGTCCCAGTCGTCGTACCGACATCATACGCCCCAGAGGGCGGCCTGTGAAGCCCCAGGTGAGGAAGGTTTTCGCGGGCAGTCACCTCTCTGGAAGCTGCCAGCGGAGGCAGGCAGGTGTGAGCGAGCCGCGGAGCCTGCGATCACCCAGCGATGAAGCAGGCGGCGATCGTCGCCGCAACATCCTCGAGCGACCGGGGGCCGTCGGGATCGAACCACTGGAGGGTGGCGTTCATGGCCCCGAGGAGGGCGAGACGCACCACACGGAGGTCGTCGCCGCCGTGCAGTGACCCCGCGGCATGGGCATCGAACACGAGTCGGGCCCAGATGGCCTCGTAGGCGTCTCGGGCCGGGAGGCCGGCAGCGCGCACGGTGTCCGGCGCCGAGGGGAACACCCCAACATGCGCTGCCGTGTAGGGGCCGTGCTCGAAGAGGGCCGCCAGGTGGGCGGCCATGGCAGCACGCAGCCGTTGGGCGGGATCTGCGTCCTCCGCCCCTGCCAGTGCGGCTTGCACGGTTGCGGTGATCCGTTCGATCCCCTCGTTGAGGATCGTCGCGAGGAGCTCGTCCTTCGACTCGAAGTGGTAGTAGATCGATGCCGCCTTCACCCCGACATCGGCTGCGATGTCACGCACCGAGGTCTCGGCGTACCCCGCTTCGAGGAATCGGCGGGCGGCCGCATCGAGGATGCCATCGCGACCGGGGAGCGAGCGGGAGGACATGGTGTGAGCGTACCTTCCAGCCATCCCGCAGGAGGCAGACCCGTCCCTACTGCCTTGCGATGCACACTACCTTGCATGATTCGGTAGCATTCACTGCATGGCAGTGGCATCGGAGCACGGTTCCCAGCTCCTCAAAGGAGTCCTCGACATGTGCCTCCTGGCCGTGATCGAGGCCGAACCGAGTTACGGGTACGAGATGGTGCAGAAGCTCGCCGGAGCGGGGCTCTCGCTCGTGAGCGAAGGCTCGATCTACCCCTCACTCGGCCGCATGGAGAAGCGGGGGCTCGTGGAGGGGTACCTCGTCGCCTCAAGCGGCGGGCCACCCCGCAAGTACTACCGGATCACTACCGACGGAACCGCGGCGCTCACCGGGTGGCGAACCACCTGGGCGGAGTTTGCCGAAGGGGTGACGAAGGTCGTCACGGGAACAGGACGGCAATGAAGGAACAAGCACGGATCGTCGAGCACTGCGAGCGCTACTGGCGCGCCACACGCGTGCCGGACGCCGTCGTCGAGGAGATGGTGATCGAGCTCTCGACCCACCTCCAGGAGGCCGAGCACGCAGGCCGGCCCCTCGACACGGTCATCGGTCCCGACGTCGGAGCGTTCGCCGAGCAGTGGGCATTGGTCCACCGGGAGCCCCGTGCGAGCGACCCTGACTGGCGCACTGCGGTGGCGAGGAGAAACCTCACCCGCATCGAACCGTTCACCGGCAGTATTGGATTCGCCGCCCTCGTGGTCGGCGCAGGGGCGGTCTTCGCCCAGAGAGGAGAGAGCATGGACCTCGGACAGTGGGAGTGGATCTGGACGATCACAGCATTCGTGTTCGCTGTCGGCGAGATCTTCACGGCAGGCTTCTTCCTCCTCCCGTTCGCCGTCGGCGCAGCCGCCTCGGCGGTCCTAGCGTGGATCGGTGCCGGGGCCGGCTGGCAGTGGGGAGCGTTCATCGTGGTCTCACTGGTCACACTCATGTGGATGCGTCGCTTCAGCCCCGAGCACATGCCGGGTCCCGACATAGGCGCCAACCGCTACCGCAACAAGAAGGGCATCGTCATCGAGGCGATCGAACCGCACTCCGGCGAAGGCCGGGTCCGGGTCGATAACGAGGAATGGCGCGCCACCTCCGAAACACCCATCGAAGAGGGCGCTCGGATCCGTATCACCGAGGTGAGCGGAACCCGATTCGTCGTCGAAGAGGACTGATCACAGCACACCGAAAGGAACCCATATGGACGGAGCAGCAATCCTCCTGGCGCTCATCGCGCTGTTCATACTCATCGTCGCCGGCACCGGCCTGCGCATCATCCGCCAGTACGAGAAAGGCCTCGTGGAACGGTTCGGTCGCTACACGAAGACACTCGAACCGGGCCTCAACCTGATCATCCCGTTCGTGGACCGGGTCATCAAGGTCGACATGC
>CAZRJG010000025.1:0-30529 GCA_964600365.1 uncultured Acidimicrobiia bacterium
CCACCCGTGCATCCGCACGGCCAGCCTCCGGCTGGTCGTCGCTTCGCTCCGAGTGAGCCTCCTTTGGGCTCGCTTCGCTCGCTGACCCCGATGGGGGGATCTGCTCCTAGCGTTGCAGTCTCCCGATCACACCACGCGGACGGCGATGCCCTGTGCGCGGAAGCGCTCGGCTGCCGCCTCGGCCACTTCGGTCGACGGCTCTTCGTAGGGCGGTTCGTCCACTCCGTGGTGCCGGGCCCGGATGAGTTTGAGGGTCGTTCCGAGCGGCGCGAGGTGCTTGGCCATCGCGTCGAGGTCGTCGGGTGCGTCGTTCCATCCCGGGACGAGGACGAAGCGGACCTCGGTGAGGAGGTTGGTTGCGGCGAGATGGGTGAGGGAGGCGAGTACCGCCTCGTTGGGAGCCCCGGTGAGGCGCTCGTGGTCGGCGGCTCCCCATGCCTTGAGGTCGAGCATCACCCCGTCGATGGTCGGGGCGAGTCGGTCCCAGAACGCCGGTGGGGCGGTCCCGTTGGAGTCGATGAGCACCGACTTGGAAGCGAAGTCGGGGTCGGCCTTGAAGGCCGCGGTGAGGGCGATCAGGAACTCGGGTTGCACGGTCGCCTCGCCGCCGGAGATGGTCACGCCCGAGACGAAGGGCGCAGTTCGGCGGACCCGATCCACGACGTCCTTTGGGGAGACCTCCTCGGCGAGGGGGGTCGATGACTCGGGGCAGACGTCGATGCAGACCCCGCAGCGGGTGCAGGCCGCCCAGTCGACGGTCACCTTCCCGTCGACGAATGAGAGGGCATCTTCGGGGCACGGCTCGACGCACTCGCCGCAGTGGGTGCACAACCCGATCGTGTAGGGGTTGTGGCAGTAGACGCAGGACAGGTTGCAGCCCTGGAGGAACACCACGGCCCGGTTCCCCGGCCCGTCGACGCTGCTGAATGGGAGGACGTTATTGAGGAGCCCGCGCACCGAGCTCACGGCTCACCACTCGCTTCACTGCCCGGTCCGTGACCCCGGTGTTCGTCTCGGCCCCGTACCCGAAGGCCGTGCTGCCGTGCCGGGCGCCATGTTCGGCAAACCCCTCCAGATCGGACTTGCGAACGAGGTAGCCCGTCACGCGGATGAAGTCGTTCGAGCCGATGTTGAAGGTGAAGTCGCGCATGCCCTCGGCGAAGGCGCCCCGGATGATGTCAACCATCGCCTCGGGGTTCTCGGTCACCGAGTCCTCGACGTGGAAGATGTCGCTCACCCCCGAGGCGAAGCAGTCGTGGTTGGGTGCAACGGCACAGATGTGCTCGAACAGGCCGGGCTCGTCGCCGATGGGGATGCGGGAGCCCACGGTCATGGATGTGTCGAGGTCGAGTCCCGCCTGGGAGTGGAGGAGCGCTCGTCCTCCGGTGCCTTCGCAGTGGGGCATCGGCCGAGCCTCGACGAACTCGTGGAGGGCGTGGACGATCCGGTGCCCAAGGGCATTGGCCTCGTCGTCATGGCCGTACCTGCCGTCGTGGCTCTCCCGAGCCATGAGCTCGTTCACGGCCTCGGCGAGGCCGACGATCCCAAACATGGCGGTCATCCGGTGGAGCGAAACGATCCCCTCCGTCGCGAGGAAGTCGTGCTCGAACCAGCGCACCTCCTCGACGAGGTATCGGATGCGGGCCTCCATGAGTTCGGCGAGCCACTCGGCTGCCCGGGGAAGGGTCTCGGAGAAGAACGCCTCGAGGGGTCCGTCGTGGAGGAGCGCGACCTGGCGGAGGTCGAGGCGGGAGAGCGTGTGGGAGCCGCCGCCTCGTGGGAGCGAGTTGTAGCAACTCACCACCCCGTAGTCCTCGCCGAGGTCCCGGACCATGAGCGGGTGGTTCACGAAGTGGGGCTTGGCCGTCACGAACACGGTGCGGACGCCCTCGAGGATGAGGTCGTCGGGTGTCAGCGCTGGGTCGATTCGGATGGTGAGGTTGGGGACGACCTGTTGCAGTTCCCGGTCGACGCGCAGTACCGAGCGTCCGACCCGGCTGTCCTCGGGTCCGAGGTTCGCGTGGACGAAGGCGTCGGGGAGGAGGCGGTCAGTCAAGAGTAGGAAGCGGCGCAGGTGGTGGTCGATCTCCTCGTCGGAGAGGCCTTCGGTGAACGGTTCGAGGAGGCGGTCGAGGTCGCCGAGGTACACGGGGTAGCCGGTGATGGAGGGCACATGGCCGTACAGCACGGTGAGGAGGTCGAGGGCCTCCTCGAGGGTCGTTGGGGCGTCCATCTCGACGAACGCGGAGCCGTGCTCGAAGGCGTGTGCGTAGTCGGGGAGGAGGTACCGCGGCCGGTAGGGAGCGTTGCCCTCGTAGAGGTCACAGATGATCCGCTTGTTGAGCGCCTCGGCCACGTCCTCGGGGAGGTCGGGGTAGGGCTGTGACTGCTCGGCGAGGAGGGCGAGGTGGTGCCGCCGTTGGTGGAAACTGAGCGTCGGGTCGGTGAGCACCCGTCGCGTCTCACTCCGGAGTTCGTCCATGTCCATGGCAGGGCCTCGATGGGGTGTGCCCAGTCTACGTGGCGATACCGGGCAGGCACTCTCGGAGTGGGGATCTGACTGGGACCTCTACTCCTCGAAAGGGTCGGCCCGTTCCCCCCGGACCCTGCGCAGTTCCTCCCAGCGGGGGTCCATGCCCGACCTCCGGTGGGTCCATTCGGGGTGGGCCGCACGCTCACGCGCGAGGAACTCGCGGTTCCATGCGCTGCCGTCCTCTTCGAAGTCCGGAGAGCGCAGCCACCAGGCGACCCCGAGCAGGATGACGACGTCGACCTGTGCCCACACGGGGATCCAGAACTCGGGAGCGAACACTGCGGCGATACCGGAGGTGACGGCGTTGAGGAAGCAGGCCACGAGTGCGATCCCGAGGGGCCACTCGGTTGTCGAGCGCTTCCTCATGAGGATGCCAACAGCGGCGACCGCGGCCGTGGGCGCCGTGAGCGACGTGAAGACGATGCTGTTGAAGGGCAGGCTCGTGGTGAGCAGGACCTGGACGACGGCAGCGAGCCCGGCGGCGCCGATGGCGAGGAGGCGTCGGGTCCGGGGGATGAGGCGCATCTGGTGAGTCTTCCAGAACGCGGTCGGCCTAGGTCGCTGTGAAGTCGGCAACCAACTCGATGATGTCCTCCCCGTACTGCTCGAGTTTGGCGGGACCGATCCCATGGACGACGGAGAGGTCGGCGAGGGTCACGGGCTTCCTCGCGGCGATCTCCTCGAGCGACCGATCGGTGAACACCACATAGGCGGGGACGCCGTTGGCACGGCTCGTCTCGAGTCGCCAGGAGCGGAGCAGATCAGCGAGACCGGGGTCGGCATCGCCGGCTGCAGCGCTTCCCAAGAGCGTGAGTTCAGCGGCCTCGACCTTGATCGTCGCCCCTGTCTCCAGGCGGACGCGGGCGGACGCCTCGTCGTGTTCGGCGACCACACCTTCGAGGCCCCCACTGATGCGGACCCGGGCGCCGACCTCGGGAAGGGTTGATCGATCGGCCCCCCGGGGGGCGGCAGGGGCGATGTCCTCGGGTCGTGCCGCTTCGCGCATCTCCGCGAGGAAGGGTGAGGGCTTGGCCTCGTCGGCGAGGACCACCACCTCCTCGCGCCCCCGGGTGAGGGCGACGTGGAAGATGCGGCGTTCCTCTTCCACATCGCCCGAGAGGAAGTGGGGCATGAGGCGCCGATCGGCGCCGTACACGATGACCCTGTCCCACTCGAGTCCCTTGACCCGATGGATCGTGGTGAGCAGTACTCCCTTCGGATCCTGTGTGGCGGCGAGTTGCTCGCGGAGCCACGGCTCGAAGGTGGTGGCATCGGGATGGATCGCCGCGGCCCGGCGGAGGGCGTCGAGGTCGTCGGAGTGGCTCGACCGGTCGGCCCTCGAACGCTTCCCGTCGAAGAGGGCGGCACTCCCGGCGAGTCCCACGGAGTCGAGCACCACGTCGAGGATCCTGCTGACGTCGCTGGAGGCGCCGGCCTGCACGGCGGATTCGAGGTCGTCGCAGAAACCATCCCACTTCGTCGCCTGGCGTCCCTCGAGTTCGAGGCCGAGGTCCCGCACTGCGTCGACGCCGCCGTAGCGACGGGCCCGGAGGAGCGTCCTCGCGACCCGGTTGAGTCCTCGCGATGGGCGCGTCACCGCCGCGATGAGGTCGCGCGTCTCGAGGTCGTCGGGCATGAGGGCGAGGCGGATCCAGGCGAGCGCCGCGGAGGTGACCGATCGTCGGAGGACCGTGGGATCGAGCGTCGAGGAGAACGCCACCCCGGCTGAACCGAGGGCTGCGTGCACGGGGAGGAGGGCCGAGTTCACCCGGGCGAGGATGGCAATGGAGCCTGGGTCCCGGCCCTCGCCGATCCACGTCTCGACCTGCTCTGCGGCGGCGACAGCCAGGCGATCGCCCCGGAGTGCGTTCACCCGGAGGGTGTCCTCACCCTGGCGGGCGGTCGGGCCCGGGTGGATCTCCTTGGTGACCCGTCGACGGTTGTGCGTGAGGAGTGTCACTGCTGCGTCAACGACGGCGAGGGGGGAGCGATGGTTCGTGGTGAGGGGGTGGTCCGCCGCCCCTGGGAAGAGTTCGTCGTAGGTGATGAGGTAGCCCGGGTCCGCGCCCGCATACCCGTAGATGACCTGGTCGTCGTCACCGACCCCGAACACGTCGAGGGAGGGGGACGACAGGAGTCGCAGCAGGAGCAGGTAGGCGGGTGTGAGGTCCTGGAACTCGTCCACGAGGAGATGTCGGCATCGCCTCTGCCAGGTGCGTCGCAGCGCGGGATCAGCGAGGAGGGCCTGGATCGACCCGAACACCATGTGGTCGAAGTCGGCTTCGTTGCGCCGGTCGAGTCGACCCATGACCTGCTCGAAGACCTCGACGAACCCCGGGACGTCGTCGCGCTCGGCTTCCACCCGTGCGGGATCGCGGAAGGCGATCCGCACCTCGCCGAGGGCTTCGAGGTAGGGGCCGATAGCGTCGGTGTTCGGGCGGTGTTGGACCGGTGCGAGGCGATCGATCATCTGCCGCATGTCCCGTTCCTCGAGGACGAGGGGCTCCCCGCGGGCCTCGGCGAGGATCGCCCGGCCGAGGGAGTGGATGGTCCTGACGGTCGCCTTCGTGCCCGGCCCCAGGCGTTCGACGAGCTCGTTGGCCGCCCGGGTGTTGTAGGCCACGGCAGTGAGGAGGGCCCCTTCGTACCCGCCGGCTTCGAGGTGGCGGAGTCGGGCGGCGAGCGTCCGGGTCTTCCCCGATCCCGCCGGGGCGACCACACGGGCGGGCCCCGACCCGTGGTGCGCGGCTGCCGCCTGGTCCGCTGCCAGCCCGGCGTCGATGCTCCCATCGGGTCTGCGACCCGTTGCGAGCCCTCCGAGGTCGATCGTCTCCCATGAGACGACCGCTTCGGGCACCGACACCGGACCGCGAGGCCCCCCGTCGGTCCAGGCGGGGGTCCCGTCGGGGAGCACGATATCGGTGGTGGCCCCGGGCTCGGCCCCGAGCGCGATCGCCTGCTCGGCCCACCGCCAGGTCGGGGTGCCGTCCAGCGCGTTGTAGGCGTTCACCCAGACGAGGAATCGGAGGCGTTCGAGTGGGAACGTGAAGAGAGCGCCGAGCTCCCACGGCGGCTCCGTGGTGGACTCGGGAGAGGAGAGCGCTGAGGGATCGACGGCGAGTTCGATGACCACGGCGGTGCGGGACACCCACGCCCGGTGGAGGTCGTCGATGGTGGATGTGAGGCGCTCGGGATCGGTGAGCAAGGAGTGGTCGATGCGCACCACGGACGACCCACCCCACCCTGGAGGAGGGGACGTGCCGGTGGGCACGACGATCGAGCGGCCGAGTACGGGGGGTGGTGGGAACGGCACCACGCCGACTGTAGGGGGTTGCTCCGACACGAACCGGTGGCCGTGGGCGTGCTCGCTGTGCGATGAGGTGGTGGGGCCCGCCGATGGCGGGCCCCACCTGGGAGCGTGGAGGCCTCGCGCTCCCGCACCCGGGACTGGGGAAGGAACCCGGGTGTGACCTAGGGGTTGAGGGACTTGAGGTAGGCGACGACGTCCGCGATCGACTGTTCGTTGAGCGAGGGGTTCCCGCCCTTCGGGGGCATGTCGATCCCGGTCGTGTTGAGGGGATCGGAGGCAGGCCGCCCACTCGTCACGAGGGCGACGAGCGCCTCCTCGGACTCGGACGCGACGAAGTCCGACCCGGCCAGGGTCTTGCCGAGTCCCTCGACGCCCGCGGCATCTGCTCCATGGCAGGCCGCGCACGTGTTGAGGTACACGGCCTCGCCGTTCGTGGCGTCACCCGTGACGGCGGCGTCCGGGCTCGTGGGTCCTGGCGAGGGATCAGCCCCTCCGCCACACGCCACGATGGCGAGGGCGAGGAGGGCGAGCAGGATGGTTCTCGGGTGTCTCACTGTGATGGTTCCTTTCATCGTGTGTCAATTGGGATGAGGACGAGGTCACCGGACTCGGCGAGGGCGAGGAGGCCGTCCCAGTCGTAGATGTCCCCCCCTTCGAGGTCGCTGAATGCCGTGGCCGCGGCGTGCGTTCCGAAGGCGGTGATGCCGAAGCCCATCGGCGATTCGAGTGCCCCGCGCACGTAGGTGGCCGTGGCGGCATCGATCCACGCCCGGGAGTCGAAGTCGTGCACCCACATGCGGGCGTGGAGTTCGCCGTTTGCGGCGGCCCATTGGAGCATGCCCCCGATGTCGTCGAAGAGCGCGTACGAACCGTCGTCGCTGGTGTACCCCGAGGCGAACCGAGCGTCCTCGATGATCATCCCGCACCGGGTGCAGATGTCGCGCCCGATGGCGAGCGGTGGCGGCGCGTCGCCGCCACGGGGCGGTGCGGCGCAGGCGGTCACCGCGAGGACGAGCATCACGACGAGCAAGCGCATCAGAAATCCGCCCGCTCGAAGGAGCGATGTGCCCACGCGCCAGCCGCGACGGTCCACGCCACCAGCACGCCGATTCCCAGGAACGCGGTGCGGTCGTCGAGTGCAGTCACCGCGAACGACCCTGCGGGGCCGAGGACGTCCAAGGACCCGGCGAAGAGCGGTATGGCGAGCAATCGGTACGCCTCGACGGGGTTGGCGGCCACGGAGAGGAAGAGCACCTCGACCGGCATGCGCACGGCGATCGCCGATCCCATGATCCCCAGGTCCCCGATGAACACGAGGACCAGCCACGCGAACACGGCGGTGCCGAGGGCGGTGGCGGCTCTCCGTGAGGACGCCCCGATGGCGACCCCGAGGGCGATCATGGTCCCCGACAGGAGCCCGGAGAGCGCCGTGAGGCCCGCGACGACGGGCACGGGCGCGGGTGTCCCGAGGAGCCCCGAAACGACGGCCGCGGCGCCGAAGCCGCCGAGGAGCGCGACCCAGGTGGCGACCACGAGTCCGAGGGAGGTGCCCAGGAGCACGTCCCGCCTCCGTACCGGATGGGCGAGCAGGAAGCGGAGCGACCCGCTCTCCCGTGCACCGGCGACGGAACTCGCCCCGAGTGTGAGGCCGAGGAGGGGGACCATCATCTGGGCGAGTGCGACGAGCGACGCGGCGGTGCGTCCGAACCCACCCGCGCCGACCGTGCGGGCCCCATCGAGTCCCACGAGGGTGAGGGCGGTGGCCAGGAGCGCGAACCCGATGCCCATGGCCCACAGCCATCGGTTCCTGATGGCGTCCCTGAGCTCGACCCTCGCAACGGAGAGCACGGTGGATCGGCTGGTGCTCATCGCCATACCTCCACGTCGTCGATGGTGATTCCCGCGGCGGTCAGAATGCCGAGGGCGGCGCCCTTGGCGCGGGCCGAACCCTCGATGAGGAGGCCGGTGCCGTTCCGACGGGCGTCGATCGCCCCGTGATGGAGAAGATCGATGGCACGTGGAATCGCGTCTGGGGCGATGGTGAGGTGGAGCCAGGTGGCCATGTGGCCCCGCTCGTCGAGTTCGGCGGGGGAGCCGGTGAAGACGATCTTGCCGTTCTCGAGGTGCGTGACCGTGTCGGCGAGGAGCCCGACCTCCCCGGCGTGATGCGTCGTGAGCAGGATGGTCTTCTCTGCTCGCAGGCCCTGGAGCAGGTGGATCGCCTTCTCGCGGGACTCGGCGTCGAGGTTGGAGGTCGGCTCGTCGAGGAGCAGGAGTGGAGGGTCGGAGAGGAGCGCAAGCCCGATGGCGAGCCGCTGGCGCATGCCCCCCGAGAGCGCTCCGACCTTCTTGGCCACCTCCTCTTCGAGGTCGACCATGTGGAGGACGTCGCGGGCCCGCGTGACGGCGGTTCCCGTGAGCTCCCTGGAGAAGTCGACGATCTCGGCGACCGAGAGGTGTTCGTGGAACGAGAGGTCCTGCGGTACGTGCCCGATCTGCCGGCGGGCGTCGATGCCCTCGTTCGTGGCGTCGAAGCCGGCTACCTCGACGGTTCCGTCGTAGCGCGCCAAGCCGAGGATCGAGCGGATGATCGTCGTCTTCCCCGCGCCGTTGTGTCCCCAGAGGGCCATGGAGGTCCCAGGGGCGACATCGAGGGAGACGTCGTCGAGCACGGTGAGTGGGCCGTAGCGCTTGGTGAGGCCTCGAATCCTGATCATGTCCCCAGCTCCTTCGTGGATCGAGCGACGGAGGCGAGCGCCATGGCAGCCCCGAGGAGGGCGAGGCCTACGACGACCGTCGGGATGGGAGCGGCCGACCTCCCCCGTTCCACGAAGGCCGGCAGGCCGATGAGGGGTGAGGGGTCGATGGCCTTCGGTTCTGGGCGAAGTGTGGGAAACGCCCGGGCTGCGGCGTCCACGGCACGAGCCGCGGCCGAACCCGAGAAGAGGAGGAGGTCGTCGTTTCCGTCGGTGAGGGAGGAGAAGAGGTCATTGATCTCGTGGGGGAGGTCGCCGATGCCGTCGCCGTCGGCGTCGAATCCGGCGAAGTCGCTCCAGTGGTTACCAACGCCGTCCTGAGACCAGGCGTTGTCGTGCGGGGTGCCCGACCCGGCAACGCCGACCTGCTCACGGTTCTCGATGAACGCGTTCGAGAAGAACACGTTTCCGGCCACCGCGGGGAGGAGGAGCACGCCGACGTCGTTGTGGGCGAAGAGGTTCTGCGAGAAGTGTTGCTCGACCCCGGCCGCGGTGGGGGAGTTGTCGAGGTAGACGCCGATCCGGTTCCCGACGAATCGGTTCCCGGTGGCCTCCACCCCGTCGACGTCCTTGAGCCCGAGGCCGTAGCCGGAGGGCCCGTGGTTCCCGATGATCACGTTGTCGTTGAAGGCGAGGCGTGAGGAGTACATGAGGAAGGCGCCGACCGAGTTGTCCGTGAGCTCGTTCCCCTGCACCACCATGTCGTGGGAGTACATGAAGTGGAGCCCGTAGCGGCCGCCGCTGATGCGGTTGCCCTCGACGGTGCCCTCCTCGGAGTACCACAGCACCACGTCGCGTCCCGCCGTGATCACGTTGTCCGACACGAGGGATCCGGGACTCCCCCACAGCTTGATGGGGTCCCCACGCCGGCCGGCGTCGAGGGGTTTCGCCCCGATGGTGTTGGCGGAGATGACGGTGCCCACTCCGTGGCGCACATAGATGCCGAAGAGGACGTCGTCGAGGACGCTGTCGACGATGGTGGCACCGGCTCCATCGATGAAGATGCCGGAGTTCTCGCGCTCCAGCGAGTCGCCGGACGCGCGGATCGTGAGCCCTCGGATCGTGACGTCGTCGGCCAGGATCCGGACCACCGTGCCGGCGCCGCCGCCGTCGATGATGGAGTCCGTCGTGCCTTCGAGGGTGAGTGGGCGCGTGATCTCGATGGCGTCGTGGACCCCGGGTGGCACCACGATCGTCGCCCCTGCCGGGGCGGCATCGATGGCCTCCTGGAGTGTGGCGGTCTCGGCGGTTGCCGGCCCTCCTCGCATCAGGGAGATGGCGAGACCGAGCATCAGGACGAGGATCGAGGCCTCACGCATCGTCCCCCTCCTCGATGACGGGCTTCCAGGCCCGGCGATGGGTGACAAGGCCCCAGATCGTGAGCGCGGTGGCCGCGAATGCCAGCAGCAGGCCGACGTGTGGGAGCGCGAGCGTCTCGAACTGGGCGATCTTCGATGGGCCGAGCACCGGTGGGGTGAACTCGCCCACGGCATCGGCGAAGGGCGCGATGGGATCGAGTGAGTGGCCGTACTTCCACAGCCAGTACTGCAGGTCCACGAGGAAGACGAAGGGGAACGCGATCGCGGGCGTCGTGAAGAGCACCACCCACCGGGTGTGGATGAACACCCCGGCGGCGAGGGATCCCACGACGGCGAGGATCCCCGCGACGGCGATCTGACGCTCCAGTGTCGCGCCCTCGTCGAACCCGGGGAGCCCGACGTAGTGGTTCAGTCCCTCGAGCAACTCCACGTCACCCGCCATCTCGTCGACATAGATGTCGATGGTGAGCCCGCCGGGGAACTGGGGTGCGTCGAGGTTCAGCCTCCAGTACGGCAGGAGGACGGACAGGAGCAGCAGCGCGGCCGCTCCCACGAAGAGCAGGGTGGGGAGTCGAAAGCCCCGGGCCCCCCGGGTCCCGTGAGGGACCCGGGGGCCGAAGAACCTATTGGTGGCCTCCATGTGGTTCTCCGGATCAGCCCGTCGGTTCGATGCTCAGGTACCCCATCATCTCCAGGTGGAGTGCCGAGCAGAACTCGGTGCAGTAGTACGGGTACACCCCGGGGTTGACGAGGTCGACCTCGAAGGTGGCCGTCTCCCCGGGCTCGAGGGAGAGGTTGATGTTGTAACCGGGGAGCGCGAACCCGTGGGTGGCGTCGTACGACGTCTCCACGTTCGTGATGTGCCACGTCACGTGGTCACCCTGTCGGAGCTCGACGTGCTCGGGCGTGAAGTGCGATCGGATGGCGGTCATCCAGATTTCCACCTCGTTGCCGTTCCGCTCGATCCGCTCCGTTCCGATCTGGGGCGCATCGGGGTCGACTGCCATCGTCCCCGGGTCGAACCCGACCTCGGGATAGGTCTCCCAGGCCGCGATCTTGTCGGCCTTGATGATCTGCGCGTAATGCGGCTCGCCGAAGGTCACCGGCATGTCGTAGATCACCGGCATCGTCTCACCCGTCTCCGCGATGTCCAGCAGCTGGAAGTTCTGCGGGAGCAGCGGTCCCACCGTGGCGAATCGGTCGATCGCCCACTTGTTGAGCGACACGAGGTAGCGCCCGTCCGGTGAGACGGTGTCGCCCTCCGCCGCGACGAGGTGGCCGATGTTGTACTGCACCGGCGTCTTCGCCACGAGCGTCCACGGGTCCTCGGGCGGGTCGTAGTTCGCGCCGAGGGTCCAGCGGGCGACTGCCGAGTCGAGGAAGAGCGACGTGTAGGCGTAGCCCTTGTCGTCGAACTGGGTGTGGAGCGGGCCGAGGCCGAGCTCGACCTGCGCCTCGAGGACGGCGTCGAAGTCGAGGATCGGGACGCCGTAGGAGTCCAGGGTCCAGTTCTCGTCTGCGATCGCCTGCTGGATCTTCTCGAACGAGTACACCGTCGTGTGTGGGTCGAGCTTCCCGGAGATCACCAGGTAGTCGCCCTTCGGGGTGACATCCACCCCGTGGGGGCTCTTCGGCTCCGGGACGAAGTAGAGCAACCCCTCCTCGATGCTCGTGTCGAGCGTGATGACGGCGAAGCCGTTCATCGTCTCGACGTTCCCGGCGGCGGCGAGCGCCGATGCCCGGTCGAGGTCGATGACGTGCATGTAGTCGTTGTCGCGGGCCGACACGCCGCCCTCGAAGGGGAGGTTGCCCTTCTCGACGCCGCCGGTCGCCATCTCCGTGTTAAAGGAGTTGCAGAAGACCCAACCCTCGGAGACGAGCTTCCCGGCGTCGCACAGGTCCTGCCAGTAGGGCGGGAGTTCCATGGCGAACGACTCCTCGGGGATGACCCTCCCGAGGTCACGGTCGAACTTCCAGAAGGTGACCATGCCCCGGAACGACGCCTCGTAGTCGTCGATCGGCGCCCATTCACCGGCGAGCGGTGTGGCGTACTGGCCGCCCTCGATCACCCATTCGGTGTCGGGGGTGACCATGGTCCCACCGTGGTCGTTGATGGCGATGGGGTTCTTGACGATCTGCTTCGTCTCGAAGTCGCGCAGGTCGATGACGGCGATCCGAGCGTTCGCCTTGTCGTTGATGAAGACGAACTGGCCGTCGTAGTCGCCGGCGGTCTCCGAGAGCGCTGGGTGGTGGGTGTCGGCCCAGCGGACCTCGATCCCGTTCACGTCGCCCTGGGCGAGGACTTCCTCGGTCTTGAGGTCACCGTATCCCCACCCCTGCCACGGCTCGGGTGTGAACACGCCGATGGTCTTGAGGAGCCGCATCGACGGGACCCCGACGATGGAGAGTTGTCCGCCGTGGCCACCGGACGAGAACAGGAGGTACTCGTCGTGGGTGCCGGACGGCATGTATGTCTTGAGGGCGGCTTCGACGTCGGCCTCGGTCAACCCGCGCGCCTCGATGATGTCGTCGCCCGGCGCGGACGACGACGACGTGCACGCCGCGAAGACCAGGACGAGCGCCGTGGTTGCGGCAAGGATGCCGAACCATCGACGGGTCGTCGGTGATGTGTGTGCTCTCTCCATGATGCTCCTTTGGTTGCTTTCCCTATGCCACGGTCGTGGCCCTGAGTTCTGTGGTCAGCGCGTCTCGGGCCCGGCTCCAGGCGCCGTGGAGCGAACACTCCGTTGCGCCGTCACACGGCCCGGTTCGGAGAACGCAGCGGCCGTCGTCGACCGGGCCCTCCACGGCTTCGATGAGTTCGAGGACGCTGATCTCGGTGAGTGGCACGGAGAGCGAGTAGCCGCCGCTGAGGCCCGGCTTGGACTCGATCCACGCTGCCCTGACGAGAGGGGTCATCACCCGGGCGAGGAAGGCGGGGGAGGTGCCTATGGCGCCGGCGATGGTGGACCCCGACGACCGGCCGTTCGTGGCGAGGTAGCGGAGGGCGTGGATGGCATGTTCGGTCCGGGTGCTCACCTCGAGCCTCACCGTTGTCTCCTTGACTCAAGAAGTCAAGATTAACGTACCATGAAGTCCACAGGCTTGTAAAGAGGATCACGAAGAAGCGGAGCGGCTCAGCAATCCCCGATGGATGTTGACGCGAGTTCGGTGACGAGGGCCTCCCGTGCTCCCAGCCAGGCGATGTGCAGAGCGCAGGTCGCATCCGACCCACATGGTCCCCCTCGAAGGACGCAGCGCTCTTCGCCCAGCACTCCCTCGACTTCCTCGATGACGGCGAGCACAGAGATGTCGCAGGGGTCCGTGACTAGCCGATACCCACCTGCGACCCCTGGGCGGGATTCGACCCACCCGTGGGAGATCAATGGGCCCATCACACGGGCCAAGAACTCAGGCGAGGTCCCGGTCGCAACGGCAAGGGACTGCCGGGGGAGGTACACGTCCCTTGGCAGTGCCCTGATCGCCCTGATGGCGATGTCCGATCGCGTCGAGAGTTCGAGTCGCATGGGGGGAGGATACGTGGATGGCGGAGCGGGCCGGCAGCGCCCGGCCCGGGTTGGCTGGGAGTCAGTCGAGGATCCGCCATCCGTCGGCCGCGTGCACGACGAGACGTTCGTGGGCGAGTCGCTCGAGGGCGACCTGGATGCGCGACGGGTCGATGCCCGATTGCTTCGCGACTTCGGTGATCGTCGCCGGCCCTGCAGTCAGGACTCGGATGGCGGCTCCCCTCGCCTCGCGTGAGGAGCCCTCGAACCGTCCCTGCGACCGGGGCGGCTCGTACACCGATGGATCGGCGCACCACTCCTCCACGGGGCAGATACCGCACGACGGATCCCTGGGGGAGCACACCGTCGCCGCGAGGTCCATGACCGCCTGGTTCCAGTCCTCGGCGAATCCGTCGGGCAGCTCTCCGCGTGCGTAGTCGGCGAGGGCGACCGGGTCGAGTGGCAGCCCGGCCCATCGGCTGAGGACACGGCGAAGGTTGGTGTCGAGTGCCGGCACCTGTTCACCGAAGGCGAAGCAAGCCACCGCTGCGGCGGTGTAGGGCCCGACGCCCGGGAGGGCGATGAGCTCCTCGCGCGACGTCGGCCACCCCTGCTCGGCGACGATCGCAGCCGCGTCTCGGAGGCGCACGGCGCGGCTGTTGTACCCGAGCCCCGACCAGAGGGCAAGGACGTCCGAGAGGGGAGCCGCTGCGCATGCCTCAGGCGTGGGGAAGCGGTCGAGGAACGCTCGCCACTTCGGGATGACCCGGGCCACCTGGGTCTGTTGAGACATCACCTCGGACACGAGGATCGCCCACGGGTCGGAGGTGATGCGCCAGGGCGCGTCCCTGCGGTGGCGTCCGTACCAGTCGAGCAGCGCCGCTGCCCGTTCGCTCACGGGGCGACGGTTGTCGTGGTCGTCGGCGGGGGAACGGTCGAGGTCGACGGACCGGGGACGGTAGTGGTCGTGGTGGTGGTCGCATCGAGTACGCCGAGGATCACCGTGATGGTGTCGCCGGGGAGTGCCTCGGTGAGGGCGAGGGGGAACTGGTCGGCGATGAGTCCTTCGAGCGTCGGATCGGTCACCGTGATCGTGGCCGGGGACACCTCGAGGAGGAGGCCGAGGTCGGCGAGTTGCGTCGTGGCGTCCTCGACCGTGGCGCCGATGAGGCTCGGAACCTCGCGGGGCTCCGGGCCATCGGAGACGTAGACGACGACCGTGGAACCCACCTGGACCTCGCCGGATGCGGGCTCGGTGCGGATCACGAAGTCGACGTCGAGGAGGTCGGCGAACTCGCGAACCTCCTGCACGGCGAGCCCCGCCGACTCGAGGCGGAACTGGACGGTGGCGAAGAGTTGGCCGCTGTAGTCCTCCAGGGTGAAGGTGCCCGGCCCGGAGGAGACGAAGAGTTCGACGGTGCCGCCGACGGGATGGGTGGCCCCTGCGGATGGGTTCGTGCCGGTCGCGACGCCCTCTTCGACGTCGGCCGACGGGACCAGCGTCACCGACCCGACGATGAGATCTGCGGCCTCGAGGACCCCGATGGCATCAGCCTCGGAGAGTCCGGCAACGGAGGGGATCTGGGTCGTTGCCGTCCCCACCGACACGACGATGGTCACTTGGGATCCGACCTCGAGTTGGGTGCCGCCGGCTGGGGATGATTCGATCACGGTGCCCGCAGCGATGGTCGCGTGGTTGCGGTTCTCCAGCTGCGGGACGAATCCCGCGGCGGCGACTGCGTTGATCGCTTCCTGCTGGCTCATGTTCGCGACGATGGGAACGATCGCAGTGCTCCCTGCGGCGGTCGTGCCATCCGTGCCCCCACCGATGCCGAGTCCTTGGAAGAGGAGCCAGACCCCGAAGGAGAGCGCAGCGAGCAAGGCGAACGCAGTGAGGATGAACGGGATCTGGTTCGGCGGGTCCTCCTCCACCTCGCGGTATGCCTGCGTCGGTGTGGCGGTGGGAGGTGCGGCGACGACCCCGGTGAGCACCCTCGTGGGTGCCTCGGGCGCCATTTCGGGGGCGCGCGTGGGCGCCACGGGCTCCTCGCCGCGTAGCGATGAGAGGAGGTCGGCGCGGAGGTCTGCCGCCGACTGGTACCGATTCTCCGGCTGCTTCTCCAGCGCTCGGAGCACGATGGCCTCGAGGCCGGCCGGCACATCCGGTTTCACCGAAGAAGGCGCCATCGGCATGGCCGATACGTGTTGGTAGGCGACCGCAACGGGGCTGTCGCCCTTGAACGGAGGGCCGCCCACGAGCATCTCGTAGAGGACGATGCCGAGGCTGTAGAGGTCGGATCGGGCATCGGCACCGACGCCCTGGGCTTGCTCGGGCGAGAAGTACGTGGCGGTGCCGATCACTGCCCCGGTGCGGGTGAGCTCCTGCGAGTCGTCCCATGCGCGTGCAATCCCGAAGTCGGTGACCTTCACGGTTCCGTCGCGGGTGATGAGGATGTTGCCCGGCTTCACGTCCCGGTGGACGAGTCCGGCTTGATGGGCGACGGCGAGCGCAGCCGCGACCTCGGATGCGATCTCGGTCGCCCTCCGTGGGAGGAGCGCGCCCTCCGAGCGGAGGATGTCGCGCAGGGAGCGTCCGTCGATGAGTTCCATCACGATGAAGTAGGTCGCGTCCTCCTGACCCCAGTCGAAGATCGAGACGATGTTCGGATGGGAGAGGTTCGCTGCGGCCTGGGCTTCCCGGCGAAAACGGCGCACGAAAGAGTCGTCGTTGGAGTACTGCGGATGCAGCACCTTCACGGCGACACGACGATTGAGCGCACGGTCCTGGGCCTGCCACACATCGGCCATTCCGCCCCGGGCGATGTGGGAGATCAGTTCGTACCGCTCCGCGAGCAGATGACCGGATTCCATTGGCCGGGTCAGTGTAGGGAGTGCCCCGTTTTCGGACGGCTCGCTACTCCCCGAGGAGCCAATGGCGGAACACCTCACGCGCCATGGGAGCAGCGACCGATCCTCCGGATCCGTCGACGCCACCACCCTCCACGAGGACGGCGATCGCGATAGTGGGGTCGTCGGCAGGCGCGAATCCCACGAACCACACCGGTGGGTTGGACCCTGCCTCGCTCGTTCCGGTCTTGCCGGCGATGCGGATCCCGCTCACGCCTGCCCTCGTCGCGGTGCCCTCCTCGACGGCGAGCACCATCGCCTCGGTCAGGAAGGAGGCCGTGCCTGCGGACATCGCCCGGCTCAGCACGGCCGGCCCGGTGACGTCGATCGGCACGCCGTCGGCATCGAAGATGGCATCGACGAGGAAGGGGATCGGGACCTCGCCGTCGTTGGCGATGCCGGCTGCGACGAGTGCCATTTGGAGGGGTGTGGCTCGCACACTGCGCTCTCCAATCGCCGACTGGGCCCGTGCGGCCGGGTCGTCGGCGTGGTCGGGGACGTCGGACGCGGCCGTCGGGAGGTCGAAGGGGAGCGGGGCGCCGAAGCCGAACAGTGCAGCTCGGTCCCGCACTGCAGTCGGGCCGAGGTCGAGCGCGAGTGCGGCGATGGGGACGTTGCACGACCGAGCGATCGCGATCGCGAGCGATACCTCGGTCCCATTGGCGCACACCGACCCGCCGGCGTTGCGGAGCACGCTCTCGGACTGGGGGAGTTGCAGTGCGGCGACGTCGGGGAGCAGGCTCGCCGCAGTGACCGCTCCGCTTTCAAGGGCCTCCGCTACGACGACCAGCTTGAACGTCGAGGCCGGTGGGTAGAGCGCCTCGCGGGCCCGGTCGAGGAGCGGCGAGGTGGGGTCCGTCTCGAGTTCGCCGGCATAGGCGGGATCGGTGATCCGGGTCGGGTCGTAGGTGGGGCTCGCCACCCACGCGAGCACGGCACCGGTGGAGGGGTCGAGTGCCACGATGGCCCCATTGCGCCCGCCGAGTGCGTCGGCGGCGGCCTGCTGGAGCGGCGCGTCGAGTGTGAGGCGGATGCTCTCCGGACGCAGGTCCCCCCCGAAGAGCGCGATGAGGATGTCGGAGATGGCGAGGTCCTGTCGCGACCGGAGTTGGTCCGAGTACGCCTGCTCGAGCCCTCGCTCGCCGAAGAGGACGGTCGAATAGCCGATCGGGTGGGCTGCGACCGAGCCGAGGGGGTACTTCCGCGTGAAGGTGCGACGAGTCGCCGACGACTCCTCGCTGGTGGCGAGGAGGATGCCGTTGCGGTCCACGATCGGACCCCGTTCTTTGGAGTTCTCGGCGATGAGCACGCGGGAGTTGGCGGGGTCGGTCCGGTAGCGGACGGAGGCGATCGCCTGGATGTACGTGGTGGCGATGAGCAGGAGCGCAATCCCGACGAAGAGGCCGTAGACGACTCTGCGGATGGGGCCGTTCACTGGTGCTCCTCGTGGGAGACGCGGGCGAGCAGGGCGATGAGGATCGTGTTCGCAACGAGCGACGATCCCCCATAGGACATGAAGGGGAGTGTGATGCCGGTGAGGGGGAGGAGGCGGACGACGCCACCGACGATGAGGATGACCTGGATGCCGAGGGTGAAGGTGAGGCCCGCTGCGAGCAATGAGCGGAAGGGGTTCCGCGCCCGCAGAGCGATGCCGGCTCCGGCGGCCACGAGGAGGCCGAAGAGCGTCAGGACGATGACCGAGCCTGCGAGGCCGAGTTCCTCGCCGATCGCGGCGTACACGAAGTCGGTGGCGGCGAACGGGATGAGGTCTGGCCGTCCGAGACCCAGGCCCGCCCCGGTGAGGCTCCCGCTCCCCATCGCGAAGAGCCCTTGCACGATCTGGTACCCCCCGCCGAAGGGGTCCCCGAAGGGGTCGATCCAGGCCTGGACGCGGGTCTGCACGTGGTCGAAGGCGTACCAGGAGGCCACGGCGCCGATGAGTGCGAGTCCTCCTCCGGCAAAGAGGTGGAAGGCCTGCCCGGTCGCTGCGTAGAGCAGGCAGGTGAAGGCGACGAACAGGAGCAGTGATGCCCCGAGGTCGCGCTGGATGACGAGGACGAGGAAGCTGGCTGCCCAGGCGATGCCCACGGGGAGGAGTTGCCGCGGGTCTGGGAGCAGCATCCCCCGGAAGTGTCGACCCCCGCGGGCCAGGTCCCTCGCATGGTCGGCGAGGTGGGCGGCGAGGAAGGCGATGAGGAGGAGTTTGGCGATCTCGCCGGGTTGGAAGCCAACGGTGGCCGGTTCGTAGCCGAATTCCACCCAGAGCCGCGATCCGTTCACGAGCCGACCGCGGATCGGGAGGGGTCCCTCGAGCGGGAGCAGGGGCAAGGCGAGGAGCCCGAGGGTGATGAGCAGGGTCACGTAGCGATATCGCCTGAGGACGTCGAGGCCGACGTCTCGGAGCGCGAAGAGCACTCCTGACGCGAGGCCGCAGGCGACGAGGACCCACCAGCGCTGGCGGGCTGCGAGTGAGGGATCCAGGCGATACACCTCGATGAACCCGATCGCGGCCAGCGCCGCCGAGACGACGAGCGGATGGGGCGTCGCCTTCGGGGCGAAGGTACGGATCGCTGCGTGGAGGGAGAGGAACGCAAGGCCGAAGACAAGGATCGAGAGGCCGACCTCTGCGTTCACCGGCTCTGCGCGGGAGAGGTTGACGAATGCGGTGCCGAACCCGACGACCGCGGCCGCACCGACGAGGAATGCGAGCTCGGCTCGCCGAGTCACGGACTGAAGTCGACGACGACGACGGTGATGTTGTCGTGGCCGCCGGCGTCGTTGGCCGCCTCGACGAGCGCCCATGCCGCCGCCTCAGGCGACCCCTCGCCTCCGATGGCGAGGATGTCGGTGTCGCCGACCATGCCGTTCAGCCCATCGGAGCACAGGATCAGGCGATCGCCCTCCTCGAACTCGTGGGTGAACGAGTCCACCTCGACCTGCGGGGCGACACCGACCGACCGGGTGAGCATGCCCCGACGGGGGTGGGTCTTCGCGTCCTCGGGGGTGATGGCACCGAGTGCCACCCACTCGGCGACAATGGTGTGGTCCTCGGTGAGCTGTGCGATGGTCCCGTCGCGGAGGAGGTAGGCGCGGGAGTCGCCGACGTGACCGAACGACCCGGTTCCGTCCACGAGGTCGGCCAACACCATCGTCGTCCCCATGCCGGCGAGTTCTGGCCTACGACGCGACTCTGCGAAGACCGCCGCGTTGGCGGCCTGGACCCGCTCGGCGGGCGAACCACTCGCCGCGACGGCGGCCTCCATGGCAAGGCTCGATGCAACCTCGCCCCCGGCCGCTCCGCCCATGCCATCGGCCACCCCCACGAGGACGGCGCCCTCCCGAGCGCCCGACGCGGTGGGATAGGGCGTGTCCTGGTTGCTCGATCGGACGCGACCGGTGTGGCTCGCGACTGCCCACACGTACTTCATCGCACCTCCATCACGGTCTTGCCGACCTGCACGGCATCGCCCTTCGAGAGCGCCACGGGGGAGGTCACCCTGCGGCCGTTGAGGTAGGTGCCGTTCGTGCTCCCGAGGTCGTGGAGCATGATGCCGTTGGACTCCGCGGAGAAGCGCAGGTGGAACTCGGATGCGTACGGATCATCGAGCATGACATCAGCATCTTCGCTCCGGCCGAAGACAAGCGCGTCCTTGACCGGGTGGACATCCCCTGCCTGTGACTCCGACCGGACAATCACCACTTCGCTCACCCGCCGGCGTGGGTTCGAGGCGACCGTCCCCACATGTGCGGACATGGAGCGGGCGACCTGCCACACGAACAGGAAGAGCAGTCCGAGAAAGATGAGTCGCAGGAGGGTGAGGATGAGGTCGGTCATGCGTCGAACTCGAGTCGAAGGAGGGCCTCGCCGAACGCAAGGACGCTGCCCGAGGTGACGACCAAGTCGTGCTCCACGGGCATGCCGTTGTGGGTCGTCCCGTTCGAGGAGCCGAGGTCGCGCACCCGCACTGAGCCGTCCTCGCGCCAGAGGAGGGCGTGCTTGCGGCTCACGGTGTCGTCGCGGATCGTCACGTCCGCCTCGGGTGAGCGGCCGACCACGACTCGGTTGTTCATGATCGGATGCGTTTCGCCCTTCCCGACGAGGGAGCCCCAGGCTTCCCGAGGGCCGGGTTCGGAGGAGGTGCGCACCTCTGCGGTCCCCGACGAAGCGGTGTCGTGGTGGTTGAGCCGAACGACGACGGGCCCGGGGAAGCGCCACCCCCGGTTGGCCCCTGCGTCCTCGAGTGCGGCCGCCAAGGCTCGTTCGAGGACAGGAAGGGGGAGGTCATCACCGGGAAGGTCTTCGGGGTGGAGTCCGACCTCGAACGCGTTCGGGACGACCGGCCCGAGGGGTGTGGATCGGCCCGCCAACTCGGCCTCCCGCACGAGGCGAGTTGCGAGCGTCCCGGGCTGGAGGGATCCGGGGAACACCTTGCCCGACACGCGGTCGATCGCCTGCTCGAGGAACCGTTCGACACTCCTGGCCATACTCATGCGCAAGAGGATACGGCGGGCGCCGGTTTCCCGGTCTTCGCGCGAGCTGCGAGCCGATGGTTCGGTGTCCCAACCCATGAACCGCCGCTACCCTTCCGGTCGCCACGGGCGAGTGGCGGAATTGGCAGACGCGCAGGCTTCAGGTGCCTGTGAGCTTCGGCTCGTGGGGGTTCAAGTCCCCCCTCGCCCACCACATGACTGAGGGCCCCGAACCGGGGCCCTCAGTCGTGTGACGAGGGGCGAAGGGGAACACTGAACCCAGTGGCAACGCCAGGGGTTCAAAACGACGAGGCGAAGCCGAGGAGTCGCGAGGATCCGCCGAAGGCCGACCGGACGCTTGTCCCCCCTCGCCCACACACACAGAGGAGCCCCCGCACGGGGGCTCCTCAGTGGTTTCGGAGGGGCTCCCGACCGAGGGGCCCGACGTAGGCTGCCGGGATGACCGACGGACCAGTGCTCCTCGCCGGTGGCAACCCACGAATCCCCAAGGGCGACGGCGAGGCCCCGGTGCGCGCCTACCTCGAGGCGATGGCCGGGTGGAAGCACCACACGGGGATGGAGATCGACGCCGCCGTGGCGCGCCTCGTCCCCGGTGTCCGCAAGGCGGTCCGGTGGAACACCCCCTTCTACGGGGTCGAGGGCAACGGGTGGTTTCTCGGGTTC
Source organism: uncultured Acidimicrobiia bacterium (assembly GCA_964600365.1). Taxonomy (GTDB): domain Bacteria; phylum Actinomycetota; class Acidimicrobiia; order Spongiisociales; family JAENVV01. Next base: position 21,486 of record CAZRJG010000025.1, read on the forward strand.
CACTGCTTCGACCGGTACGTGAAGGTGTCGTTCCTCACCGGCGACCTCCTCGACCCCATGCCCCCGGTGGGGTCCAAGGTGGCGGGCACGCGGTACCTCCACCTTCACGAGGGGGACGCAGTCGCCACCGACGCCTTCGCATCGTGGGTGGTGCAGGCCGCTGTCCTCCCCGGGGTCGACCTGTTCTAGGGGCCCCGCCATGGTCCCCCCTGCGTATACCCTCCTCATCGCATGTTCCCCGACCTCGACGGTGGCAGGCGACGACGGTCGCGTCGGCGTTTGGTCATCCCCCTCGTCCTCTCGATCGTCCTGCTCCTTGCATGGTCGGTGTCGAACCTGAGCCAGGACTCCCTGACGTCGGCCGACTTCATCCAAGAACTCCAGGAGATCGCCGACGGGCAGGCCACCCGCGCCGAGCGCTTTCGCCAGCTCTACGTCGACGCGAGCGTGAACCTCGTGGGCAGGGAGAGCCTCTCGGTGACGATCGACCAGGCGATCACCGAGATCGACCGAGACATCGAGACGGTGTCGGCGCTCGGCGAGTTGCCCGATGATGCCATCGAGGCGCGAATCCTCATGGAGCTGGCCCTCGCCCGCTGGCGGCGGGGCCTCGCAGGGTTCAAGGGCGCCGGACTTCGCCTCTCCGACCCGAACGAGGTCACGGCGCGCGCCGACTTCCAGATCGCCATCGTGGATCTCGACATCGGTGACGCCCTGTATGCCGACTTCCAGGTCGCGGTGGCGGAGCTTCGCCAGCGGATCGGCGTGCAGGGGGCGCCGTTCCCAGACATCGTCTTCGTCGAGCCGGCGATGTCGTTCTCCGAGTCCGTGTCCCGGCTGAGCGAGGCACTCCGGACGAACCCCGCGATGGCCTCCCAGCAGGTCCTCGAGATCGCCACCGTCCGCTTCGACCCCGACTTCACCGGCGCCACCAGCGGTGACGGTGTCCCGCTGTTGCCCAACACGGAGACCGTGACGATCGAGGTGGTGGTCCGCAACGCGGGCACCGACGTCGAGCAGGACCTCACGCTCCAGTTGCGCCTCGTGGTGGGGCAGTTGGAGCAGGTCTCCGAGTCCGCACCGGTCTCCTCGATCAACCCGAGCGGGAGCACGGCGATCCAGTTCGGCCCGCTCGAACTCGATGACGGGATCACCTACCGGCTCGATCTCTCGTTGCTGCAATCGGCCGGCGTTACCATCGCGTCGGAGTCGCAGGACTTCTCCGTCAACCCGCCTGCGAGCTGACCATGATCGACATCAGCCTCCTCCGAGACCGACCGGACGTACTCCGCGCCCAACTCGCCCGCCGCGGCGTCGAGATCGACGTCGATGCGCTCGCCGAGACCGAGTCGCGGATCCGTTCGCTCCGCCACGACGCCGACGAGGCCAGGGCGAAGCAGAAGGCGCTCGGCAAGATGATTGCGCAGCTCCCTCCAGAGGAGAAGCAGGGCGCGATCGCCGAGGCGAGTGAACACGGCGAGCGGAACAAGGCACTCCTCGCCGAGGCCGACGCACTGCAGGAGCAGTTCGATGCCGTCTGGGTGACGGTCCCCAACCTCACCGACGACTCGGTCCCCGATGGCATGACCGAGGAGGACGCCGTCGAGGTGAAGCGATGGGGCACGCCCCGTGCGTTCGATTTCGAGGTGCGCGACCACCAGGACCTCGGTGAGGCGATGGACGTCATCGACGTGGAGCGCGGCGTGCGATTGTCGGGCAGTCGCTTCGCCTACCTCAAGGGCCAGGCGGTGATGCTGGAACTCGGCCTCGTCCGCTTCGCCTTGGACCTGCTCTCAGGTGAGGGTTTCACGCCGGTGATCCCGCCCGTCCTCGTGCGCGAGGAGGCACTGTTCGGCACGGGGTTCTTCCCCGAGGCGAGGGAGCAGGTCTACGCCATCCCAGAGGACGACCTCTACCTCGTCGGGACCTCCGAGGTGGCACTCGGCTCACTCCACGCCGATGAGATCCTCGACGCCGAGGACCTCCCGCTCCACTACGCAGGGTTCTCGCCGTGTTTCCGGCGCGAGGCAGGCACGTACGGCAAGGACACCCGGGGCATCTTCCGGGTCCACCAGTTCGACAAGGTCGAGATGTTCTCGTTCTGTCATCCGGACCGCTCGAAGGAGGAGCACGAGCTCCTCTTCTCGCTCGAGGAGCGGATCGTCCAGGCGCTCGAGGTCCCGTACCGGGTCGTGAACGTCGCCGCGGGCGACCTCGGAGCCTCGGCGGCCAAGAAGTACGACATCGAGGCGTGGATCCCGGGCCAGGGGGCGTATCGGGAGATCACGTCGTGCTCGAACACGACGGACTACCAGTCACGACGGCTCCGCGTCCGGTATCGGGCCGATGAGGGCAACGAACTCGTCCACACCCTCAACGGTACGGCGGTGGCCGTGGGTCGCACCATCCTCGCCATCATGGAGAACCACCAGCAGGCCGACGGAACTGTCCGCATCCCGGAGGCATTGATCCCGTACACGGGCTTCGACGTAATGGGTGCATGAGCGTCGAAGACCCCGATCTCATCTTTGCCAAGATCGCCCGGAGGTATGACCTCCTCAACGCGATCATCTCCTTCGGCCGCGCCCAGGCGTGGCGGCGCGCGGGTGTCACAGAGTTGCCCGAGGGTCGGGTGCTCGACCTGGGGAGCGGGACCGGTGCAGCAGCCCCGGTGTTCGGCGACCGGGAGGTCGTAGCCCTCGACCCTGTACCGGAGATGCTCCGCCTCAGTCCCATACCCGAGCGGGTCGTTGGCGTCGGGGAGCACCTTCCGTTCGACGACGGGTCCTTCGATGGCGTGTTCTCCGCATACGTCTTCCGCAACCTCGACTCGGTGGACGAGACGCTCGACGAGGTCGCCCGCATCCTCCGGCCCGGAGGCCGACTCGTGGTCGTGGGCCTCGGACGTCCCCGGAACAAGCTCCTCGCGACGCTCCATCGAGTGGGATCGGCGATCGTGCTCCCCCTCGTGGGGGCGCTGGTCGGGGCGCGGGAGGAGTATTGGTACCTCCACAGGTCCCTCGACAAGTTGCCTCCCGCCGAGGACATGTTCGCCGATCGGGCCCTGCGGCTCGACCGGGTGTGGCGGATGGGTCCGTTCGGGTTCGTCTACGGGGTGGCCCTCACGAAGCCCTGAGGATCAGTGGATCCGGGAGTGGGTGGGTGTCCCCCACTTCGCAGCCATCAGTTCCTTGGTGCCGTTCGGCGACCGGTCCCGGGTCGCCAGGTGGGTCGCGGCGATCGCGAGTTGTGCATCGGTGTCGCCGCCGAACGCCGCGATGCAGCCCTGGGGATCGACGTTCGCCGCTTGCAGGATCGCCCCGGCCGCGCCCATCGGACCGGCGAGGGCGAGCACGGCGGAACTCCCGACGAAGATGGGGACGTCGGTCTCCGTGAGCTCCTGGAGCAGGCGATCGGGGTCACCCGACGAGTCCTTGCATCCTGCGATGGGGAGGTCGGAGAGCATCTCCACCGGGATCCCCGGCGCGGACATCGACGGGAAGTGGTAGCCGAGCACTGGGGTCTCTCCGGCGACGTGCGCCACGGCCGTGTAGTAGGCGCGCAACTCGCGTGAACCCCTCGGGGTGAGGACGAGAACGGCGTCGGCACCCGACTCGATGGCCTGCATCGTGAGGCGCATGGCCTGGTAGCTCGAAGCGGCTCCAGTGCCAGCGATCACGGGGACGTCGTCGGGGAGGGCGTCGCGAACCGCCATCACGAGGCGGGATCGCTCGCCCTCACTGAGGGCAGCCGCCTCGCCAGTGCTGCCGGCGACGAGGACGTGTCTGATGCCGAGGCCGGCGAGTCGGACGGCGTGTTCGACGGTGGCGTCGATATCGACATCGAGAGATTCGGTGAACAGCGTGGTCAGGGCGACGCCCACTCCGGAAATCATGCCCGGGAGCGTAACGTCCCAAAACGAAGGTCCCGCCGGAGAGCCCACACCCGGGCCGGGACGCTTAGGGCTGCTTCCTTCCGGACCTGACCCGGTTCACGACCGACCCGTCATGGGATCCGACGGGACCGCGAGTGTACGAGTGGGCGACGGGTAGGGGGACCCCGGCGTACGCTCCCCTTCGACGACAGGAGGTTCGCGGTGGCACGTTCCGCGCAGATGTACGTGGCGGGTGAGTGGGTGGACGGCACTGGTGCCCACCACGCTCTGATGAGTCCCGGGTCGGGAGCGCATGTGGCCGACGTCCCCATCGCCACTGTCGCCGAGTTGGACGGTGCCATCGGCGCAGCCCGCCTCGCCCAGGAGGAGTACGCCCACTGGTCGGCGATCGAGCGCGCCGACCTGTGCATCCGTGTCGCCGAGGCAGTCGAATCCCGGGTCGAGGAGATCGCCAGGGTGCAGACGCTCGAGCAGGGCAAGCCCTATGAGGCGGAGTCGCTCGAGGACATCGCCGAGGCCAACCAGTACTTCCTCAACGCGGCCGAGGACGCCAAGCGGCTCCGGGGTGACGTCATACCGACCTCGGATCGCTCGAAGCGGATGTTCACCTTCCACCGCCCCGTTGGGGTGTGGGCGGCAGTCACCCCATGGAACTTCCCGGTGACCATTCCGCTCGAGTACGTGGCCCCGGCCCTTGCGACGGGCAACGCCATCGTGGTCAAGCCACCAGTGCACACGTCCCTTGCGCTCCTCGAGCTGGCCAAGGCCTTCGATGAGGCGGGCGTGCCCAAGGGACTCGTGTCGGTCCTCCCCGGCGAGGGAGCCGCCGGTGCCCACCTGTGCTCCCACCCCGGGGTGGACGGCGTTGCGTTCACGGGGAGCTCGGAGACGGGTAAGAAGATCCTCGCCTCGATGGGGATCAAGCGCTCGATCATGGAGATGTCGGGCAATGGGCCGACGGTGGTCACAGGAGACGCTGATGTGGCAGCTGCGGCGGCAGCCGCCGTCTACGGCGCTTCGTACAACGCTGGCCAGGTGTGTTGTGCGACCGAGCGGGTGATCGTCCTCGAGGAGGTCCACGACGAGTTCGTCGAGCGAGCGCTCTCGGCGGCGGCGGAGGTGCGCCTCGGTGATCCCTTCGATGCGTCGACGACGATGGGCCCGATGAACAACGAGCCGACGGCTCGGAAGATGGATGTGCACATCGCCGATGCGGTGGACCGTGGTGCCGAGCTCCTCCTCGGGGGCTCACGGCAGGGAGGACGCCCGAGCGACCTGTACTACGAGCTGACCGTGCTCGACCGAGTGCCCGAGGAGTCGCTGGTGTCGAGGGAGGAGACCTTCGGACCGGTCCTCCCGATCCTCACCGCGGCGAGCGATGAGGAGGCGGTGGCGATCGCCAATCGGTCCCGACTCGGCCTCCAGGCTGCGGTGTTCACCAAGGAGCTGCGCAAGGCGTTCTGGTACGCCGACCGGATCCGGTCGGGCACCGTCGTCGTGAACGACTCGACGGACTTCTGGGAGACGTTCCAGCCCTTCGGAGGAGCGGCAGGGACCGAGTCGGGGTGGGGCCGCCAGACGGTCGACGAGTTCACCGACCTCCAGACCGTGGTCTTCGACATCTCCTGAGCGGCGGGCCCACTCCCGAGGTAGGGTGAAGGGCAGCGGATCCTGGCCGAGGAGGACGATCCATGGCATATGCGAACGGGCTCGTCAGCTGGGCCGACCTCAACAGCCCGGACGTCGATGAATCGGTGGCGTTCTACACGGGGCTCTTCGGGTGGGACGCAGTCGAGCGATTCGACGAGAGCGGCGAGATCCGGGTCTACGTGATGTTCCAGAAGGACGGCAAGAACGTCGTCGGCCTCGGTGGTCGCCAACCCGGTTCGATGGAAGGCGTGCCAGCCCTCTGGACGACCTATGTGAACGTCGACGACATCGGCGCTGCTGCTGCGAGGTTCTCCGAGCACGGCGGCACCCCGCACATGCCCGAACCAATGCAGATCATGGACACGGGGTGGATGTTCTACGGGAGCGACCCTTCCGGAGCAGCGATTGGGATGTGGCAGCCGGGGACCCACGTGGGTGCTGACGATTTCAACAAGGTCGGGTTCATGATTTGGGCCGAAGTGATGACCCGGGACCTCGGGGCCGTCGTTGAGTTCTACCCGAAGGTCTTCGGGTGGGGAGTCTCCCGGGTGGAGGGCTCAGAGCCTCCCTACTGGATCTTCACCGTGGGCACACGGATGAACGCCGGTGCCATGGCGATGCCTGGGTCCGTGCCCGAGGAGGCACCCGCCCATTGGATGGTCTACTTCGAGGTCGATGACGCAGATACAGTCGCAGCGAGGGCCGAGGAGCTCGGCGGTTCCATCGACGCCGGCCCCTTCGACACGGGTGTCGGCAGGATGGCGGTCCTCTCCGATCCCCACGGGGGTGTGTTCTCGATCTTGAAGTCCTCGATGGCCCCGGACCCCGCTCCCGAGCCGGTCTAGCCGGTCTGCGCCCGGTACCGTTCCGGTCAGGGAGAGATGGCCGAGCGGTCGAAGGCGACGGTCTTGAAAACCGTTGTGGCGCAAGTCACCGTGGGTTCGAATCCCACTCTCTCCGCATGACGAGGGGCCCCGCAGCGGGGCCCCTCGTCATGCGGAGGAAGCGGATGCACGAGCCCAGTCGCGAAGCGATGGGTTCGAGACGACTGAGCGGAGCGAAGGAGTAGCGAGGATCGAGCGAAGCGAGACCGCAAGCTCATCCCATTCCTTCCTACGGAGAAGCGCGCACGAGCCCAGTCGCGAAGCGATGGGTTCGAGACGAGCGAGCAAAGCGAGCGAGTAGCGAGGATCGGCCATGGGCCGACCGCAGCTCATCCCACTCTCCTGGCTTGGCAGTGTGTGCGAGCCCAGTCGCGAAGCGATGGGTTCGAGACGAGCGAGCGAAGCGAGGGGGTAGCGAGGATCGGCCATGGGCCGACCGCAGCTCGTTCCAGGCGTTCCCAGCACGCCCAGGCCCCGGACATCCACGCGATCCCTACGCTCCATCCATGCACGTCCTCCGCGTCTGGGCCGCCCTGGCCGTCATCGCCGGCGTCGTGTTCGGCGCGGGAATCGCGAGCGCGTCGGAGCCGTACCTCGATGAGGACTTCGAGAGCGGATCCCTCGACTTCAACGCGCGGGCGTGGGGCTTCTCGCCGGTCGAGGGGCATGTGGGCGCGGGGGTGAAGGTGGTGATCCCCCAAGGGGCCCATTGGGGCGGCAACGCCCACTTCTACTTCGACCAGAAGGGTTTCGACGAACCCGACGAACTGTGGTGGCGCTACTGGGTGAAGTTCCCAGCCGACTTCGTGCTCGGCGACCGTGACGGCGGGAAGCTCCCGGGTCCCGCTGGCCTGTACCACTATCGATGCCTCGGTGGCCGGGAGTCGACGGTCGAGGAACCGTGTTGGACGGCGAGGGGGAGTTTCGCCCGCAGCATTCCCGAGTACGGCTCCCCCGACTATCCACAGGGGCCGGATGGAGTGACGTGGATCGGCACGTACGCCTATCACCTCGACGGGGCAGGGGAGTCGATCCGATGGTCGAAGCCGGCGTCGGTCCTCGCGAATGGACGCTGGTATTGCGTGGAGGGTCATGTCCGCCTCAACACCCCCGGTCTCGCCGACGGTGTGCTCGAAGGGTGGGTCGATGGAGCGAAGGCGCTGTCCCGTTCGGATGTTGCGTTCCGACGGGCGGGCGAGGAGTGGATGCACGTCCAGTCGTTCTGGTTCCTCGGCTACTACGGCGGCGCCAGCACGTCCCCGGTGCGCAACGAGATCCACTTCGACTCGTTGTCCCTCCATGACGAGCGAATCGGATGCGACGACTCGACCCCGCAGAGGGAACGGCTCCGGGACCTCCGGGAAGCGACCTTCCCCACGGAGATCTCATGGCTTCTCGAGCGGGGAATCTCCCTGGGTTGCAACCCCCCCGACAACAACCGCTTCTGCCCGTCCGATGTGGTGACCCGTGGCCAGATGGCTGGCTTCCTCACTCGAGCCCTCGGCCTCCCGACCGCGCCGTCCCCATTCAGTGACACCGTCGGCAGCCCGTTCGAGCGCGAAATCGGTGGCCTCGCCTTGGCGGGGATCACCGATGGGTGCGGCAGCGGGCAGTTCTGCCCCGATCAGCCCATGTCCCGTGAGCAGATGGCAGCGTTCCTGGTCCGGGCGTACTCGCTCTACCGGCCGGACGCGGACAGTTTCTCCGATGACGACGACTCGCTGTTCGAGGGTGACATCGAAGCGCTGCGGTATGCGGGCGTGACCATGGGGTGCGGTGAGGGGCGGTTCTGCCCGCGGGATCCGGTGTCCCGCGACCAGATGGCGGCGTTCCTCTACCGCCTCTCCCACTGAGCGGCTTCCGTCACCCCCTTGGGGTCGTGGCTCCGTATCTCTGATGAACGACGACCATTGAGGCCCACATGGAGCACGTCGACATCGCAGTGATCGGTGGCGGCCCTGCCGGGGCTGCATCCGCGATCCAGGCCGCTCGCGGCGGGGCGTCGGTCGTCGTGTTCGAGAAGGGACCCCGGGGGAGGGACAAGGTTTGTGGGGACGGCCTCACCCCACGCGCCGTGGGCGCCCTCAACGAACTCGAGATCGACCTCTCGGACGCCCACCACATCGAGGGCCTTCGGATGATCGCCGGCAACGTCCGCCGTGAGCTCCAATGGCCCGGCACGAGCAGGTTCCCCGGCCATGGCGCCGTCTGGCCGCGCCGTCGCCTCGACGCCGCCCTCATCGAGGCTGCCGAGGACGCCGGAGCCCGGGTGGTCTTCGAGACGGAGGCCACCCCGGTCATGGACGGGGAGCGGGTCACCGGTGTCGCCGTCGACGGAGCGACCTACACGGCGGGGATGACGGTCGCCGCCACAGGTGCCCCGGGTGCTGTGGCCCGGATGCTCGGAGCCACGAAGGTCCCCGAGGAGCCCTACGGACTCGCCATTCGTAGCTACGTCGAGTCGCCGCGCCATGCCGAACGGCATCTCGAGGCGAAGCTCTCGATGCGGGACGCGAACGGCCGCGCGGTACCCGGGTACGGCTGGATCTTCCCCGCCGGAGACGGCACGGTGAACATCGGCGTGGGCGCCCTCTCCACCATGAAGGGCTTCAAGA
>CAZRJG010000026.1:0-29166 GCA_964600365.1 uncultured Acidimicrobiia bacterium
GATGAGCCCATCCGAGAGGCGTGGCAGCAGTCCGAGCACCACCTCCCATCCCCCCCACGCGTCGATGCCGGGCCGGATCGCCGTGGCGACTCCGTGGGAGATCACATGGTTCCAGTCCACGAAGAAGGCTCGGATCGTGGACGCCGCAAGGGCCCAGAGGTACCAGGCGCCCACGAGCCAACGAAAACGTTTCAGGGACCGGCCGGTGGGGAAGACGATCGCAATGTGCCATGGCACCGCGACGAGAAGGAGATTGCGGAGGGTGTGCCAGGTCACCTCGAGGTTCGCCTCACTGAGGTGGACGAGGGTGAGTTCGAGGAGGCGTCCCCATCCCGCAGCGACGAGGAGGAGCCAGATTGCGTTCCGCGGACGGCGGATCCTGAGGAAGATGCCCGCGCCGACGAGGAGAAGCGCCGCGGTGAGGTCGACCCCGGCGGGGAGCCTCCCTGGCTCGCACAGCCCGCACTCGTTGTTGAGGGTTGCCGAGAGCGCGACGAAGAGGAAGAGCGATGTCACGAATGCGACGATCGCCTCGAGTGAACCGATGCGCCTGAGTGAGAGGTTCAACCGAGTCGGCACGGGCGCATTGTGCCACCCCGGGCACCGAGGGCCGTTGCTTCGACGCGGGAAACGAGACGTAGGGTTAACCCTGATGCGCTGGGCGGCCGTGTGTGGTCTCCTACCACTGGTGTCCGCCGGGGAGTAGCCGTCGGCTGCTCCGGGAGTGTCTCCTCCTCGGTGCTCCCGGGCACATGACAGGGGTAGAGGGCCGGGACTTCGGTCCCGGTCTTCTCGCGTCCGCGCTCAATGCTCCCGCAGCCACTCGAGGACGGCGAGTACGCGGCGATTCCCCTGGTCCTCGGACAGTTCGAGCTTCATGAAGATGGACCGCACGTGGGCTTCCACGGTCTTGAGCCCCACGAAGAGTTCCTCGGAGATCTCGACATTCGTGCGGCCCGCGGCCATGAGTCGCAGCACGTCGTGCTCGCGTTCAGTGAGCTCCTCGATGGGGCTCTGGATGCGGCGGCGCGTGAGGAGTCGCTCGACGACGTGGTCGTCGATCACCGATGCTCCCTCGGCGATCCGCTCGATCGAGGAGATGAGCTCCTGAGACTCGCTGATCCGCTCCTTGAGGAGGTAGCCGACACCCGACGAGGTCGAGTCGAGGAGTTGGACGGCATACCTCGGCTCGAGGTATTGCGAGAGCACGAGGACGCCGACGTCGGGGAAGCGCTCGCGGAGGGCGAGCGCCGCTTCGAGCCCCTCGGTGGTGTGGGTGGGCGGCATGCGCACGTCGAGCACGACGACGTCAGGGGGGTCGCCCGCGACGACCTCCACGAGCCGGGTTGCGTCCTCGAGGGCAGCCTTCACCCTGATCCCAGCCTGTTGGAGGAGGCCGACGAGGCCGTCTCGGAGGATCGCGGAGTCTTCGGCGATTACGACGCTGGTTCCTGGCATGCACCCAAGGATACGTGGGGGTTCGGTTCCGGGTTCTGTCACACCCCTGCTCTACGCTCGACCGTATGGTCGAACACCACCCGTCACCGCGACTCGTCGTCGAGTCATGGGACCCGTCGTACAGCGCACCGCTCGCCCCGGACGAGGCCTTGGCGCCTTCCGAGGGCGATGTGTCGTGCGATGTCGAGGGCGGTGAGTGGACTCCGCGTCGTGGCGAGGACGATGGGATCGAGCGTGTGTGCTTCGTCGATGGCGTGCGCCGCATCGATGCCCGTCTCGCGATCCCCCGCGGGGGGGCGATGCCGATCCCCGGCATTGCGGGCTCGCACGCGGTCGGCGCCGTGGTCTGGGATCGCGTGCTTCGTCGCTCCGAGGTGGCGCACGTGAGGACCCGACGCCTCGCGGTGTTCGCCTCTGGCGAGGCAGTCGTCGTCCCCGGGGTCGCCCCGGTTGCCTTCGACGTCGAGTCGGAGCCCTCCGATGACCCTGACCGACTCGTGGCCCGCTTCCATGGTTCGATGCGACGGGCCGAGGCCGACCTCATCGCCGAGCTCGCCGACGGGGGATCGTTCGTGATCGGCGACGGTCCCGTCAACGACACGCGCCGCCGGTCGGTGGTCGGGTACGTGAAGACCCACCGTGTGGCCTATCTCCCCGCGGAGCGGTCGGGGATCATCGCCGAGCTCGAGCCGGGGTGGCGCACGCCGCTCTTCGTCCTCGGCGCCAGGGGGACGTTCTCCCGGTGGTCCTGGTACCAGAGACTCCCAGTACCGGAGGTACGCCACGCATGGAGCGGCATCGTGCGGTGCGAGGCGCCCGGCTCGCTCCCAATCGTCGAGGCGGCGCTCCTGGCCGATCGCACCGCGGCCTTGCTGCCGTTCGTGGCGGCGCCGGCCCACACCGACCCACGGGCGCCCCAGAACCTCGTCCCCATCGGCGCCCTTGAGCGGCACCTGCGCCATGCGCTCGGGGATCAGCGCCTGGTCTATCGTGCCCTGCTCGAGGCCGTGGAGGGAGCCGCATGACCGACGAACGCGTGGGGCGGGTGCTCGGGACACGGGATGCGACCACCCGGGCGTTCCGCGTCCTCGTCGATGACGACCGCTACCTCCAGCTCGACGACCTCGTCGAACTGCGTACCGAGGTCCCCCAGGCGGGCGAAGTGGCCACGTACGGGATCGTGACGGAGGTGAGCGCCTCCTACGAGGGCGCGTCCTACGACACGGACACACGACGCATCGCAGAGGACGGGACGCTCCCCGCCGAGACGGTGCGCACGGCCGAGGTCGCCATCACCCGCGTGGACCCCGAGGTCTGGGTGTCGCCGCACCCCGGCGAGCGCGTGCGACGGGCCATGGGCGTCGAGCGGGACAAGGCGCTCTACGTCGACGAGATGCGCCGACCCCTCCCCATAGGGATCGGCCGCGACGAGCGACCGGTCTTCCTCGACCTCGACTTCTTCGACGGTGTCAAGGGTGGCCACATGTCGATCTCGGGCATCTCGGGGGTGGCCACCAAGACGTCGTTCGCGCTGTTCTTCCTCCGGATGCTCACCGGGAGCCCCGCCGTGGTGGGGGAGGGAGCCACGAACCTACGGGTCCTCGTGTTCAACGTGAAGGGCGAGGACCTCCTGTGGTTGGACCGCCCCAATGCGTTCTTCGACGAAGCGGCCCGCGAGGGATGGGACCGCCTCGGGGTGCCACCCGGGCCGTTCCCGTCGGTCTCGTTCTGGGCGCCTGCGAAGGCGCGCGCCGGAGGCGTCGTCGTCCCCGATGCGTCGGGTCGTCTCGAGGGCGTAGAGGCGTTTCGATGGACCCCTCGGGAGTTCGTGGACGAGGGCCTGCTGCGATTCCTCTTCACCGACGCCGGCGACCAGCGCAACCAGCTTTCTTTCGTCGAGGAGCGGGTGCGGTCCCAACTCCGGCGTTGGTCGGCCGATGTCGCCGGCGAGCCCGGGGCCGTCGTGCTCCGCCAACCCGGTCCCGGCGGGCACACCTCCCCGGTCGTGGGGCTCGAGGAGGGCGATCTCGTCGTGCGGGGCTTCGGCGACCTCGTCGACGCTCTCGAGTCGCTCCTCGATCCCGCCGACGGTTCCGATCCGGACCCGGCATGGACGGGCCGGGTGCAGGGCGGCACGATCGCTGCCTTCGTGCGCCGCCTCTACGCCGCGCAGCATCGCCTCGGTCACCTCATCGGTGCGGGGGAGTCCCGGCGGATCGATCGCCACAGGTCGCAGGTCTCGGTCGTCGCCATCCAGAACCTCCATGACCTCGCCCAACGGTTCGTGGTGGGTGCGCTTCTCCAAGAAGTGTTCACCGAGAAGGAGCAGACGGGCCAACGCCTCCCGCTCTCGGTGATCGTCCTCGACGAACTCAACAAGTACGCCCCTCGTGACGGCGCCTCGCCCCTCAAGGAGATGCTCGTCGACATCGCCCAGCGTGGCCGATCGTTGGGTGTGCTCCTCGTCGGCGCCCAGCAGACCGCTTCGCGCGTCGCCCAGGAGGTCATGGAGAACGCGGCCATCCGGGTGGCTGGACGCCTCGACGCGGCCGAAGCCGAGCGACCCGAGTACGGCTGGATGCTCCCCTCCACGCGGGCGCGGGCTCGTCTCCTCAAGCCGGGCACGATGGTGGTCTCCCAACCCTCGATCCCGGTTCCCGTGGTGGCGTCGTTCCCGTTCCCACCATGGGCGACCCGCGCCGAGGAAGTGGACCACTCCGACGACGCCGACCCCTACGACGCTCCCTGAGTGCGCATCCTCCACACCTCCGACTGGCACCTCCTGAAGCCGATCGGCCACCGCGATCGCTCCGGGGAGCATGCCGCCGTGCTCGACGAGGTGGTGGCGATCGCCGACGCGGAGGGAATCGACCTCGTGGTCCACTCGGGGGACCTCTTCGACCGGGCGCTTCCGGGTCCCGAGGCGATCGGTATGGCCCTCGATGCCCTGGTGCGCCTGGCCAACGGAGGGCGCCGACCGGTGGTCGTCGTTGCGGGCAACCACGACAGCCCGAAGCTCTTCGCCGCACTGGCGCCTGTCATGCGTCCCCTCGGGGTGCACCTCGTCGGTGACCTGCTCCCTCCGGGTGCCGGGGGTACCGTCGAAGTGGCTGCAGGCGGTGGCGGCGCCGTCGTTGCGTGTGTGCCCTTCGTCACCCAGGGGCGCGTCGTCGACTTCATGGACGAGCCGGGCAAGACGTACGCCCGGTACGCCGATCGGATGCAGGCGATCATTCGACCGCACCACCTCCACGCCGAACGGCGCAGGGGTGAGGCGGTGACTGTCCTCGCAGCGCACTTCATGGTGGGCGGGGTGCGCGTGCGGGGTGGGCACGGCCCCACCGGCATGAAGGAGCTCACGATCGGCGAGGCGTACACCGTGACCGACGCCGCGGTGAACCACGACTTCTCGTACGTCGCCCTCGGCCACATCCACCTCCCCCAAGATCTCCCGAACAAGGCGATCACCGGTGCGTACGCGGGATCGCTCCTCCAACTCGACTTCGGGGAGGCCGGCGAGGAGAAGCGGGTGGTGGTGGTGGACGCCGAGCCCGGGCGCCCTGCGGCGGTGACGAGTATCCCCCTGGGCGCAGGCGTACCCCTCAGGCGCGCCACGGGGCGCTGGGACGCGCTCGATGCCGATGCGACGCTCGACGGCGCGTGGCTCGACCTCACGGTCCACACGGATGCGCCTCCACTCCCCGCCGAGGTGGAGGGGTGGCGAGTGCGCTTCCCCCGAGCGGTGAAGCTCTCAGTGGACTACCCGCGCACCGACCTCGAGGAGCACCATCGGGTTGAAGGGCGCACGATCGAGGAGCTGTACGTCGAGTACCACTCCTCGACCCACGGAACGCCCGACGACGAGTACGTGGCGCTCGTACGGGACATCGCCGGGGAGGCCACGAGATGAGGCCGCTCCGCCTCACCCTCGAGGGGTTTCGTTCGCACCGGGGTCGCACGGTGCTCGACTTCGAGGGACGTTCGCTGCTGGGCATCGTCGGACCAAATGGCTCGGGGAAGTCCTCGATCCTCGACGGGGTCGCCTACGCCCTGTACGGGCGAACGCCGTCGGACGGGAGGGGAGGGCAGAAGCTCATCAACGCCCGGGCCGAGGCGACCCGGGTCGAGCTCTGGTTCCGAGCCGACGAGGAGGTCTTCCGCGTCACCCGGCTGCAACGGCGACGGGGAGCCACCCAGCAGGCCCTGGAGCGTTGGGATGCCGTGGACGGGGCCAAGCTCGAGACGGTTGCCGACAAGAAGTCCGAGATCGGGGAGGCGGTGGAGGGCCTCGTCGGCCTCGACTTCGACGCCTTCGCCCGCTCGGCCCTCCTCGCCCAGAACCGCTTCGCCGAACTCCTCACTGCCACCCCGTCCGAAGCAGCTCGTGTGCTCACCGGCCTCTTCGGCTTCGCCGTTGTGGAGGAGATGAGGAGGATCGCCGACCAGCGCCTCGGAGAGGTGGAGGCGGAGTTGCGCCACGTCACCCGGGCCGAGGAGGAGCTCGTCCGCGCCCGTGAGGAGTCGCAGGAGGTCGCGATCCGTGTCGAGGAGGCCCGGGCGGAGCAGGACCGCCTGTCCACGGTGATGGAGAAGTTGGCTGCGATCGACGAGTCGGTGGCAGTGGCCGCCTCGGGGTTGGAGGGTGCGAACGCCGACCTCTTGGCTCTCGAACATGCGCTTGGAGGAGTGGCGGATCAGAAGGCCCGCGACGACGCACTCGGAACGGCGGCCGTTCACGCCGAGGCGCTCACCGCTGCTCGCGCGGCCGTTGCTGCCGCCCGATTGGCCGAGGCCGACGCGACGGCGGCGGTCGACACCGCCCTCGGAGAGGACCTCCCCGGTGCGATCTCGCGACTGGCAAGCGCGATCGAGCGAACTTCCGAGTTGGCTCGGCGTCGATCGGACGCCGAGCGGGCCTCGGAGGCAGCCGCCCGTGACCGCGGCCGAGCCATTGAGCGGAAGGCCGAGGTGGAGGCCATCGCTGCCAGGTCGACGGAACGGGCGGCCGAGGCACGTGAGGAGCACATTCGCGCTCGGGAGGCACTCTCGGCGGTAGAGCGGGGCCATGCCGCTCACCTCCTCGCCGAGGGACTCGCCGAGGGCGATGCATGCCCGGTCTGTGCCCAGATCGTGTCGTCGGTGCCCAGTGCGACGCCTCCCGATGGACTCGATCGCGCTCGGAGTTCGGCGCGAGCCGCAGAGGCCGCGCTCGGCGCCGCCGAATCGGCGATGCAAGCGGCCCGCGCCGATGTCGCCCGCGCCGAGTCGGCGGCGGAGGCTGCCGAGGCCACGTTGGATCGCGCCACGGCTGCGCGCGACGATGCCGCTGCGGCGCACGAGTCTGCCTCGGCGGCACTAGGCGCGGCCGTGGAAGCGGTCGGCGGCAACGTCGACGACCCGCTCGGGGCGCTCGGTGCCATCAGGGAGCGTTGGGAGGCGCTCCAGGGGGCGCGAAAGACCGCCGCCGAGGCCGTGCGTGAGGCCGAACGGGCGGCGGAGGCTGCCTCGTCCGCCGATCCCACAGCACTCCTTGCAGATCTCGTCGACGCTGCTCGTCCTGCTGCGGTTCTCCTCGGGGTCACGGTTCCGCGTGACCCTGCCCCGGCAGCGCTCTCTGAGTTCTTCAAGGCCCTCGACGGGGCATCGGCCTCGGCGAGGGAGGTGGTGCACACGCGCATCAAGGCGGAGGGAGAGCGCCTTGCCACTGCTCGATCGGCGAGGGCATCGTCGATGGAGGACGCTGGCGTCGATCCCGACGTCGACCCGGCGGCGGCGCACCGTTCTGCGGGGGAGCGACTGGCGGCAGCGACCGCCGAGTCGCGCATGCACGCGGTCCGGATCGAGGAACTCGAGCGTCTCCTCCGCGACGCCGAGCGGACGGCACGGGCAGCCATCCACCTCGATCGGCTCCGGGCCGACCTGGCCCCGGGGAAGTTCCCCCAGTACCTCCTCGACGAGCGCCGCCGCGGGCTCGCCGACCATGGATCCGAGCACCTCGAAGTGCTCTCGGGCGGGCGCTACCGCTTCGTGCTCGAGGACAACGTGTTCAAAGTGCGGGACCTCACGGCGGCCGACGTCGTTCGGGACGCCGACACGCTCTCGGGTGGGGAGCTCTTCCTTGCCTCGCTGGCGCTCGCACTGGGGCTGGCCACGCTCGTCGGCCTCGACCGGGGCACGCTGGAGGCCTTCTTCATCGACGAGGGATTCGGTTCGCTCGACGACGACAGCCTGGAGTTGGCGATGGACGGCCTCGAGCGAATGGCGGCGTCGGGCGATCGACTCGTGGTGGTGGTCTCGCACGTGCCGGAGATGCGTGAGCGCATCGGGGACCTCGTCGAGCTCTCGAAGGATCCGCTCACCAATGACACGGTGGTCATCCGGGCCTGAGGGAGAATCCGTACATTGTTCGATAGCCATGTCTGAACTCTCCCTCCAAGAAGTGGCCGATCGTCTCGGCGTGCACTACATGACGGCGTACAAGTACGTCCGCATGGGGAAGCTGCACGCCGAGAAGCACGGCACGTCCTGGGTGGTGCTCGAAGAGGACCTCGACCGGTTCCTCACCAAGCCCGAGGCGGGCGAGGGCTCGCTCGCATCGTGGAGCAAGGACTTCGAGGTGCTCATCCTCCGCGGTGACACTGCAGCCGGCTGGACCCTCATCGAGCAGGCCTTGGCCGCCGGCGTCGCCCCCGAGCAGATCATCATCGAGGTGATGAACCCGGCGCTCCGTCGAATCGGCGAGAAGTGGGAGCGCGACGAGATTGACGTCTATGACGAGCACCTCGCCACCGCCACGATGCGGAGGTTGCTGGGTCGGCTCTCGCCCTCCCTCAACCGGCGTGGCAACAAGCGGGGTCGCGTCCTCGTCGCCATGGCGGCAGGGGAGATGCATGACCTCGGCGCCGAGATTCTCTCGGAGATCCTCCGGGGCGCCCACTACGACGTCCTCTCGCTCGGTGCGAACACGCCGGCGCAGTCGATCGCCCGGGCGGTGGCACAACTGAACGACCTCGACGCGGTCTTCATCGGAGCCACGATGGACACCGCGTCGCTCGTGGAATCCATCGCGGCCGTCCGCAGTGGCGACCCCACGGTTGCGGTCATCGTCGGTGGTGGGGCCTTCGTCAACGGTCCCGTCGATGGTGTCGACGCCGACGCCGTCATCTCCGACTTCTCGGATGCCGTCGACGTGCTCGACGGCATCCTCGGTCGCTGAGCCCCTTCGTCCCCTCCCTCGCCCTTCGAGCCTCCCACCTGGAGCAGCCTCTTCGTCCATGCCCCCGGGGCCGGGGGTGCCTAGGCGGCGGACTCTGCGTAGGCGGAGCGGAGGTTGGCGAGCCCGGCACGGATCCGGCTCTTCGCCGTGCCCTCGGGGATTCCGAGGCGCTCTGCGACCTGGCGGTAGGAGAGGGCGCCGAAGTAGGCGAGGGAGATGGCTTCGCGTTCGGACTCCTTCAAGGAGGTGAGGCGCGTACGGAGCTGCTCGGCAACGCTGTGGTCCACGACCGCTTCCTCGATGCTGGTCTCGGTGCGGTGGTCGCCCGTGACCCGGCTCTCACGCCGCGTGCGGGACGTGTCCGAGCGCACGACGTCGAGTGCCCTGCTGCGGGTGCGGGCAAGGAGGTAGGTACGGAGTGAGCCGCGGTCCGGGTCGAACTTCTCCGGGTGCTGCCAGAGGTGGGTGAGCACGTCCTGGGCGACATCGAAGGCTGCCTCCCGGTCGCGCAGGATGCCGCGGGCCGTGTTGAAGATGGCGGCCTGGTGGAGGGAGTGGGACTCCGTGATCGCCGTGGGATCTCCGTTGCGGAGGCGCTCGGCGAGTTCGTGGTCGCTGTGGGTGGGGTGGGCTGTGAGGGTCATCGTGTCTCTCCTTCGTGGAAGTGACTTTAGCACTAAAACATAATTTAGCACTAAACCACATGATGTTGTCAAGTCCTTTGTTGACCCGTCAGAAAAGAATCTTCCGCGGCAGATGATCCGGCCGTCGAACCACTCCGTACCCGCAGCAAGAACGTGGGAACTCCCACCCGACTACCCAGGAGAACACCATGCGGAAGACCGCAGCTCTCATGGCGCTCCTGCTGGCGCTCTCGCTCATCCCGAGCGTGGCACTCGCAGATGGCCACACCTCCGATGTCCGCGTCGTGCACGGCGTGCCGGGCCTCGCCGTCGACATCTACGCAAACGGCGGACTGCTCCTCGAGAACTTCCAGTACACCGAGGTGGCCGGACCGCTCCAGCTCGAAGAGGGCACCTACGACATCGAGGTCTTCGCCACCGGCGCCGATCCCGCCGTCGATGCCCCTGCGCTCGCCGAGTCCTTCGATGTGCCGGCCGGCGTGTCGGCTGCGATCGTCGCGCACCTCGATGCCGAGGGAACGCCGCAGCTCAGCCTTGCGGTCGACAACGTCTCCGAGATCGCCGCTGGTGAGGGTCGCGTGACCGCACGCCACTTCGCCAACGCCCCGGTCGTGGACATCTGGGCCGGCGACGCCCCGCTCTTCACCGAGGTGCCGAACGGCACCGGTGCCGATGCCGACGTCCCCGCTGGTACGTACCCCGTTTCGATCGTGCCGACCGGCGCCACCGAGCCCGTCGTGTTCTCCGCCGACGTGGCGATCCCCGAGGGCTCCAACGTCGTCGTGCATGCCGTGGGCGCTACCGAGGACCTCACGGTTGCGGTCTACGTGATCGACGGCCTCCACAGCGCGCCGTCCGAGGTGCCCTCCGGCACTGGGGGCACCGCTGCTGCGATCCCGTTCGTGTCCATGGCCCTGGCCCTGGGCGGCGTGGCGCTCCTCGCCTTCGGCAAGCTCGGGCTCTCCACCAACTAGTCGGGTGTCCGGGCCGGCGCAGGGCAACCTGTGCCGGCCCCCACTCCGTCGTGACGATACAGCGCACTCTCACCGTTCTCGGCCTCGCCCTCCTGGGCGGGGCAGTCGCCGTGTGGGTGCTGTTCGTGCCGCGCGACGCCGGGGACGTCACCGAGGCGCTCCCTGTCGCGACGCCTCCGGCGGAGTCCGTCGTCACGTTCCCGCCCACGGCCTCGACGCCGCCGAAGGCGGATGTCGCCCACACGACCACGACCACGCGTCCCGAGCCTCTCCTGCAAGCCCAGGCGGGCCAACTCCCCGATGCGCTCGACCGGAACGAACCCATCAGCCTCTCGATCCCCGCGCTCGGGGTCGAGGCGCCGATCATTGCCCTCGGGGTCGACGACGAGGGTCGGATGGACATTCCCCGCGATATCGACGAGATCGGGTGGTATCGCTACGGACCGACCCCGGGAGAGGGCGGATCGGCGGTGCTGTCTGCCCATGTCGACTCCCGGTCGCAGGGCCCGGGCGTCTTCTTCCGCCTCGGCACGCTCACGCCCGGCGACCTCATCGAGGTCGTGTCGGACGAGGGGACCCAGACGTGGGTCGTGCGGGCGGTGCAGACGGTGGAGAAGGACGAACTCCTGCTCGACCGCGTGTTCGCACGCGACGGCGAGCCCGTGCTGACCCTCATCACCTGCGGGGGGTCGTTTTCCCGCTCGCTCAGTCGCTACGACTCGAACGTCGTGGTCGTCGCCGCCCCGTTCCAGGGCGCCCCTGCGTCACCCGGTCCCGTCGGCTGAGCCTCAGGCGGCCTCGAAGAGCCCCGCGGCCCCCATGCCGCCGCCGACGCACATCGTGACGATGCCGTAGCGGCCGCCCCGCCGACGCAGTTCGAGGAGCAGGTGGCCGACTTGGCGGGCACCCGTCATCCCGTAGGGATGGCCGATCGAGATGGCGCCTCCGTTCACGTTGTAGATCTCGTTGTCGATCCCGAGTTCGTCTCTGCAGTAGAGCGTCTGCACGGCGAAGGCCTCGTTGAGCTCCCAGAGGTCGATGTCGTCGATCGAGAGGCCGGTGCGCTCCAGCAGCTTCGGAACCGCGAAGACGGGACCGATCCCCATCTCGTCCGGCGACACGCCCGCAGTGGCCATGCCGCGGAACCACCCCAAGGGCTCGAGCCCTGCCCGCTCCGCCTCGTCGGCGGCCATCACGACCACCGCCGCTGCACCGTCGGAGAGCTGGGAGGCGTTGCCAGCGGTCACGTTCTTGCCCGGCCCGCGCACCGGCTGGAGCTGCTGGAGCCCCTCGAGGGTGGTGCCGGGTCGGTTCCCCTCGTCGAGGCGCAGGGTCACCTCTTCCATCGATTCCTCGCCGGTCTCCCGGTTCACGAGCTTCTTCGTGGCGGTGACCTCGATGATCTCCTCGTCGAACAAGCCCGCTTGCTGTGCGGCTGCGGTGCGCAGCTGGCTCTGGAGCGCATACTCGTCGCATGCCTCGCGGGAGATGCCGTACCGCTCGGCGACCACTTCGGCGGTGTCGATCATCGGCATGTACGCAGCCGAATCGATGCCGAGGAGGGCTGGGTCAGGCTCGATGCGGAAGCCCGCATCCTGCACCGTGGAGATGGAATCGAGCCCTCCACCCACTGCGACCTTGGCCCCATCGAGCATTACCTGCCGGGCCGCAGCAGCGACGGCCATCATCCCCGACGAGCACTGGCGGTCGATCGACATGCCGGGAACGGAGGAGGGGAGGCCTGCGGTGAGCGCAACGTTGCGGGCGATGTTGAGGGCTTGGTTGCCCTGTTGGAGTGCCGAGCCCATGATCACGTCCTCGACCGACGCCGGGTCGACCCCGGCCCGCTCCACGGCGGCCCGCACCGCGTATGCGCCCAATGAGGGTCCAGGCGTCACGTTGAAGAGCCCTCGATAGGCCTTTCCGATGGGCGTGCGGGCGGTGGAGACGATGACGGCTTCCTGCATGACCTGCTCCTCGACGATGTGGCCGCGCGACCCTAGCGACCGGTAGGTGCGCCTAGCCTCGCCCGATGGAACCCGGCACCTTCCCTGTGACGTACACGCGCAAGATGCGCCTCTCCGACACCGATGCCCAGGGCATCGTCTTCAACGCGAACTACCCGGTGTATTGGGACGATGCGAGCACGGACCTCTTCGACGCGGTTGGCATTCCGTGGGGCGATTTCGTCGCCAAGGGGTACGAGATGGTCACCGCCCACGTCGAGGTCGACTATCGGGCCCCGGGACGACTCGGCGATGTGCTCGTCACGGGCATCGGGGTCCGAGAGATCGGGACGACCTCGGTCGTGCTCAACGCGGCGACGTGGAGGGAGTCCGACGGAGCGCTCCTTGCTGAGGGGCACCTGAGGTGGGTCGCCCTCGAGGTCGGCTCGTTCCGCCCGACCCCGGTGCCGGAGTTCTTCGTCGAGGCCGTCGACCAGCTCCAGGGCGCTCCCGTGCCCCGGGTGGAACGGGGCCCCCGGCCCCGCATGAAGCCGCCACAGCCGCCGGTGCGGTACCTCGAGGATTGGGTCGAGGGACAAGTCATCGAGACCGACCCGTATCTGGTGACGAGGGAGGAACTCGTTGCGTTCGCACGCCAGTACGACCCCCAGGCGATCCACATCGATGAGGCCGCCGCCGAGGACGGGCCGTTCGGTGGTCTCATCGCGTCGGGATGGCACACAGGTTCGATCGTGATGCGGGGATTCGTCGAACACGTGGTGAGCCCGCGCCACACCCTCGGTTCCCCGGGTATCGATGAGCTCCGCTGGCGTGCACCGGTGCGGCCGGGCGACCGAATCCACGCGAGGGTCACCGTGGAACGCGTCGAACCGTCGGAACGGAACCCCCACCGTGGCACCGTCCACACGTTCACCGAGGCGTTCAACCAGGACGATGTCCTCGTGATGACGATGCGGGGCCGCGGCATCTACCTCAGGCGTCCCCAAGCGTGACCGAGCGGACCTAGCCCTCGATGATGCCGTGGCCCTCGGGCCGGGCTTCGCGGGTCATGAGCCGCTCGACGGACTCGAGGGGCGTCGATTCGCCGCGCAGGACCCGGCCGACCTCCTCGGCGATGGGCATCTCTACGTCCTCGCGGGCTGCGAGGGCGAGCACTGCTGGCGTCGTCTTCACCCCCTCGGCCACCTGCGCGGTGTCGGCGAGGATCTCCTCGATCGACTCGCCGGCACCGAGCCGGGCACCCACTGTGTGGTTCCGCGAGAGCGGGCTCATGCTCGTGGCGACGAGGTCGCCGAGGCCCGCGAGGCCGCCGAAGGTGAGGGGGTTGCTGCCGAGGCGGAGACCGAGCCGTGCCATCTCAGCGAGTGCCCTCGTCACGAACATCGCAGAGGTGTTGAGGCCGAACTGCATCCCCGTGATCATCCCGGCGGCGATCGCCATGACGTTCTTGAGTGCGCCGCAGAGTTCGGCGCCGATCACATCGTTGTTCGTGTAGACGCGGAATCGTGGCCGCATGATGGCCTCCTGCAACTCCGTCGCCGTGCCGAGGTCCCGCAGGGCGATCACCGTGGCAGCCGGCTCCCCGTTCACGATCTCCCTTGCGAGGTTGGGTCCCGAGAGCACCCCGACCATCGCTGCGTCGTGACCCGGTAGCACATTACGGATCACCTCGGTCATGCGCAGGCCGGTGCCCTGCTCGATGCCCTTGGTGAGGGAGAGGATCGGGGTGCGGGGATCGATCGGTGGGGCTGCCTCCAGCACGGCGCGCAGCCCGTGCGAGGGGATTGCGAGGAGCACGGCATCGGCACCGTCGAGGGCCTCGCCGAGCTCGCTCGTCGCCCTCATGTGAGGAAGGGTGATCCCCGGGAGGTAGTCGGGGTTCTCACCCGCGGCGATCGCCTCTGCCAGCTCCGCTCGCCGGGCCCACAGCACAGCGTCGCCCCCGTCGGCAATGAGGCCGGCCATGGTGGTGCCCCAGGAGCCGGCGCCGATGATGGCAATGCGCATGGTTGGCGAGCCTACCGGTTGGTCACTCCCCGGCGCCCCGAGACGCCCATCGCTCGAACGCGAGGATGGCCGCGGCTCCCACGACGGCGAGACCGATGGCGAGGCCGAGGTCGCCGATCGGGGCGATGAGATCGGGGTCGGCGCAATGGATGCAGGAGGTCCATGGCCACAGCCGGGGGAGGGAACCGGCGATGAACCCAACGAGCACGGCGATCGTGTCGTCGTGGCGCCGTGCGAGGAGCCACCTGAGGATGCGCACGAACACGAGGAGGCCGATGACTGCCCCGATGCCGAACAGGGCGATGGTGCCCAGCATCCGCTCGTCGACTGCCTCGATCGCCCGCTCGTACTGGCCGACGAGCAGGAGGATGAACGAGCCGGAGATGCCCGGGAGGATCATCGCGCAGATGGCGAGCGCCCCTCCGACCAGCGCCCATCCCGCCGTCTCGGGGGTGCGGGCAGGGGCCGAGGACACCACCAGCACTCCGATGCCCGCCCCGACGACTGCGAGGGTGGCGCGGAGGCCGGTCCATGCGACGCGTCGACCGACGATGGCGATCGACGCGAGCACGAGTCCAACGAAGAATGCGAAGAGCCGAGGGCGTGCCACCGCATCCTCGAGCCAGCCGTCGAGGAGGCCGGAGAGCCCGAGGACGGCCGTCGCGATCCCCAACAGCAGGGGGGCGAGGAGCCCGATGTCGAGGTGCGCCCCGAGGGTGCGCAGACGGCCTCGGAGGAGGTGCTCGACGGCGCGCCGATTGACGGAATGGATCGCGTTCACCAATCGCTCGTACCGACCCGACACGAAGGCGATGGTGCCGCCCGACACACCCGGTACGAGGTCGGCGGTGCCCATGGCGAGTCCGACCACCAGGTGCGAGAGGAACGTCCGCATCGCAGGAAGGGTATCGCCGGGCAGTCCCTGGCTATCCCACGGCGCCGCATAGCCTTCCTGCCATGCGGCGCTTCGTCCTCCCATTCGCCTGCGTGGCACTCCTCCTCGCTGCGTGCTCGGAGCCCGTGTCCGAGGACGCAGCGGGTCCTGAGATCTACCGCATCTCATGCGCGCCGTGTCATGGCAACGACTTGCAGGGCCGGAGTGGTCCACAACTGGGCGGAGCGAATGCGCCGTCGGTCGACTACGACCGTGCCTACTTCGTGCAGACCGTGACGAGGGGTCGTGGCCGCATGCCGGCGTTCTCGGGCCGACTCTCCGATGAGCAGATCGAACGGGTCGTCGGCTTCGTCCTCGAGCAACAGGGCCGCTAGGCGGCCCCGACCGAATCGAAGGAGAGCCCGAGCGCGAGGCTCTCGATCTGGCGGGCGAACCGACCCGGGTCCCCGGTCGTCACTGCGTCGGTCCGTCCTCCACCCCCGAGGTCGTGGAGTCGTGCCACCTGCTGGGCGACCGCCCGGGCGGGGTCGACGATCCTTGCCGCAGGTCCGAGCACCCGCTCGAGCGACGCCCGGGCGAAGGTGTAGTGGGTGCAGGCCAGCACCCACGTGTCGGCTCCTGCCCCAATGGCCGATCCCAATCGCTCCACGAGGAACACGTCGGTGTCGGGCGAGTCCCCCATGCCGTCCTCGATGCGTTCCACGAGGCCAGGCAGGGCAATTGGGAGGATCGTCGCCCCGCCCCCGTGCCGGGCGATCATGTCGGCAAGGAGTGGTCCGCGGATGGTCGCCGTCGTGCCCAGGACCGCCACGACGCCGCTGGGCGACTGCCCAACGGCCGGCTTCACGGCTGGTTCCATCCCGACGAAGGCCCGACCGGGGAGGGCAGCCCGCAACCCGTGGAGCGCGGCAGCGGAGATCGTGTTCGACGCGAGGACGATCAGGCCGGACCCTGCGTCGATCAGCCCGTCGACAAGCACACGCGCGAGGTCGGCGACCTCGGCAGCCTCGCGGTCGCCATAGGGAGCGTGCACCTGGTCGGCCACGTAGCGGAGGTCGGCTTGGGGGAGGAGCCGTCGCACCTCCTGGGCGACGGCGAGGCCCCCGAGACCGGAATCGAGGATGCCGATCATCGGTGGCCGCCGCCCGCCTACTTGGGCTGCATGCGGATGCCGCCGTCGAGGCGAACGGTCTCCGCGTTGAGGTAGCTGTTGGTGATGAGCGTGTGTGCGAGGTCGGCGAACTCCTCGGGCGTGCCGAGCCGCTTCGGGTGGAGGACCGACCTCGCGAGTGACTCCCGTGCGGGCTCGGGGAGTTGGGCAAGCATGGGAGTGTCCATGATCCCCGGGGCGATCGAGTTCACCCGGATCCCGACCGCTGAGAGGTCGCGGGCGATCGGCAACGTCATCCCGACGACGCCGCCCTTGGTGGCCGAATAGGCGGCCTGTCCGATCTGGCCGTCGAACGCAGCCACGGAGGCGGTGTTCACGATCGCCCCGCGCTCGCCCGTTGCGTCCGGTTCGTTCTTGGACATCGCCGATGCAGCGAGCCGGATGCAGTTGAAGGTGCCGATGAGGTTCACGCCGACGACGAACTGGAAGACGTCGAGGGGGTGGGGGGCGCCGTCGCGGTCGATCGTGCGCATCGCGAAGCCCACTCCGGCGCAGTTCACGAGAGCACGCAGAGGTGCCATCTCGACGGCTGCGGCAACGGCGGCGTTGACCTCTTCCTCGTTCTGTACGTCGGCCTTCACGAACGCTCCGTTGACCTCGGAGGCCATGGCCTCCCCGGCCGCTTCGTTCAGGTCGACGACGACGACCTTCATGCCGTCGGCGGCCAGGCGTCGGGCGGTCGCGCCACCGAGGCCGGAGGCGCCACCGGTGACGATGGCAGAAGCGCCTGCGATCTCCATGTGATTCCTTTCCGTCGCTGTGCCCGCGACGCTAGCCCGGGTGGAGCGACTTTCGGCCCTACTCTTCGGGAGATGGATGAACGTTCGCTCCCCCCGTGGATCAACGCACTGTTGTGGCGCATCGTCTTCGTGACCCTGACCACAGCGGGCGCCCTATGGGCGGCGTGGGAGCTCCGCTCGATCCTCATCGCACTCCTCGTGTCGCTGTTCGTCTCGTTCGCCTTCGAGCCGGCCGTGGCATCGCTGGCGCGGCGCGGATGGCCGCGGAGTCGGGCGACGGGGGCGGTGCTCCTCCTCGCGGTGTTCGGACTCCTTGGGATCGGCGTCGTCGTGCTCCCCCCGTTCGTCAGCCAGGTGAGCACGCTCCTGGAGCGATCGACCGAGTACCTCGAGGACCTCGGCGGCGAGATCGAGGTGTTCGGCACGGTCATCTCGATCGCAGCGCTCACCGACTCCGTGGGCTCGGTGAGTGACCTCATCGCCCGGTACGCCTCGGCCGTCGCCGAGCAGCTTGCCGGTGTGGTCGGCGCGGTCGGATCGCTCGTCATCCAAACCTTCACGGTGCTGCTCTTCTCCTACTACCTCCTTGCCGATGGCCCCCGCCTCCGCCGGGCGTTGTTCGCGGCGTTCAACCCCGACCGGCAAAGGGAGATCGCCCGGATGTGGGAGATCTCGATCGAGAAGACCGGTGGGTACGTCGCATCCCGCGTCCAACTCGCGGCGATCTCTGCGGTGGTCCACTCGGTGCTGTTCGCGATCATCGGCCTTCCGAGCCCCATCGCCTACGGCGTGTGGGTCGGTGCGATTTCCCAGTTCATCCCCGCCGTGGGCGCGTACCTCGCGGCCATCCTCCCGATCCTCGCCGGGCTCACCATCGGTCCGTCGGCGGCCCTGTGGGCGGCTGCGGTGCTCATCGGGTACCAGCAGGTGGAGAACTACTGGCTGGCGCCGAAGCTCGCCGAGAAGAAGATGGCGCTCCACCCTGCGGTCGGCTTCGCGGCGGCGATCGCAGGCATTCTCCTCATGGGTGCCCTGGGCGCGTTCCTCGCCCTGCCGGTTGCCGCGATCGGCCAGGCGTTCGTCTCCACCTCGCTCTCCGACCACCCGGTCGCGTCCACGATCCGAGGTGACGACGATGCCGCCGAAGGCCCGTGGATCGGGTCCGACGAGGACGAGTGACCGTGACAGGACCCCTCGGCGGTGTCACGGTCATCGAGATCGCCGGCCTCGGTCCCGGCCCCTTCTGCGGAATGCTCCTCGCCGACCTCGGAGCCGACGTGATCCGCGTCGACCGCAAGGACCCCTCGGGCATGTTCCCCGCAGCGGCCCAGCCCTTCGATGTGTTGGCGCGTGGGAGGCGGTCGATCGCCGTCGACCTCAAGGTGGAGGGGGGCGCAGAGGTCGTCCTCCGGCTCGCCGAGCGTGCGGATGCGCTCTTCGAGGGAATGCGCCCCGGCGTGGCGGAGCGACTCGGCATCGGGCCCGACGACTGCCTCGGCCGCAATCCGTCACTCGTCTACGGACGCATGACCGGATGGGGGCAGGAGGGGCCCTGGTCGGGGATGGCGGGCCACGACATCGACTACGTCGCGCTCACGGGCATGCTCGACGCCATCGGTGCGGCCGGGGGGCCACCGGTCCCACCCCTCAACCTCGTCGGTGATTTCGGCGGAGGAGGGCTCATGCTCGCCTTCGGGCTGCTCGCTGGGATCCTCGATGCCCGGGCCAGTGGGAGGGGACAGGTCGTCGACGCCGCGATGGTCGACGGAGCGACGACGCTCGGTGCGATGATCTTCGGCCTGCGAGCTGCCGGCCAGTGGGCGGGGGGTCGGGGCGGCAACCTGCTCGATGGGGGAGCGCCGTTCTACTCCGTCTACGAGACCGCCGACGGACGCCATATGGCAGTCGGGGCGATCGAACCCCAGTTCTACGCGGCCTTGCTCGACGGGCTCGGACTCCCAGCCGAAGATGGTGCCGATCAGTGGGTGACGCCACTGTGGCAGGCCACACGGGAGCGGATCGCCGGCCGCTTCCGCACGAAGACGAGGGAAGAGTGGGCGGAGGTGTTCGCCGGAACCGATGCCTGCGTGGCGCCGATCCTCGACATGGGCGAGGCAGCCGAGCACCCGCACATGACTGCGCGGGGTACGATCGTCGAGGTTGAGGGCGTCGCCCAGCCCGCCCCGGCGCCCCGCTTTTCGCGGACGCCGGCATCACCGCCGACGCCTCCCACGCCCCCCGGGTCGGACACCGACGCGGTCTTGTCGTGGGCGGGATTCGACGGCGTCGAGCGTGATCGGCTGCGGACGCACGGAGTCGTGTAGGACCCCGGTTCGCAACCCCGGCCCTTCTGTAGGATCGCGGTACTTCCCGCTCGATCCGAGGAGTCACGATGCAGGAGTACACGGCCCCGGGCGCAGTTCCGGTCGACCCCAACCTCACCGTTCCGGACACGCTCTGGGCCGTTGAGGCGCAACGACCTGACAGGGCGGTGCTGGCGTATCGCGACGGCGACCGATTCGTCGACGTCACCATTGGCGAGATGGCGAAGACGGTGCGGCGGCTCGCTGCGGGCCTCATGGCGCTCGGAATCGAGAAGGGCGACCGCGTCGCGCTCTTCAGTTCTACTCGCATCGAGTTCACCTACTTCGACTACGCCATCTGGGCCGCCGCAGGCGCCACGGTCACGATCTACGAGACCTCGTCCGCGGAACAGGTGGAGTGGATCATCGGCAACTCCGAGGCGAAGGCGCTCATCTGTGCCACGCCTGAGTTGAAGGCCGTCTACGACGAGGTGTCTGAGCGGACGCCCGGCTGCGAGCACGTGTTCGTGATCGACGACGGCGCGATCGACCAGCTCACGGAGCTCGGCAGGGACATCTCCGACGAGGAGGTGACTGCCCGCGCCGACACGTTGGTGGGCAGTGACCTCGCAACCCTCGTGTACACCTCGGGCACGACGGGGATGCCGAAGGGCTGCCACCTCACGCACCACAACTTCGTCTACAACGTGAAGCAGTCGGAGGAGACGCTCGCCGAGCTCCTCCATGACGAGGCGTCGATGCTGATCTTCCTCCCGCTTGCCCACATCTTCGCCCGCCTCGTGCAGGTCGTGTCGATCAACCGGGGTTCGAAGATCGCCTACAGCACGGGCATCCCGAACCTGTTGGAGGAGTTGCCGATGGTGCAGCCGACCTGGCTGTTCTCGGTGCCTCGGGTGTTCGAGAAGATCTACAACTCTGCCGCGGCACGCGCGGCCGACGACGGCAAGGGCAGGATCTTCGACATCGCCACGGCGACTGCGATCAACTACTCGAAGGCCCGGGAACAGGGTCGGGTCCCGATCGGGTTGAAGCTCCGCCATTCACTCTTCGACAAGCTCGTCTACGCCAAGATCCGTGGAGTGCTCGGCGGCAAGGCCGAGTTCGCGATCTCGGGCGGCGCCGCCCTCGGAGAGCGGCTCGGCTTCTACTTCGACGGCGTCGGGCTCACCGTCCTGGAGGGGTATGGCCTCACCGAGACCACGGCAGCCTCCACGGTGAATCTGCCGTCGCAGCGGAGGATCGGATCCGTCGGACGCCCGGTGCCGGGTACGTCGGTGAGGATTGCCGAGGACGGGGAGGTGCTCCTCAAGGGTGCTCACGTCTTCAGCGGCTACTGGAAGAACGAAGAGGCCACTGCCGAGGCGATCGAGGCCGACGGCTGGTTCCACTCCGGTGACATCGGCGAGTTGGACGATGAGGGGTACCTCCGCATCACCGGCCGGAAGAAGGAGATCCTCGTCACCGCGGCCGGCAAGAACGTCGCCCCCGCCGTGCTCGAGGACCGGCTCCGGTCAGCAGCCATCGTGAGCCAGTGCATGGTGGTCGGCGATGCGCAGCCCTTCATCGCAGCGCTCGTCACGATCGACCCAGACGAGTGGGTCCGATTCGCCGAGCAGCACGGCAAGACGGGCTCCGTCGCCGACCACGTGGACGATCCCGACCTCATCGCGGCGGTGCAGGAGTCGGTGGACCTCGCCAACAAGGCGGTCTCACGACCGGAATCGATCAGGGCCTTCCGGATCCTCCCGTCCGACTTCACCGTCGAGGGTGGGGAGATCACCCCGACGCTCAAGGTGAAGCGCAACGTGGTGAGCGAGAAGTACCACGACGCGATCGATTCGATCTACTCCTGATCCCCGGGGGGGCCGAGCGCCCCGGGCTGGATGACCAAGAGCGAGCCGGAGGCGACGGTCACCGTCATCTCCGCCGCGTCGAATCGGTTCGACACGCCCCTGGTCGTGCCGGCGGGGAGCCGCGCATCGTGCAGTCCCCAGGCAAGCCCAGTGGTGGTCACCCCGGTGCAGTCCGAGAGGGGGACGAGGCTCACGGTTGCCCCGATCGGGCCTCGCAGCGCAACGCTGCGGTGCACCACGTCGAGCAGGTCGCTCCCTGCGAACCATCGAATCCGGATGTGGGCGAACCGCTGCGCCCCCAGGAGCAGCGCGTTGGCCAGGAAGTGGTCGGACCGGCCACCGTGCCCGCCCACGACGATGAGTTCGTCGGTCGGGACCTCGAGCGCCGCCTCGAGTGCCAGCTCGAGGTCGGTGGCGTCCTTCGCGATGGGGTGCCGGTCCACCCGTACCTCGTCGCCGAGCGAGTCGAGGAGGGCCCTATCCACCGAATCCATGTCGCCGACCACCCGCCCGACCTCAACGCCGAGGTGGCTGGCGTGGTCGAGGCCGGAGTCCGCGGCGATCACGATGGATGCCGCTGGAAGGACGTCGGCGAGCCCCGGAGGTGGTGGGTCGCCCCCGGCGAAGACGAGCGTGGTCACCCGAGTGTCCGCTCGAGCCACCCGAGGACCTCGTCGTACCAGTGGATGGAGTTCTGCGGGGACAGGATCCAGTGGTTCTCGTCGGGGTAGTAGACGAGGCGGGCATCGACGCCCTTGGCCTTCAGGACGCCGTACAGCTCGAGGCCCTGCCCGACGGGGACCCGGTAGTCGCGTTCGCCGTGGATGACGAGCGTCGGGGTCGTGTAGCCCTCGTAGTGGTGTGAGGGGCTCCACCGGTCGACGGCGGCTCGGTCGACCCAGAGGTCGGCTCCCCGTGCTCGTGCAAGGCCGTGGGTGGAGTCCGTGGCATACATGGAGCCCTGGTTCGTCACGGCTGCGTGGGCGACGACGCTCTTGAACCGGTCGGTCTGCGTGGCGATCCACGTCACCAGGTAGCCGCCGTACGAGCCCCCGGTGATGGCCATGCGGTCCTCGTCGATCCACGGCTCGGCGGCGAGGAGGTCGGTTGCCGTCATGACGTCGGTGGTGGGGTGGTCGCCCCACGCCCCCTGGATGCACTCGCAGAACTCATGGCCGAACGACGAGGAGCCGTGGAAGTTCACGAGGGGGACGACGTATCCGGCGGCGGCGAAGGCGTGGTAGTTCCATCGCCAATGCCACATGTCGCCGAACGAGTTGTGGGGCCCGCCGTGGACCATGTGCACGAGTGGCCACTGCTGCGACTCGTCGAAGTCGGGCGGGTACACGACGTACATCTGCACCTCGTCGCCCCGGGCCCCGGTGAACCAACGCTCCTCGACCGCGCCGAACTCGAGGGTGGCGAGTGCGTCGTCGTTCACGTGGGTGACCCGCTCGGGCGCGCCGCCGGCGGCGTCGACCCGCACCACTTCGGGGGGCTGGGAGATCGACTGGGCGAGGAGGTAGACGGTGCCGAGCCCGTCGGGCACGGGGCCGGTGAGCGTGGAGCCCTCGACGATCCGCTCGGGGATCCCCCCGGAGGTCGGCACCCTGAACAGGTGCACCTTGGTCTGTTCCTCGGCGGTGAGGAGCAGGTCACCCGAGACCGGATCGAGCACCCACGACCCGGGGTTGAGGTCCCACTCGTCGTAGAGGGCCCGCTGGTCGCCCGACGCGGGGTCGAGGACGGTGAGCCAGATCGGCGTCGCGTAGTAGTCGAGTTCCCGCGTCGCCCCGAACACGATGGTCCCGTCGGCGAGCCAGCGGGGGAACAGTGCGTCGCCCGGGCTCCCGGGAGTGAGGCACCTCGGCTCGGCACCCTCGAGCGAGACCTCCCAGATCTCGGTTTGGGGGCGCTCCTCCCAGTCCTTCGACAGGTCGGCGGCCGCCCAGGCGATGCGCGAACCGTCGGCATCGATGTCGAACTGCTCGGAGGGGTCGGCGGCAGTGGGGAGGTGGGGGCGGAACCGAGCCTTCGGGGTGAGGTCCCTGGTCGTCCCGTCATCGAGGGAGATGTGGAACAGGTGGAGTGTCCGGTCGTCGGTGAGCCAGGTGTCCCAGAAGCGATACGTGCGTTCCTCGGTGGTCCTGGCCGTCACCTTCGAGGCGGCGAGCTCCTCGCGACGTTCCGCCGTCTCCTCGAGTCCGGGCGTGTCCGCGTACACGTGGGACGCGCACACGAGTCCGCTCCCGTCGGGGAGCCACTTCGGCGCGCCCGCACCGAGCGGGAACTCCACCCCGACGCGGGTGGCCTCGCCGCCATCGATCGGCATGACGTGGAGTTGGGGTCGGGAGTCGATGGAGCGGAGGAAGGCGAGCCGTCCCCCGTCGGGGGAGAGCGCCGGAGACGAGCCATCGGAGGTGAGAAGCCGCAGGCCGTCGTCGGCGACGAGGTGGAGCGCCGTCGTCCCCTCGTTTGCGTAGACGTCGTACCGGGTGATCGGCACGACGACGGTGGTACCCGAGACGGTGGGGTGGCCGACGCGTGCGAGGTTCCAGAGCTCGGTGGCGGTGAGTCCGGTCATGGCCTGAGGGTAGGACCCGATTCAGGCCACTTCGACTCGCACGACCTCCATGACGGCGCGGAGGGCCGCCTCGGTCTCACCCGGACGGCTGGTGTGTGCGTGCGCGAAGCCGAGGTATCGGTTCCCCTCGGGGAGCGCGAGCACCTGCTCGCCGAGTCGGGCCGTGAGCTCCACCCCGGTGATGCCCGGGATCGCCCGGGCCTCGTCCATTCCCTCGACCGCGAGGAGGGTCCCCGAGCGCGGTATCGGCAGCATGAGGCTCCCGACCGAGCCCTCGAGCACCGCTGCCGTCCCGAGGTCCATGCCGAGGGCTGCACGGGCGAGAACCACTTCCTGGGGCTCTCCGAGGCCCGACCGCAGGGCTGTCCCGCAGCGACCTCCGATCGGTCGTGCCGCCATCTCGATGAGCACCACCGTAGAGCCATGTATGCGCAGTTCCGCGTGGACGGGCCCGACCACGAGGCCGAGCCCCGTACAGGCGTCCTGCACGACGCGATGGACCTCCGAGAGGACCTCGGGGTGGAGTCGGGACGGTGCCACGTAGATCGTCTCCTCGAAGAATGGCCCGTCGAGTGGATCCGGCTTGTCGAAGGTTGCGAGCACTTCGAGCCGTCCGTCGACGAGCACGCCCTCGACCGCGACCTCGGGTCCGGAGACGAACCGCTCCATGAGGAGTGGTTGGTTGGGGTCGGCGCCGCACATGGCGAGGATGCGACGAATGCGGTGTTCGACGGCCCCGGCATCCTCGGGTCGATCGACACGGATCACTCCCTGGCTGCCCGAGCGCGAGATGGGCTTCATGACCACCGGGGGACCGATCCGCCGGACGTCGTCGGCGACGTCGATGCCCGGCTCGAGGACCTGGAAGGAGGGCTGGTCGACCACTCCGACGAGGGCGCGCCGAAACGAGGCCTTGTTCCTCGTCGCACCGACGGCCCACGGGGGATTCGCCGGAACG
This sequence comes from uncultured Acidimicrobiia bacterium, assembly GCA_964600365.1. GTDB lineage: Bacteria > Actinomycetota > Acidimicrobiia > Spongiisociales > JAENVV01. The sequence continues at coordinate 24,792 of CAZRJG010000026.1, forward strand.
CCGAGCAGGCGGGCCACCTCGGCGGCGACCTCGACCATGGTGTCGTCTGGACTGAGCACCCCCGACACGGGGCCACCCTTTGATGCAGCTGCGGCGATCTCCTCGGCGCGTGCGTCGGTGAGGTCCACGAACCGATTCCCGAGGCGGAGTGCGAGGAGTGGGTTCGGGTGCGAGGCGACGATGGCCTCAGCGCCCACCGCCTCGGCCGCCTCGATGAACTCCTCGGCGCGATACGTCGAGGCGGGGAGGATGAGCAGGAGGCGAGCCATGGGCGGGAGGGTAGGGAGGGCGTCCTCCTAGCATCTCGGCCATGGCCACGACGCTCACCATCGAACCTGACGCGCTTGCGATGATCATCGAGATCAGGGACAACGAACCCGGCGACGGGGAGTTCGCCCTGCGGATGGAGGTTTCCGGGATCCAGGGTCTCCAGTTCCAGTATGACCTCTCGTTCGTTGCGATTGCCGACGCCCGCGAGGGCGACGTGGTGGAACGGCACGGTGAGCTCGCCGTCATCCACCGGGAACGAGACCTCGTGAACCTCGACGGCGCAACCCTCAAGATCGGCGAGGCCGGGCTGTCCATCGACAACCCCAACACTCCCTCCCCGGTCGTCCCGGCCGATGTCCCCGGTGACCTCGAGGGCCCACTGGCAGCGCAGGTCCAGCAAATGCTGGAGACCCAGATCAATCCCGCAATCGCGTCACACGGCGGCGCTGCACGGCTCGTGTCGATCGACGAGAACAACATCGCCTACCTCGAGTTGCTCGGAGGATGCCAGGGATGCGGCCTTGCTGCGGTCACGCTCAAGCAGGGCATCGAGCGGTCCCTCATGGAGGCGATCCCCGAGTTGGCCGGGGTCGCGGACCTCACCGACCATGCGTCGGGTGAGGACCCGTACTACACGCAGAGCAAGAAGTAGCTCAGGTCTTGATCCACAGGACCCGCTCGCTGCGGACGTGGATCGTGCCTCGTTCGGTGTAGACGCGGATCCAAGGCATCTGCACGGCGTCGGAGAGGCGTTGTTCCTCCAACTCGCCGGGCACTCCTCCCACGAATCGGTGGCCGCTGAGTGTCGCCACGAAGCACTTCGCCGACGTCGTCGGCTCCACGCCCTCGATGAGCACCGATTCGATGGATCCCTTCCCCACGAGGAGGAACTCGTCGAACGAACTGCGGAATCGAAGGAGCGGCTCGTTGCCGGCGAGCAACGCGAGCACTGCGGTGCTCGGATCGGATTCGTTCGGGTCGGCGAAGACCACGCCGGTGAGCTGTGACCCGTCGATGAGGTAGATGGTGACGTCGATCTCCCGCGTGGGAACTCGGAGGTCGTCTCGACGTTCGAGAAATCGGGAATCGTCGGTCATGTGCACACGGTAGCGATGCGACCACGCGCCTCGCCCACATACCCCACGCAATGGCATCCTTCGTCCATGCGGAGTGTGATCGGAATCGTCGTGTGCGCGTTCGTCGTGTCGGCGTGCACCGGCCTGTTGAGTGGGGGGCCGTATGCAGGTCCCGACGCCGACGACCTCCAGTCGGCCCTCGGGGACGCGCAGCAGCCCGTGACCGCCGGACTTGGCGGGGGTCCCGCAACCGACGAGACCGACGACTCCTCCGATCTGTCCGAGCTCATGGCCCCCGAATTCCCCGACGGCCTCGAGTGGGTGAACGTCGCCTCGCCACTGCGGCTCGAGGACCTCCGCGGCAAGGTCGTGCTGCTCGACTTCTGGACCTACGGGTGCATCAACTGCATCCACATCATCCCCGACCTCAAGCGGCTCGAGGCCGAGTTCCCGGAGGAGCTGGTGGTGATCGGTGTGCACTCGGCCAAGTTCGATGCCGAGGGGAGCACGGAGGCGATCGCCGATGTCGTCGTCCGGTACGGCATCGAGCATGCCGTGGTGAATGATCGGGACTTCGAGGTGTGGCGCGCCTACGGGGCTCGGGCCTGGCCCACCGTGTGGGTCATCCATCCCGAGGGCACCCTCGTGGGGAGGATGGAGGGCGAGGGGGTCTATGAGGTCGTCCAGCCCGTCATCGCCGACATCATCAGGGAGGAGGGCGATGGGATCGATCGGAGTGCGCTGGCGTTGGACCTCGTCCGCCGGCCCGAATCGGTGCTGTCGTTCCCCGGCAAGGTCGAGGCGGACCCCTCCAGCCGCCGGCTCGCCATCGCCGACACCGGTCACCACCAGGTGCTCATCGTGGACCGTGGGACAGGGGCGGTCGAACAGGTGGTGGGTAGTGGCAGGCCGGGGCTCATCGACGGGGTCGGGCTCGACGGCGCCTTCGACTCACCCCAAGGCCTTGCGTTCGACGGCGACACGCTCTTCGTGGCGGATACGGGCAACCATGCCATTCGCGCGATCGACCTCACGTCGGGACTCGTCACGACCGTCGCCGGGACCGGCGAGCAAGGCAGGTGGCCGCCAGAAGGCGGCCAAGCAGCCTTCTCGTCGCTCTACTCCCCGTGGGACCTCCTCCTCGCAGCCGACGGGACCCTCGTCATTGCGATGGCGGGGAGCCACCAGCTGTGGAGGTTCGATCCTGATCTCGGCACCGTGGAGCCGTGGGTCGGGAACGGGAGGGAATCCGTCGCCAACGGACCCATCGCGAACGCCGAACTCGCCCAGCCCTCCGGGCTGGCGATGGCACCCGACGGAACGGTGTACTTCGCGGACTCCGAGTCGAGCTCCATACGGCTCGTCGCCGATGAGGCCACCGACCTCCTCGCCGGCGCGGCGACGGATCTGTTCACCTTCGGGCTGGAGGACGGCGTCGGCGATGTCGCCCGGTTCCAGCATCCGCTCGGCGTCGAATGGCTCGACGGGTTCGTATGGGTGGCCGACACGTACAACGATGCCATCCGGCGGATCGACCCGACGAGCGGTGCGGTGGAGACCGTGGCGGGCGGAGTGGCAGGTTTCGCCGATGGCGTGGCATCCCGGTTCGACGAGCCGGGTGGGATCACGGCGGCAGATGGATTGTTGTGGATCGCCGACACGAACAACGACGCGGTCCGCGTACTCGACCCGGCGACGGGCGAGGTGGACACACTCATCGTGACGGGCATCGCCGGGTTCCGGGAGGTGGATCCCTCCCGTGCGATCGTGCTCCCGGGAGTCGAGGTCGGCGAGGGGCCCGTTGTCATCACGCTCGACCTCGCGTTCCCTGCCGGCTACAAGCTGAATCCGCAGGCGCCCGCATCGTTCGCCGTGAGGAGTTCCGTCGGCGAGGTCGGCGAGGTCCCAGGGTCGGTGGTCGATCCCCAGCTCCCGCTCACCGTCGAGGCCGACGTGCGGCAGGAGGGTGTGATCACCTGGGAGCTATCGGTCGTGTACTGCGAGTCGGAGAACGAGTCGGTGTGCTTGTTCGAGCAGGCGGTGGTGGAGGTTCCGATCACCGTGGGTGGGACCGCCAACGAGATCGCAGTGGTCCACGAGGTCGTGCTCCCCTGAGATCCTGAGGCAGGTTCCCCCCTGCGGGGGGATCTGCATGAATCACCCCCGAGGAGGCAGCGGGCAGGCGCGGGTACTCTTTCTCTCGATGTCGATCGAAGCAGCCCGCGAGATCCTGGCAGCCGCAGAGGTCGTCACCTCCTTCTCGGGGTCCGGCCTCTCCCGGGAGTCGGGGATCCACACCTTTCGCGATGACGATGGCATCTGGACGAAGGTCGATCCCATGAAGATGGCCTCACGCGAGGGGTTCCTGGCGGATCCGGAGGGGGTCACCGAGTGGTACGACGGGCGCCGCAGGTTCATTGCCGCAGCGAAGCCGAACGCCGCGCACCGGTCGCTCGCCTCGGCGACGGGCATGATCCACATCACCCAGAACATCGACCGCCTGCTCGAGAAGGCCGGCGCGTCGCAGGTCATCCACCTCCACGGCCACGTGGACCAGGACCACTGCCTCGACGAGTGCGGTCACGTCGAGGAGATCGACCCATTGCACCCCAAGGGACTCCGCATGTGCCCTGACTGTGGCGCGCTCATGCGTCCCTCGATCGTGCTGTTCGGCGAGATGCTCCCCGAGCGCGCATGGATGCGCGCCCACATGGCGGTGGTGGGCGCCGAAGCCCTCCTCGTGGTCGGCACCTCGGCAGAGGTCTACCCGGCGGCCGGACTGATCGCCCTCGCCCGGGACCACGGCGCGAAGGTCGTGGTCGTCAACACGCAACCATCTGCCGCCTCGCACCTCGCCGCAGTCGAGATCATCGGCCAAGCCGGTGAGGTACTCCCCGAGTTGCTCGGATGACCTTCGACATCGACGCTGTCCGCTCCCGCTTCCCGGCACTCTCCCGATCCGTGGGCCGCCGCCCCGCTGCATGGTCAGGGCGCCTACTGGCAGAAGGCCGGGCATCCGGCGGTCGCAG
>CAZRJG010000027.1:0-28478 GCA_964600365.1 uncultured Acidimicrobiia bacterium
GTAGTCGTTCACCGTCACGACGTGCACGCCTTCGCCCTCGAGGGCGTTGAGGTAGGACGGCATGGTGGCCACGAGGGTCTTGCCCTCGCCGGTGCGCATCTCGATGACCATGCCTCGATGGAGCGCTGCAGCTCCTTGCACCTGGACGTCGAACGGCCGCATGCCGAGCACACGGCGAGAGGCTTCCCGCACAACGGCGAAGGCCTCGACCATGAGGTCGTCGAGGGTTTCTCCGGCTCCGAGCCGACTCCGGAATTCATTGGTCTTGGCGCGCAGCGCGGCGTCGTCGAGTGGCTCGACCTGGGGCTCGAGGGCGGCGACCGCAGCCGCCATTTCCTCGAGTTCGCGGGAGACCCGGCCCTCACCGGCGCGCAGCAACTTGTTGATCACTGACACGGCTTCACAGTACCGGTGGAAGGCGCCTACGTCCCCCCGTCGGCCTCGCTGCGCCGCTTCGCCTGCATCGCTCGCTGCTCCACTGTTTCGAGCTGGTCGAGGTAGGCGGCAGGGCGCACACCCGCCTCGAGGACCGACAGCTCTCCGTCGATCGCCGAGTAGGGAACGAGCACGGGCCTCGGAACCGGGAGCACATCCCCGTTGCGGTCCTGCACGATCAACCCGCGCACGCCCTGGTCGGATCCCGCCGCGCCGACGAAGACCTCCCCGGCAGCGAGTCGGAAGCAACTCCCGGGGGGCACGGGGCCGAAGCGATCGAGGAAGAGGCGCACCACTCCCGGGTGGAACTGGGTGCCCGCTCCCGCCACGAGGATCCGCAGGGCCGTGCCGTTCGTCTCTGCCCGCCGATACGGGCGCCGGGAGGTCATCGCGTCGTAGACATCGACGACGGCGAGCAGCGCCGCAGCGGGATGCTGGTGGCGCCCCTCCGGGAGTTGCGGGTAGCCGGTCCCGTCGTGGCGGACGTTGTGCTCGAGGCCCATCACCGCTGCGACCTCGGCTCCGTGGGTGCCCGCCTGGAGGACGGCGAGAGCAGACGCAGCCGGGTAGCTCCGCAGTCGATCCCACTGCTCGGGGCCGAGCCGGCCCGGATCGTCCACGACCTCAGGGACCACGATCGCCTTCCCGACGTCGTGGAGGAGCGCACCTATGGCCAAGGCCCGGAGGTCAGCGACCCTCATGCCCGCCTGCCTCCCGACCTCGACGGCGAGGAGTGCCGTGTTCACCGAGTGGTGGTAGAGGTATTCGGTAGGGTTCCGCATCGTTGCGAGGAGCGCCGTCGCCGTGGGCCGACCACTGGACGCAACGACGAGCCGGTCGGCGACCCACTTCACCTGGTCGAGGTCGATGCCCTCTCCGGTCCTGCTCCCGAAGACCGCCCCCTTCAATGCCTCGATGCCTGCGAGGTACGCACGGCGGAGTCCCGGGCCGTGCGAGCCGGGCTCGATGGGGGGCGGAGGCGACGCCTCCTCGTTGATCCTGACTCCGCCTCCGTCGGGGATCTCGCCGCTCGTGCCGGCGATGAACTGGGAAAGGGCGATGACCGCGACACGGGTCGGCGTGGGATCGATGGTGATGGTTTCGATCCCGCGGGCAACCACCTGGCGTCCGAGGTCCGCGAACTCGAGGGTCTCGTGCAGCAAGAGCTCGCCACCGAACCACAGCCCGTCCCCGGTGAAGGAGAAGGTGATCGATCCGCCGATCTCCCCGAGGAGGCGCTGCACGCTGCGCTCGAGTTCGCTGAAGAGCATCTGCGAGGCCACGTCAGCGGTTGGGAATCGCCGCAGGTGGAGGACGGTGCTGCGGAGGGACTCCAGCACGGGGCGCACGAGGGGGATCATTCGCTCCCCTTCGCAACCGCGACCAGGCGCTTGCGCAGTGACCGGCCCCTGCCGGACACGAGGAGCTGGACGTCGGCCGCAGTCCGGTCGAGGGCCTTCTGCCCTCCAGGGAGCTCCCGCAGGGCACGCGCCGCCTCAACGGCTGTCTCCTCATCCATCTCATCGGCGAGGATCCCCGCCGCAAGGGGCGCTACGCCATCCTCGCCCTTGCGGCCGAGCACCTCGATCGCACTCCGACGCACCGAGGCCTCGGTCCGGCGCAGCAGGGGCTCTATCTCGTCGGCCGTCGCGGCCTCGCCCACGGCGCCGAGCGCTGCCACCACCACGCTGGCGTGTTCGTGGCGGAGGAAGGCCAGGAGACGTGGGTCCCCTTCGCGAGCACCGCCGGACGCGCCCACGATGCGAAGGGCGATCTCCAGCGGGCGCTCCAAGCCGGGGAGGCCGTCGAGAAGCGCTGCCGTGTCACCGGCCAGCCGGTTCCCGACCACATCGATCACGGGGGCGAGTTCCTCGTCGGGGAACGCCCCCAACAGCGTGAGCACGTGCACCGGGGCGAACTGGAGGGACCTCAACAGCAGGGTCACGGCGTGTGGGTCCTCTTCGACCGCCCCGACGAGGGCGCGGAGGCCCTCCCTGCCGGGCATGCGGATCCGCCGTCCGTCGGTCCTCGACCGGAAGACGGGGTCCTCCTGCTCGAGCGGGACGTCGTACCACTGGTCGGCGAGCGCAAAACGTTCGGCCCTGAGGAGCCCGTCGAACACGGTCGCCCACGTCTCGATGAGGGCAACCTGGTCGGCGCGGGCAAGATCGGATCCGAACAACACCTGCAGCACGACCAACAGTTCGTCCCACCACTCATCCGCCGGCGGCAACGACGCCGGCTCCACATCGAGATGGGGGCCATCGCCCCCTGAGATCGCCCGCCCCAAGGCCGTGTCGCCCCTCGTCGTGAGCACCTGTGCCGCGCCGGCGCTGGCCGGCGCGGCGAGCGTCCGGGAGAGCCGATCAAGCTCGTGGCTCGCGAGGTGCTGGAAGATCGCGTTGGCGGTCTCCTCGTCCCGGGCGTGGATCCAGTCGAGGACCACGCTCTGAATAGCGGGCCTGAGGGACATGAGCGCCTCGACATGGGAGGTGACAGCCGCCTGCCGCTCCTTCACTCCCGTGATCGCCATCGCCCCCGTGAACCCCTCCAAGAGGGTCTCGGGGAGTAGCTTGGGGTCGATCGACGAGAGCACGGCGGCAAGGCTCTCCGAACTCCAACTCCAGCGGTCGTCCCACGTGGTGAGTTCGTCGGCCTTCTCCATCGCATCTTGGTGGGCGAACACCTCGACCCCAACGACCAACCGCCGCTTGAGGACACGGGCAAGGCCTCCCTCCTGTGCCACCGACTCGGGTGGCAGCCGGATGACTTCGAGGAAGGTGGCGAGTCCGCGGGGCGTGACGACGTGGGTGAAACGGAGCACGCCCACGCCGTGGACAAAGCAGGCTTCGGCGAGCCGTTCGATCGAAAGCCCCTCTTCGCCGAGGTCCCTCGACCCGATCCGGAGCGTGCGGGGTGTGACCGTGATCGGCGGGAGCGAATCGGCCACTGAGGAAATGCGGAGGGCAGCCTTGCCGAACGCTTCCTGCTCGAGGGGGTCCTCGTAGAGCGTCGCGCCGACCCACGCGATGCCGAGCGCCCGTGCGACCGCACGCGCGACCTCGGGACCGACCTCGGCAGCGACACCCCGTTCGTCCATTGCGCGGAGCCTACCGATCGGCTGTACCACCCCAACGCACTGCGTGGGCGGGCGCGCGCGTTGCGGCGAGCGCACCGATCACCCCATCGCCGAGGACCGATCTGGCAGCCCGGAGCGTGGCACCAGTCGTCACGACGTCGTCCACGAGCAGTACCCGGCCCGACGGCGCCGAACCCTTGGGGAGGAATGCAGGCGGCCGTCGATCGCGACGGCCACGGCCGGCGTTCGGTCGGTGCAGCGGGAGGGCCCGAATCGAGTGGACGACCGGGAGGTCGACCAAATCGCCCACCGCCGCGGCGAGGGCCGCGGCCTGGTCGACACCGTAACGCACCCGTCGCCCGAGACTGCGGGGAACGGGAACGAGGACGTCGGCGCCACTGGGCACGCGCTCAGCCATCGCACTCGCAAGGATCGGGACGACACCCGTCGATCCTCCGTACTTCAGGCGTTGGACGAGGAGGCGTGGGGCGCCCTCGTGGAGGAAGGCCGAGTGGATCAGCACCCCGCCGACCACCGCATCGGGCGCCGGGCGGAGCGAGGCGCAGCATCTCGGACAGAGCGGACCGCCGAAGTCGCCACAGGCACGACACAGCATGCCCCGGTTGTACCTCCTGCGACTGACAGATCAGCCGGTCTCGGCCACCGACCCGTCGAGTGGTGGGAGGAGGTCGGAGAAGAGATCGAGGAGGGTCTTGGCACCGGCGGCTGCCCACGCCTCGTGGGTCTGGCGTGCCCACGCACGAGCGGTGGGGTGCTCCATCCCCACGTAGTGCCGGCTCGAGGCCTTGATGAACCCGGAGAAGATGGGGCCCCAGATCTCGCCGGAGGTCTCGATCGCCGCCGTGAACCTCGCCTCGGCCTCACCGATGTCGCCATCCAGGGCAGCCAACGCCCCTGCGGAGGAGTTCGCACGCATGTCCGTAAGCCTCCCCCGGACGCTGTCCTGGTTCGCTTCGTGCACAGCCTCCAACGCGTCACGCCTACCGACACGCAGCGCCGCGACCAAGGCCCAATTGAGCTGAGGCCGACTCGGACTCCTGTGGTCGACGGCCATCGCGCGCTCGAATGCCTCTGTGAACTCGCCGCGGTAGAACGCATGCGCAGCACGCTGGAGCTCCCGATTCACCTCTGTTTGCTGGTCTCCCGAGCCCATTCGCGCCCATCGCTCCTCGATCCGTCGCTGTGCCACCACCGGATCCTCGATGAGCATCTCACGGTTGTCCCTCGAGTCCTGCAGGTCCTCCCGGATTGCCTCATTCGTCGCCAAGCGCTCGATCTCCTGCAGAATCCGCTCCTGCTCCTCCCACTTGAGGAACACAAACGCCGCCCAGGCCTTCGCCTGCAGCGCCTCGACGAGCAGCAGGTCATCACCAAGCCGGCGGGCATCCTCGATCACCTCGTCGGCGAACGTGTTGACGATGGCATCGCTCATGTAGAGCAGGTTCGCCATCGCTCGACGCTTCGTGGCGAGCAACTGGTGCTCGCGGGCGAGCTCGAGCGCCGCATTCAGGATGACCTCCGCCTCCCACATCCTCCCCGAAGTGGCGAGGAAGGCTCCCCTCGTTGCCCACAACTCGGCCACCTCGCGGACCATCCCGAGACGCTCCGCCATGGCGAGCGCCCGCTCAGTCGTCTCGACCACCTCGGCCTGGTCATCGAGCATGAAGGCCCGCGCCAACTCGGCCATGGCCGTCACGTGGAGGGGCGTCTCCCCCGGGTGCTGCTCCAGGACAGAGCGCAGGTGGGGCCACGCTTCGTGCGACTCACCCACGTCGTCGAGAAGCTTCGCCCGCACCGACGCGGCGAAGAGCATGGCCTCCGAGTCGTTCGACGAGGACGACTCGTCCACTGCCCGCTTCGCGAGGTCGCGGGCTCGCTCATCGAGCGCAGAGTGCGCCGCCCTGGCCGCCCTTGCCAGCAACTTCGCCCGGTCGACCGGGTCGACCGCCAGGTCCACCCCCCGGAGGCAGAGCGACACGACCTGTGCGAACGAGCCCAGCTCGCCCGCCCTGTCGGCTGCGGCGAGCAGGCTCTCGGAGGCTCGCGCCCGCACCTCTTCGGCCTCGGGGCCATCGCCGGCAGCCGCGACAGCATCGAGCCAGTGGCTCGCAACGACGCCGCTCAACTCTGGTTCATCGAGCGACTCGTAGAAGCGTGCCACCGCCGAATGAAGCCGAAGGCGATCCGCCCGGCTCACGCGTTCGTGGGCGACCTCCCTGATGATCGACTGGACGAACTGGTACTGACCCCTCTCCGGAGAACGGGGATCACGGTTGAGGCTCAGCACCTCTGTGCGAACGAGCCCGTCCAAGCGGGCGCGCAGCTCCTCGGGATCGTCGTGTCTGAACGCGAGGAGGCCCTCGAGCCGGAACGACTGGCCGAGGATCGCTGCATCCGCAATGAGCGCCCTGACGTCGGGAGGGAACTGGTCGAGACGGGCGCCCACGAGCCCGTGGAGCGAATCAGGGATGTCGATGTCGTCGACCTCCGCCGACATCGAGAACGATCCGTCTCCGCTGGGCCGGATCGTTCCACGGTCGAAGAGCATTCGCATCATCTCGACCGCGTACAGGGGCACCCCTCCGGATCGGTCGACCATGCGCTGCACAAGCATGGACGGCGCGTCGGGGACGACGCCGAGGAGGAGTTGCTCCATCGTGCGGGGGGCGAGCGGTGCCAGATGGAGGCTCACTGAGTTCGCCCTGCCCTGTCCCCATCCGGTGCGACGCTCGATGAGCTGGGGCCTGGCAAGGGTGAGGACGAGCAAGGGAATGTCGACCGCTACTTCCACCAGCTCCTCGATGAACTCGAGGACGCCCTCGTCTGCCCAGTGCAGGTCCTCGAACACGAGGACAACCGGCCCCTGGGAAGCGATGCTCGTGAAGAAGAGTCGCCAGGCCGCGAAGAGCTCGGCCCGCTCGGCGACGCCCGATCCGATGCCGAGGAGGCTCTCGAGCTTCGGCTCGATCCATGCCCGGTCATCCGCCTCGGGCACGAACTCGAGGAGGGTGGTGCGCAGCCGGGTCCTTACGGTGTGTTCGTCGTCGCCGTCGACCATCCCACACCGTTGCTTCACCATCTCGCTGATCGCCCAGAAACCTGCGTTCTCGCCGTAGGAGAGCGAGCGTCCGTGATGCCAGTAGAAGGTGTCCTGCAGTCCGTCCACATACCCCCACAGCTCATCCACGAGGCGGCTCTTGCCGATCCCGCCCTGGCCGATCACCGAGACCATGCGGAGTCGATCGTCACGCTCGACCGAGTGCAAGGTGTCCTTGAGAAGGCGCAGCTCGTCTGCTCGGCCCACGTATGGAGGCACGATCCCGTCCGCACGCCGATTGCCCCCCATCCCGGAGAGGACCCGTACCGCCTGCCACGCCTCGACAAGATCTGACTTCCCCTTGAGATCGAGGTCGCCCGCTTTCCGATACTCGATGGACCGGGCAGAGAGGTCCTTGGTGGACCTCCCGACGAGGACCGTGCCCGGCTCGGCCGAGGACTGCAGCCGCGAGGCGGTGTTCACCGTGTCGCCGACGATGAGGCCAGTCGTGGCGTTCCCATCACCCCCCACGACGGCTTCACCCGAGAGGACGCCCGCTCGGGCGGCGAGCTCCGGGATGCCGAGTTCCGTTCCCACCTGGTCGACCGCATCGACGAGCTCGAGTGCTGCGCGCACGGCCCTCTCGGCGTCGTCCTCGTGGGCGGTGCGGGCACCCCACACCGCCATGACCGCGTCACCGATGTACTTGTCGATCACCCCGCCGAACCGATCGACGATGTCGCGTGCCCGGTCGAAATAGACAGTGAGCATCCGCCGGACCTCTTCGGAGTCCCGGGCCTCGGTCATCGGGGTGAACCCGACGAGGTCGATGAAGAGCGCTGTCACGAACCGCCGCTCCTCGGTCCCGTCGAGGGATGGGCCGGAGTCCACCGACGGGGCGGAGGGCTCACCGAGTCGGTGGCCGCACTCGGCGCAGAACTTGTCGTCGGCGTCGACCGACGCTGAACAGGAGGGACACCCCATCGCCTGAGGAACACCGCACTCCGAGCAGAACTTCGCGTCCGCTCGGTTCTCGGCTCCACAATTCGCGCAGGTCATCCGGTCATCTCCCCGCAGGGAATGTACCGGCCTTGTGGGGCTGCTGTCAGCCGCCCCACAAGGCGTGCGTCGTACACGAGGGCCTACGTGCCCTCCTCCCAGCTCGCCAGGTAGCGCTCCTGCACGTCGGTGAGCATCTCGAGGGATCCACCGAAGGCAGCAAGCTTGATACGGGCCACCTCCTCGTCGATCTCCCGCGGAAGCGTGTGGATCGTCGGAGTGAGGTCCTCGGATCCGGCGAGGAACTCCGCAGCGAGGGCCTGATTCGCGAAGGACATGTCCATGACGTCTGCAGGATGACCCTCCGCAGCGCCGAGGTTCACGAGCCTGCCCTCCGCGGCGAGGAGGAGGCGACGTCCATCCGGCATTTCGAACTCCTCGAGGTTCGCCCGGATCGGGCGCACCACCGAAGCCATCTCGCGAAGGGCGGTGAGCTCGAGTTCGATGTCGAAGTGACCCGCATTCGAGAGGATCACACCGTCCTTCATCACCTCGAAGTGCTGCCGACGCAAGACGTGCTTGTTCCCGGTGACCGTGATGAAGATGTCGCCGATGCGAGACGCCGCGTGGGCGTCGAGCACTTCGTATCCCTCGAGTGCGGCCTCGAGGGCGCGGATCGGGTCCACCTCCACGACGACCACGCGGGCACCCAACCCGTCGGCGCGTGCTGCGACGCCACGTCCGCAGTCGCCGAAGCCGATCACCACGACGACCTGTCCGGCGATGAGCACGTTCGACGCCCGGATGATCCCATCCATGGCCGACTGGCCGGTACCGAAACGGTTGTCGAACAGGTGCTTCGTCGCACTGTCGTTCACGGCGACGACGGGGAACCGCAGGGTGCCCGCCTCGGCCATGGCCCGGAGCCGGATGACGCCGGTGGTCGTCTCCTCGGTGGACCCGATCGGCGTGAGCTCCGTGCGAACCGAATGGAGTACCGAGACGAGATCGGCACCGTCATCCATCGTGATGTGCGGCTCGGTGTCGAGCACGGCATGGATGTGGGAGTAGTAGCGCTCGTCGTCCTCACCGCGAACGGCGAACACGGGGATGCCCTGGGCGACGAGCGAGGCGGCGATGTCATCCTGGGTGGAGAGCGGGTTCGACGCACAGAGCACCGGCTCGGCGCCGCCATCACGGAGCGCGAGCATGAGGTTGGCGGTCTCGGCGGTCACGTGGAGGCATGCAGCGATACGGATCCCCTCGAGCGGTTTCTCGGCGCGGAACCGCTCGCGGATGGTCTCGAGCACCTGCATCCTTCTGCCTGCCCAGGCAAGGCGGCGGTCACCCTCCTCGGCGAGCGCGGGATTGGCGATGTCGTGGTTCATGAGGGTTCCTTGAGTCGTCGCTTGAGTTCGATGAGTACGTCCACCTGGACGGGGTCGACCCCGTCACGTTCAGCGAGGAAGAGGGACACGAGGTCCCCCACCGTCGTGAGACTGAGGAGTCGGGCGAGGCGATGCGTTCCCTGGGAGAACACCTCCCCCACCGTCGGCGTCGGCGTGAGGTCGGCGGTCTCGGCGAAGCGACGGGCCACCTGCGGGTGCTCGTCGCGATCGCGCAGATGCACGATCCCGATGCGTCGCTCCTGGTCGGATCCCCGCCACCCAGCGAGCTCGTTGTGGTCGAGTTCCGGGATGAGGCCCGACAATGCGGGGAGCTTGGCGTTCTCGTTCACCTGCGTCTTCCACCGGTAGGCAGCGACCCCGGTGATGCCCGGCGACCCATAGACGAAGGGGATCCGCCCCATGAGCGCAGAGGCGAGGTCGTCGGCGAGCGAGGTTCCGGGGCCGTTGAGGTCGGAGCCGAGCAGCATGCCCACCACGTCGGCCGCCTCCTCGATGCCTGGCCGTTGGTCGGGGACGAGGCCCGCAGCGCGAAGCAGGCGGAGGAGGCCTGCGGACAAGTATCCGAACGCGGCACGGGGCTGGAGCCCCCCGGGGACGGTGAGGTGCCCGGACTCACCACCGATCGGTCCGCTCGAGGTGAGGGTGAGCGTCGCGAGACCGAGGGCCTGTGCCTCGGCGAGCGCAGAACGGGTCTCCTCGGTCGAGCCCGAGTACGACACGGCCACGACCACGGGGCGGGCGTCCTTGGCCCATCCGGGGAGCCGGTAGGAACGCACGACCTCGATACGACGCTCCCCCACGACCGCCCGGGCAACATCGCCGGAGATGCCCGAGCCGCCCATCCCGACGACGAGGACATCGTCGGCTTCGATGGTGGGGGCCTCGGGCACTGCGTCGAGTGCCCAGGCGAACTGTCCCGGAAGACCGGCAATCATCTGCCTCACGGGGCCTCGCCTTCCGGGATCATGTCGGGGATGCCGTCCACCACCGGGTACTCGTGGCCCTCGGCACAGCGCAACACGTCGTCACCCTCGGTGAGGTCCCCGTGGCAGACGGGACACCGGAGGATCGCAAGGAGGAGGGGGTCGATGAGGCTCATGCCGCACCAGCCACGAGCGCACGGACCCGATGCACGATCGCATCGACATCCTCGGAGGTCGGCGCCTCGACGTTGAGGCGGAGGACCGGCTCCGTGTTGGACGGGCGGAGGTTGCACCACCGGTCGCCGAGGTCGATGGTCACCCCGTCGAGTCGGTCGACGGGGGCATCGATGAAGTCGTCCACCACGCGCTGCATTGCGGCCTCCTTGTCTTCGACGTCGAGGTTGATCTCCCCCGACTGGGCGTAGGGCTCGACCTCGGTACGGAGCTCGCTGAGGGGTCGGCCCTCCTCACTCCGCACCTGGAGGAGCACGAGCATGGCGAGCAGGCCACTGTCGGCCCGGAAGTTGTCTCGGAAGTAGTAGTGGCCCGAGTGCTCGCCCCCGAACACGGCGTCGGTCTCTGCCATCACCGCCTTGATGAACGAGTGGCCGACGCGGGTGCGCACCGGTGTCCCCCCGGCGGCGGTGATGACCTCGGGCACGGCTCGCGAGGTGATGAGGTTGTGCACGATCGACGCCCCCTGGTGTCGGGCGAGGAACCATCGGGCAATGAGCGCCGTGGTCGTGCTCCCCGAGAGCGGCACACCCTGGTCGTCGATGAAGAACGCCCGGTCGGCATCGCCGTCGAAGGCGACTCCCAGGTCGGCGCCTTCGCGGGTGACGAGCGCTCGTATCTCGACGATGTTCGCCGGGTCGAGCGGGTCGGCCGGGTGGTTGGGGAACGTCCCATCGGGCTCGAGGTAGAGGTCGAACGTGGAGATGGGAAGCCGGCCGAGGATCGAGGGGAGCACCGCGCCCGCCATCCCATTGCCACCGTCGAGGGCAACGCTGAGTGGGGCGATGGCACCCGGATCGACGATCCCGAAGAGGTGCTCGGCATACCCCGGGCGAACATCCTCCACCTGGAGGTCGCCCACCTGTGCCCCCTCGGGCATCGAGCCAGACCGCACCAACGCCTTGATGTCCGACAGGCCGGTCGCCTCGCCGACCGGCACGGCACCTGCCCGACAGAGCTTGATGCCGTTGTAGGTCGGCGGATTGTGGGAGGCGGTGATCATGGCGCCTGCGACGCCTCGATCGCCGGCCACGAAGTAGATGACATCGGTGGAAACCTCCCCGATGTCGAGGACGTCCTTGCCGGCATCGCGGATGCCCTCGATGAAGGCGGCTGCCATGCCCGGCGACGAGAGGCGACAGTCGCGTCCCACGGCGACGGTGGGCTCGTCGGTGATCGCAGCGAATGCGGCCCCGATGTGGCGGGCGATCTCCTCTGTGAGATCACCGGTATCGACCCGGCCGCGCACGTCATAGGCCTTGAAGATGCGATCGAGCGTGTCCACGAGCCAGCACCCTATCGGGCGCCGGATGCCAATCACCTCCCACCCCTCCCTAACCTGCCGCCGATGCGCCCCCGTCTGAGCGTCGTCATACCGATCCACAACGAGGCGACGTTCCTCCCCATCGCCCTGCCCGACATCTGCGCCCAGATGGACGCGCTCGGCCACACGTGGGAACTGCTCCTCATCGAGAACGGTTCCGTCGACGACACCGCCGAGCGTGCACGGGAACTCCTCGCCGATCGGAGCACCCCGTGGGACGTGGTCGAGATGCCCTCCCCCGACTACGGAGATGCCCTCGCCCACGGCATGACGGTGGCCTCCGGTGAGCACATCGTCATGTTCGACATCGACTACTACACGGGGGTCTTCGTCGCCGACGCCCTCGATGCCGGGGCAGACATCGTGATCGCCTCCAAGCGTGCCGCCGGGAGCGAGGATCGTCGCACCTTGTTCCGCCGAACCGGTACCTGGGGTTTCAACCTGCTGCTCCGCACGCTCCTCGACTCGCACGTCGGCGACACCCACGGGATGAAGGTGTTCCGCCGCGAGGCGATCGCTCCGCTCCTGCCCGTCGTCGTGGCACGCAAGGACCTCTTCGACACCGAGCTGGTGATCAGGGGGGAACGAGCAGGTCTCTCGGTCGTCGAGTTGCCCGTCGTGGTCGAGGAGCAGCGCGAGCCTCGCTCGTCCTACCTGAGCAGGGTCCCCCGGACCGTGCGGGGCCTACTCGACCTCCGCCGCCGACTCCGCTGACCCGTCCACCCGCTCGCGGATCGCACTTCCGAACACGAAGTCGCGGTACCCGGCGAACTTCGGGAGGAGGATGAGGCCAGTGGCGATGACCTTCACGAGGTTGAGTTGCAACTGAGTGAGGTGACCAATCTGCTCGATGGCAAGCCACACGAGCAGGTTCGTGAGGAGGAGCGCCACCACGTTCACGCCCACGAAGGCGATCGTCTCTCGCATCCGGAGGCCACCCTCGAGCCGGAAGGTGAACCGGCGATTGAGGACATAGGCCACCAGCGACGCGATGACGAGCGCCACGGTGACCGACATGAGTTCGCTCCATCCCAGGACGGCGAAGAACACGTTGAGGAGGGAGAAGTCGACGACGGTGTTGATGAGGCCGATCCCCACCATGCGCATGAACTGCCAGAGCGCCTCGCGGGTGAGGAACGATCGGAGGTACGCGCTCACGCCTCGACCCGGTCGCGACGACGAATCACCCAGACCCCGATGAGTCCGCCCACCGCTACCACCGACAGGGCCACTCCGGTCCAGTCGACCCAGGTGTTACGGAACTCGAGCACCACATCCTCCTCGGTCGGGACGACCATGAGGAATGATGGCGCGGAGTAGTAGGGCCCCTCCGCCCCGGTCGCGACCCAGTTGGGGAAGTACGACACCTTGATGAGGTGGGGGACGCCGACGGCGGTGGTGGAGAAGGAGATCCGCTCGTCCTCGATGCGGATGTCACTCACCTCGCCGCCACCATCGAGGGCGGGCAGGGAAGCGACTTCTTCGAAAGAGGTGACCCTCGGCCAGTCCTCGGGCCCCTCGTCGACAACCCACTGCTCCTGGAGGTCGAGGTCGGCGTACCAGTCCACTGCGAAGTCGGTGAACCCGGGCGTCTCCTCCTCTGCGACGAGGGGCACGAACTGACCGAGCAGTTCGGTGCTCGGGGCAACGTACACGCCGGGCTGGTGGGTGGCGATCTGCACCATCTCCCCGCCGGGCACCTCGTAGAGCGTGAAGGGGCCGGACTCGACCAACTCGATGAAGCCGGCCTCGGGTGCCTGCTCCTTCGCCCCTTCGGTGAAGGCCACGTAGTAGTCCGTCGCGAAGAACTGGAGGTGGTTGAGCCCCCGCTCGAAGTCAGCGGTGCGATAGGGCAACCCGGGGATCGGGTTGGACGGGGCGGTAGAGGTCTCCGAGGCGTTGATGAAGTGGAATGGCGTGGAGATGCTCGACTCGAAGAAGAGGCCCTCGGTGGAGGTGTGCGTTCCCTCCGTCCAATACGGGATGAG
Organism: uncultured Acidimicrobiia bacterium; assembly: GCA_964600365.1. Taxonomy (GTDB): domain Bacteria; phylum Actinomycetota; class Acidimicrobiia; order Spongiisociales; family JAENVV01. Next base: position 13,450 of record CAZRJG010000027.1, read on the forward strand.
CATGAGAGCCATCGTCGTGCCGAACTGGTTGAGGTCGCTGTTCGCCTCCCAGTGCACCCTGCCGTCGGGGTACTCGGAGAGCGTGTCCATGAAGGCCGAGTACTCGGGGTAGGAGTCCTTGCCCTCGTAGCCCGTGAAGTTCCAGCGCGCCCAGCCCGCGAGGTACGTGACGCCCGACAGGGAGGTGAGGACGATCACGATCGTGATGAGCAACGGGCCTGCTTCATTGGTCGGCATTCGGAGCCAGCCGAGGCCGATCGCGAGGGCGGCGAACCCCACCGCGGCACCGGCGATCCATTCGACCCGGTCATGGTCCTGGAGGAAGGCGATCCCGGCGGCGAGTCCGAGCACCACGGCGATGACACCCGCCGGCAGCGTCAGCGCTGCCCGCCCGGGGAGTCGCTCCGCCACCCGTTCCCACAGCATCGCGATGGCCAGTCCGGCGAAGAACAGCAGCCCGAAGTACCAGTACGGGATGAGGCGGCCGTTCCAGAGCTTCCAGGACCCGGTCCCGATCACGTCGGGGAACCACTGCGGAAGTTCGATCACGAGCCAGAAGTAGATCCCCGGCACGAGGACCATGAGGTGGATCGGTGCGAGGAACGCCTTGCGGAAGCCGAGGATCATGCCCAGCACGGCGAGCGGCAACAGGAACCAGAGCTCGGTGGGGAACAGCTCGTCCCAGCTGCGGAGTGGCGACCAGCCCATGTCCGCCGTGTACCCGATGCGCACGATGAGCGGGAAAGCCCAGAATGCGGCGACGCCGAACCCCCACGCCCACGTTGCGACCGTCGTCGAGGTGCCGCGGGAGCGGAAGAAGAAGGCGAGGGAGGCGATCACGACCATGAGCGTCGTGAGGATGTGCGCGAGCGCCGTGAGTCCCAAGATGAGGGCGGCAATGGGGATGCGACGCCGATCGTCGATGGCCCGTGCGATCGCGCCCAGGGCGAAGAACCCGAGCGCGAACGACCACGAGAAGGCGAACTCCCCCGCCATCGTCGACGGGATGTTCCCCCCATAGATGGTGTATGACTCGGTGAACACCACCACCCCGCCAGCTGCGCCGGTGATGAGGGCTGCAGGTCGCGTGAGGCCGAGCGCACGGGCGAGGTACACGGCGCCGGCAGGAGTGGCGACGACGCCGGCCACTGCCACGAGTTTGAAGGCGATGCCGTAGGGCAACACGAGGTCGAGCAGGACGATGACGAAGCTGGGGAGCGGGAAGTAGAAGTAGTAGATCGGGAAGCCGGCGAACCACGAGTGTGACCACCCCATGATCCGACCGTGCTCGAAGAGGAGTTCCCGCATGGTCGCCGGGCCCAGGATGTGGGCACCCATGTCGCCACCCGTGGGGGTGTTCACGAGGAACCAGAGGTCGGGTCGGAGCATCGCTGCGGCAACCGCGCACACGAGCGCCGTTCCGAGGACAAAGGGGACGCGCCGCATCGTGCTCCCCATCATGGTGCCGGACCCGGGCTAGGTGGTCCGACGGGACCGCCCGAGGACTTCCTCGAGCGTGAGGTCCTGGTCGCCCTGCTTCCACCACTTCTCCTCGCAGTGGTCGCACGTGAAGAACGACACCTCGGAGCCGTCCGGGAGTCGGTGATGGATCTCAATGACATCCTGCGTCGAGCAGACAGGGCAAAACATGCGACAGGGCCTCCGAGGGCGATTCTACGCGCGGAATAGGGGCTTCAGGCGGAATCCTCGTCGAGGAGCTTGCCGAGGTACCGGCTCCGGCGCTTGCCATCCTCCCGCCAGTGGGCGTACCAATAGGGCCCGTGGGGACACGATCCACAGGAGTCCTTCCCGCACCGCACCATCTGCTGGCGGATCCTGACGCCGGGCAGGCCATCGAAGGCCGGGCGCCCGAGCTTGGCAGCGGTGAGGATGTGGAGCCGGCGAAGCTCGAACTCATCGAGCTCCTTGACCGCGTCGATCAGGTCGCGGTCGAGGGGCACGGCGCTAGGCGACCTCGAGGGGCGCGAAGAGGCGGGACAGCGTCCGCCGATCGGTGAGCGTCCACCCCAGCGGGGGCGTGAGGGCGTTCGCGTGGTCATCGCAGAAGGGGTACCCGGGGATCATGCGATCCTCGGCGGTCAGGTCTTCGAGCCACACGGAACGATCCGCATAGTCGTACACCATGAGGGCCGCGGACGGGCCTCCACATCGGACGCAGGATTCCAGCATGCCGACACGGTACGCGCGGAGCGCGCGCGCTCCAAGCATTTCACGCGCGGAGCGCGCGAAGGTGAATGACAAAACCGACTTACGTGCCGACGGGCATAAGACGAGGCAGGTGCCTACAAGCCGGCCCGCTTCACGGCCCGAGCGAGGGCCCGCTCCTCGGGGACGCCCTCGAAGGTGTGCACGACCTTGCCCCCGCGGCCAACCACGAACGTCGAGGGAACCTGCCCGACACCCAGTTTGTGGAACGCGACCGTGTCGGCAGGCCACATCAGTTCTCGGACGCCGTCGCCGCCGACCCTGTGCACCACCTCCGAGGCCGGGGGGCAGGTCGGACACGACCGGGACGTGAACAGGAGGACGCGCGGGAAGGGGCCGAGCTCTCGCGGCATCTGGCCGACCCACGGGCGACGGGCGCGTCCCGCCCACCATGCAGCCGCCATCGGGAGGCCGATCACGGCAAGGACCACGAGCGTTCGGATCCAGGGATCGTTCACCGGGCAACCCCTGCGTCGAGGACGAGTTCAGCCCCGAGGCCCCGACTCCACCAGCCGACGACGACGGGCTCGTCGGCGTCCACGAGGATCGACTCCGACCGGAGGGCCCGCAGCTCGAGGGTGACCGAGCTCCCTGCGGGGACCGAGAACGACGTGGGCTCCGTGCTCCCGCCTGGGCCCACGTAGCGATACTCGCCGGTCGCCTCCGTCGGTCCCGGATTGGTGACCGACAGGGTGACGTCCTCGCCGTCGATCGACGCCCCGGGGAGCGTCCATCCCCGGCTCGCCGAGACCGTCCCGGTCATGATCCCCAGTTCTCCGTCGATCCGGACCCGGGTTGCTGCACCGATGAGTCCGTCGGTTCGGACCTGGACGGCGGTTGCCTCGGGAATCGGCACGATCGCCGAGCTCCTCCGGGCGAGCGTGAACTGTTCGGCCGAGAGCGTGCTCCCCTCCGCGGTGAAGTGGTCGATGTCGATCGTCACGTCGACGGCCGTCGGATTGACCACCACGATCTCGGCCTCGGCGCCCTCGGGAACCGTCGGGAAGTACCACTGCTCGGCGAGGGGACGACCGATCGACGTCCCATACGCACCCGGCTCGGTGGAGATCATCGCCGGGAACACCAACCCGTCCGGGTCGGAAACGACGGCAACGAGGTGGGTGCGGAGGCGCAGGGCGTTCGTGAGGTCCACCTCACGGCTCTCCCCTGCCGGCACGGAGAAGCTCTCGAGCGACTCGACGACCTCCAGGCCCTGCTCGGAGTAGATCGTCACGTCGAACGTAGCGGTCTGCGGGAACGGGTTCATGAAGACGAGCGTCGACTCCTGCCCCTCGAGCGACCCACCGACGCCGACGAACCACGAGTCGGACGGCCAGTCGGCACATCCGGAGGCGGACCGCCCGAGCTCGCCCGCCGACCGGATGCCCACCGGGACGGGGGCGTCGGCCTCGAGCATCACCGGGACGATGCCCTGCCGAAGGTCGGAAACGATGTCGGAGGCGCGACCGCCCGGGAGATCGAACGCACTGCCGTCCCCGTTCCACCACCGGGTGGCCAGCACCACGTCATCGTCGGGGTGGGCCCGCAGGTCGCTCTCGATGGCGCCGTCGCCCCGCCACTGCGGGCAGAAGGACCATCCGGTCAACCCGATGGGGCGCTCGGCGACGAGGAGTTCGGCGGGCGGGACCTCGGAGGGCGGGGAATGGAGCACGGCCAATCCGATGGCGCCGAGGCCGAGGAGGAACGCGATGAGCCGTCTCATGCGCGTGACCTCCCGGCGAAGGAACCCACGAGGAGGATCGCTCCGGCCACCTGGCCCCAGAAGGCGAGCGACGCGAGGAAGGGATCCGACTCGACGACCACCCTCCCGAGCTTCCCGTCGACAGCACCATCGATCAGTTCGAATCGTTCCGTCGGATTGATCCGGAGGGTGACGTCGGCAGATGCCGGACCGGTCCATCCCTCTGGGCCCCACACCCACGGCCCCGCGATCGACGTTGCGACCGGGGCCGGGTCGACGTGCTCGAACACGGAGACCTCCTCGAAGCTCAACTCGACCACGTCGAGCCGACCTCGCAACGCGTCGGCGAGTTCAGCGTCCGGTGGGGTCATCACCCAGCCGATCCCGAAGGCCTCGAAGAGCGATGCCCCACGGAGCCCGGGCTGCTCCACCAGGGTGCGCAGCTCGGCATCGAGGCGTTCGTCGAAGGCGCCCGGAGATCCCTGCCAGGCCCGATCAAAGGTGAGCCTCGGGTCGACGACCCGGATCGGCCGGCCCTCCCACATGTCGGAGTCGCCAGGGAGTTCCAGCCCCACGAGGAGCGCCCGCTCACCGACGCCCCTGTCCCGGGCCTCGAGGTAGTCGAGCCGATCGGCGACCGCGGTCGTCGCGGCAAGCCCCATCGTCCCGGACCCGATCACGAGCGCAACGGGCAGGAGCGCGACGAGCACCCCCAGCACACCCGCGAATGACACCATCCGTTCTCGGAAGCCGTCAGTGGTGCGGAGCCTTCCGAGGGCGCCGAGCGACACGAACAGCATGCCGAGCCCGGCTGCAACGGCCCCGGCCGTGGATGCCTCACGACCATCGACGAATCCCCGTGCCAGCAGGGCACCACCGCCGAGCAGGACGCCGCCGATGGCCCCTCCCTTCCAGAGAGGACCTGTGAGCGACGCGAGCCACGCGAGGGCGAGGCCTGCCGACACCCAGATGGGGAGCGACCACCCGACTGCGTCACCAGCACCGAGGATCGACTCGGGGGAGTTCCAGACCGCCCACGGACCAAGGGCTGGGAGGCCAAGAACGGAGACGACGAGTCCGACGAGCGCCGCCGTCCACCGCGATCCGGCGATCACTGCCAGGACCCCTACCAGCAGGGGGAGCACCACAGCGCCCGGGACCAGCGCGGCGAGCACCCACGCGGCAAGCCCCGACCGGGCGACCATGGCAACGGCTCCGCGCCGCGACGAGGGCAGGGGCCGTACGACGGCAAGCACCGCCCATGGAACGATGCCAAGCGCGAGGACACCTGGCCACGACGCCGCACTGCCGGCCACCCACGTGGCAGCGCCGAGCGTCCCGATCACCGAGGCTCCCAGCGAGACCCACTGGGTGGCACCGATCGCCCTCGACACCCGGTAGGCGCCGAGGAGGCCGAGGCCGGCCGACAGGAGGGTCACCGAGGCTCCTGCACCCGAGCCGACGACCGACGTGGCGAGCGCAAGGAGTACAGCAGAGGGATGGGGAGGACCGTCGCTCCCCAGTCCAACGGGATTCCACCCGCCCGACCAGGCGTCGAGCACCGATCGCCACTCCTCCGCCGGGGGGAGGGTCCATCCCCCCACGGGGAGTCCGTCGAAGACGATCCCCCGCACGGCGAGGAACCACGCGGCGAGCCCGACGCCGAGCACCGCCGCAGACCGGCCTCCCGATCGCTCCTCGGCCCACTCGAGGACCGCACTGGAGCTCGCGAGCGGGGCACGGAGCGCCTCCACGATCTCCGACCCGACCTCGTTGAGCGCGATGGAACCACGAACCTGGAAGCGGAACAGCTCTTCATCGCCCACGTTCCGGGCGACGCGGAGCTGACGACGACCTTCGATGAGGGAACCGACGTTCTTGACGTTCCAGGCAAGTGCCTTGAACGGGTCGAGCGCCGCCACCGGCCGTCCCGTCACGAGTCGGGCGAGGACGATGAGCAGCCTGATGAGCAGGGCCGCGGGGAGCGCCCACACGAGGGAGATTGCCGAATACGCCTTCAAGAGGGAGCGGAACTGCCCCGCGTCCTCCCGCCACCGGGGAACGCCCTCCACGCAGGCACCGAGGTGCACCACCTCGGACGACGGGACGATCGCCACGCGGGCTCCTGCGAGACGCGCCCGCTGGGCGAAGTCGATGCCCGCCGACTCCGGAGGGAGCATGCGATCGAGGCCACCGAGGCCACGGAAGAGGTCACGGCGCACGAGGAGGGATGCCGAAGGGAGGTAGGCGACGTCGCGGATCACGTCGTACTGCCCCTGGTCGAGTTCACCCTCCTCGATCACCGACACGGGATGGCAGAACGCATCGGTGAGGCCGCCGATCGACTCGAGTTCCCGACTCCCCTCCCGTACGAGCTTCGAACCGACGACAGCGGCTCCGATGCGAGTGCCATCGATGAGGAGCGCAGAAAGGGCGTCCTCATGGGGAAGGACGTCGTCATGGAGGAGCCATACGTGGCTCACCTCGGCGGCGAGTTCGTCGCGCAGCATCGCGACCTCGGAGTAGCGCGGAAGCCCGAGCGCGCTCGCAGCCGAATCGATCGCGCTCCCGCCGCCCACGACCACGACCTGGCTCGGGGCGAACGACTGAGCACCCAGCGCAGCGACGACGGAGCCGAGTCGGCCGGCGTCGGTCGCGAGGATGACCGCTGTGACCGACGGTGCGGCCGAGGGAGCGTCGGACATGACAGCGTCATTGTGGATGACGAGGCCGGGTACACCAAGGAGCAGGGTCGGCCCGTCGCGGGTGAGCGGGCCGAAATCGGATCGACCCGACGTTCTATCCTCCCGACGATGCAGATCGCACTCCTCTCGGGTGGTGTCGGCGGTGCCCGAATGGCGCGGTCCTTGCTCGCAGCCGGCGCGTCCCTCACCGTCGTGGTGAACGTGGGCGACGACGAGCGGGTGCTCGGGCTCGACATCTCGCCCGACCTCGACACCGTCACCTACACCCTCGCCGGGGTCGAGGGGAAGCCGGGATGGGGCATCGACGGGGACACCACCACCGTGATGGAGACCCTCGAGGGCCTCGGCGGCGACACTCGTTTCACGCTCGGGGATCGTGACCTCGCCACCAACCTGGCTCGGACCAGTTGGCTCCGCGAGGGCGTCCCGCTCTCGGAGGTGACCGCTCGGCTGAGCGCTGCCCACGGGCTCTCGGTGCCCGTGGTGCCCGCCACCGACGACCGCCTCCGGACCCAACTCCGCACCGACGACGGCTGGCTCCCCTTCCAGGAGTACTTCGTGCACCGGCGACACGCCGATGCGGTCCACGAGGTGCGCTTCGTCGGAGCTGAGGCGGCGCGGCCGGCACCCGGGGTCCTCGACGCCCTCGACGACGCCGACGTCATCGTGATCGGGCCCTCCAACCCCCCGCTCTCGATCTGGCCGATCCTCGCCATCCCCGGCATTCCCGACGCCGTCGCCGACCATCGAAGGGTGGTTGCGGTGAGCCCACTGTTCGGGGGCAAGGCACTCAAGGGGCCCGCCGACCGTGTCCTGCACAGCCTCGGCCTCCCACCGGGGAATGCAGGCGTCGTTGCGGCCTACGAGGGCCTCCTTTCGGACCTGGTCGTCGACTCCGGCGACGCCCACGATCGCGTCGAACTCTCCGGGACCGACCTCCGCGTCCACGTCGCAGACACCCGCATCACCGACCCGGCTCGCGCAAAGGACTTCGGCCAATGGCTGCTGGAACTCCTATCCAACTGATCCCGATCACCGGCATCGGCGACGTCGCACCGGGCGATGACCTCGTCGGCCTCCTCGCCGATGCACTCGAGGGAGTACTCATGCCCGGTGACATCGTGGTCGTGACGCACAAGATCGTCTCGAAGGCCGAGGGCGCCGTGCGGGAGGTCGATCCGAACGACCCGAGGTCCCATGCCGGCGTGGTCGAGGAGGAGGCAGCCCGCGTCGTCCGTCGCCGTGGGGATCTCGTGATCGCCATCACTCGGCACGGGTTCGTCTGCGCGAATGCCGGTGTCGACCGATCCAATGTCCAGCCGGGCACCGTCGTGCTCCTCCCCCGCGATCCCGACCGATCGGCCCATCGCCTCCGCACGGGCCTCGAGCAGCGATTCGAAGGACCGATCGCAGTCGTGGTCACCGACACCTTCGGTCGTCCGTGGCGACGCGGCGTCGCCGACATCGCGATCGGGGTCAGCGGCATCGACCCGATCGTCGACCACCGCGGCACGCCCGACATGTACGGCCGAACGATGGAGGTCACCGAGGTCGCCATCGTCGACGAGATCGCCGCCGCAGCGGACCTCGCGATGGGAAAGGCCAGCGGCATCCCGGTGGCCATCGTCCGTGGCCTCGACTGGACCCCCGGCACGGGGAGGCTCGCCGACATCGTCCGCCCCGACGGCGAGGACCTATTCAGATGATCAGTAGTCAGTAGTCAGTATCTGAGAACTGACGACTGATGACTGATCACTCCCAAAGGGTCACCCTTTGGGGTCGCCGGCGTCCCTTCCCAGGATCACCATGAGGTCGAGGTCCTCGTCGAGGGTGGCAACACTCACCTCGCCGAAGCCGAGGAGCTCGACCAACTCGTCGGCACGTTCCACGGTCGCCGGAGTGGCCACCACGAGCGTGACCGCGTAGTCGTCGCGATCGGCGTCATCGACGTCAGCTACCTCCATCCCCCGGGCTTCGAGCCACTCGGCCCAGCGGGTGGCCGCACCGGGCACACCGTTGCCGTTCAGCACCGCCACCGACGGGGGGCCCTCGGTGCCCACGACGAGTCCCATGTTCCCGGCGGTGCGGAATGCCTCCACGACGGCGTCGGCCTGCTCGGGTATCGCGATCACGTACGACACACCGCTCACGTTCTCCACGGCGCCGGGAAGCGTCGCCGAATCGATCTGGGAGGGCCGGAACGATCGGAAGTCCACGAGGAGGCCGCCGAAGTCGATCTCCCGGAACGCGGGATCCACCGTCATGTGACGAGCCAGCGAGGTCACCAACCCGGGACCATCGATGAGGACCGACGGGCTTCGCACGGCCTCGATGAGCGCGACGATCACCTGCTGCTGTCGACGCGTGCGGCCGAAGTCGGTCGCGTCGACGAACACCCAAATGCCGTCCCGCAGCTCCTGGTACGAGCGGGAGCGGGCGAGTGCGAGGGCCTGCCGCCCGTCGAGCACCTGCTGGCCGGCGTCCACGCTGAGGCCCGACTTGAGGTCACGAGCCGGGCGCGGGAACGAGATCTCGATGCCGCCCACCTCATCGACCATGGCGGCGAAGCCTGCGAAGTCCAGCTCCACGTAGTGGTGGATGCCGATCTCGAACTCGGCCTGGACGGTCTCGATCATGAGCTCGGATCCCCCGTAGGCGAACGCGGCGTTGATCTTGTCCTTGCCACTACGGCCGGGGATGGACACCCGGAGGTCCCGTGGGATCGAGAGCACCTGCATCCGTCCCTCACCGGGGATCACCTGCACGAGCATGATCACGTCGGCGCGCTCACCACCGGCAGCGCCGAAATCGCCCAACCACTGCTCCGGCAGGCCCTCCCGGGAATCACTGCCAAGGACGAGGAAGACGATCGGGTCCTCGGATCCCGTCGGCTTCGGGGCGAGGGCATCGGCGATCCCGGGGAGGACGGTCACCCCGTCCACGAGCCCCGAGCGGAGAGCGCCGAGGTAGAAGAGCACGCCGAAGACCACCACATTGGCAACCGCCAGAAGCGAGAGGGTCCAGCGCCACCTGCGGCGCACATTGGAGACGGGGGGACGAACGGACATAAGGAGCGACCCGGGGGCCGATCAGATGCTACGGCTGCTCGACCTGTAGGCGGACTCAGGCGAGCGCAGCAGCGAGGACCCGGATGGTCCGCGCGAGTGCGTCTCGCTCCGCCCCGGAATGGAAGCCATCGCTGCCGGCATCGAGGAAACCCGCGCCGACACCCTCGTAGACGATCCACTGGCCGTTCGGAGTCGCGGCCTGGAGTGCATCGACGTCTTCCACATCGATCGCGTCGTCGTCGGCACCGAAGAAGCCGAGCACGGGAGCGCCGATGTGGCCAACGACGTCCTTCACCGAGACGTCCCGCTCGTCGTCGGCCAACCAAGGCTCCACCACGGCCACGGCAGCGACCGACCGATTGTGGTCGGCATAGAGCAGGGCGAGGCGTCCTCCCGCCCCGAGTCCGACGACGGCCGGCCGTGTCGCATCTGCGTACGGGAGGTCCTCCGAGGCGAGGAACTCCACCGCCTCGTCCACGACTGACATCGCCCGTGCGTCGGAGGTCCAGGCGACCGCCTCGGTCGATGGCGGGGTTCCACGGAACCAGTCGGGGGCAAGCACGACCCATCCCTGCCTCGCAAGCATGCGGCAGAGGTCCTTCACCTCGGGGGTCACCCCATCGGCGTCGTGCAGCACGATCACCGAACGGGCAGGACTCCCCTGATCGGGACGCGCGAGGTAGCCATCGAGGGTTGCTGCTCCCACCGGCACGGGAATCGTGCCGAAGATGATCGTGTGGGTTCCCTCATGCGGCATGACCGCCATCGATCGCCTCCTCGTCCGGGACGGAGCGATCGTAGCGGGCGTCAGAGAGCCGGCGGGCCCAGGGGACGCACGACGCGCACCGCTCCGGAGACGAGTCGGCGCACCTCGCCGTCGGCGACCACCTCGAGGGCGCCGTCGTCATCGATCCCGCGGACGAGGCCGCTCCCCGAGGGCTCCCAGGTGACCTCCCTCCCGACCAACCACGAGCGGCCCCGGTACACGCCCACCCCCCAGTCATCCGGGCCCCGGTCGATACGACACAGGAGTGCGTCGGCCCATGCGGAGGCGATCGCCCCGGCGGCGGCCGGGCCGGGATCATCGCCGTGCCTCGCCGCAACCCCCTCGGGTGCATCGGGCCACCACAGGTTGGCCCCGAAGCCGATCACCGTCACGCCGTCGGACGCCTCCGACAGGATCCCGCCCAGCTTCCGGTCGGCGAGCAGGATGTCATTCGGCCACTTGATCCACACGTCGTCCCACACGTCGACGACTGCGAGCGCGGCGACGGCGGGGAGGAGCGGCAGGCGATGCGTCGGCCACGGCGTGGGGAGGGCGAGCGAGCAGGCCAGGGCGCGGGGTGCGGTCTCCCAGCCGCTCCCCGACCGTCCCCGCCCGCGGGTCTGGCGCCCCGCCACGACGAGCACCGGACCGCCGTCGCAGGCGTCGCGCGCAACGTCCTGGGTCGAGTCGGTGACGTCGAGTGAGATCATTCGTGTAGCCATTGCGCTCCCGTCCGGGTCGAACCTGTTCGCAGGCACCGGGGCCGCGCAATCTACGCTAAGGACCATTGTGGGCACGCAGCGACGCATCGAGGAACTCAGGGCAATCCGTGGGGAAGCCCTCCACGCGGGATCCCAGCGCGCCGTCGATCGCCAGCACGACAAGGGCAAGCTGACGGCCCGCGAACGGATCGACCTCCTCCTCGACCAGGGGACCTTCCAGGAGATCGACATGCTCGTCACCCACCAGGCGAGCGGCTTTGGCATCGAGGACACCCGCCCGCACGGCGATGCCGTGGTCACCGGCTTCGGGACCATTGAGGGCCGCACCGTGTTCGTGTTCGCAGAGGACTTCACCGTGTTCGGTGGCTCGCTCGGCAAGGCCGTCGCCGACAAGATCGTGAAGGTCCTCGAGATGGCGCTCGAAGCGGGCGCACCGGTCATCGGACTCAAGGACTCCGGCGGCGCACGCATCCAGGAGGGCGTGAGCGCCCTCGACGGGTACGGCCGCATCTTCTTCCAGAACGTGCAGGCGTCGGGTGTGATCCCGCAGATCTCGGTGATCATGGGTCCGTGCGCCGGTGGCGCCGTGTACTCGCCGTCGATGACCGACTTCGTGTTCCAGGTGGAGGGCACCTCCCACCTCTTCATCACCGGTCCGGACGTGATCAAGACGGTGACGGGCGAAGAGGTGTCGATGGATGCACTCGGAGGCGCCCACGCCCACGGCTCCAAGTCGGGCGTCACCCACTTCGTTGCTCCCGACGAGGCGACGGCCCTCCAATGGGTCCGCTACCTCCTTTCCTTCCTCCCCCAGAACAACATGGAGCGTCCCCCGTTCTTCACCCCGGCAGATCGCCCGGATCGGATAGAGGACGCCCTCGATGCCGTCGTCCCCGACTCCTCGAACCAGCCCTACGACATGGTCGAGGTGGTCGAACTCGTCGTCGACGACGGCGAGTTCTTCGAGGTCCACAGTGAGTTCGCCACGAACCTCATCGTCGGCTTCGCCCGCCTCGACGGGCACACGGTGGGCATCATCGGCAACCAGCCCGCATCACTCGCCGGCACGCTCGACATCGCAGCCTCGGAGAAGGGGGCGCGGTTCGTCCGGTTCTGTGACGCGTTCAACATCCCCCTCATCACGTTCGTCGACGTCCCCGGCTTCCTCCCCGGCGTCTCCCAGGAGCACGGCGGCATCATCCGACATGGTGCAAAGCTGCTGTATGCCTTCTGTGAGGCGACGGTCCCCCGCCTCACCGTGATCACCCGGAAGTCCTACGGCGGGGCGTACCTCGTGATGAACTCCCGTGGCGTCGGCGCCGACCTCGTGTACGCGTGGCCGTCGGCAGAGATCGCCGTCATGGGTGCCCAGGGAGCAGTGAACGTGATCCACCGTCGGGCGCTCGCCGACGCCGAAGACCCTGAGGCACGACGGGCCGAGCTCGTCAACGAGTACGAGGACCGCTTCAACAACCCCTACCGGGCAGCAGAGCTCGGCCTCGTGGACGAGGTCATCGAGCCGCGCCAGACGAGGCCGAAGCTCATCGCAGCACTCTCAATGCTCCGTTCCAAGCGGGCGACGACCCCGCCCCGCAAGCATGGGAACATCCCCCTGTGACCATCCGCCCCACCCCGGAGAGGCCATGTTCGACTCGGTCCTGATCGCAAACCGCGGCGAGATCGCCGTGCGGGTGATCCGCTCGGCGAAGGAGATGGGCCTGCGCACCATTGCGGTGTATTCCGAGCTCGACCGCGACTCCCTCCACGTCCACCTCGCCGACGAGGCCTGGAACATCGGTCCTGCACCGGCGTCCGAGTCCTACCTCGACATGGACCGCATCCTCGCCGTGGCCGTCGAGTCGGGGGCAGGCGCCATCCACCCCGGCTACGGGTTCCTCTCCGAGAACGCGACGTTCGCCCGCCGCGTGCGGGAGGCGGGGATCGTGTGGGTCGGTCCACCGCCCGCCGCAATCGAGACCATGGGCGACAAGATCGCCTCCCGCAAGGCAGTGATCGAGGGCGGCGTCGAGACCGTCCCAGGCACCGTCGACCCCCTTTCCGATGTCGCCGAGATCGCCGCCGTCGCAGACGAGTTCGGCTACCCGGTCGCGATCAAGGCAGCCCACGGTGGCGGGGGCAAGGGCCTGCGGGTCGTCCGCTCCGCCGCGGAGCTCGAGGATGCCTTCGAGGGAGCCCGCCGGGAGGCCTCGGCCTACTTCGGAAACGCCGAGGTGTACGTCGAGAAGTACCTCGAGCGGCCCCGGCACGTGGAGGCCCAGATCCTCTGCGACACCCATGGCAACGCTGTCTTCCTCGGCGAGCGGGACTGCTCGGTACAGCGACGCCACCAGAAGCTCATCGAGGAGACCCCCTCGCCCGCCATGTCCCCCGAGCAGCGGGAGGCATTCGGGGAAGCGGCCGTGGCAGTGGCACGAGCCTGCGACTACGTGAACGCCGGCACCGTGGAGTTCCTCCTCGACGAGGACGGCAGCTTCTACTTCCTCGAGATGAACACCCGACTCCAGGTCGAGCACACGGTGACCGAGGAGGTCACGGGCATCGACCTCGTGAAGCAGCAGTTCAGGATCGCGGCGGGCGAACCGTTGGACCTCGGCGAGATCACCCCCAGGGGCCACGCCATCGAGTTCCGGATCAACGCGGAGAACCCGGCCACTGGCTTCCTCCCCTCCCCCGGGACCGTCGTGGACTACCGGGAACCGGCCGGACCAGGCATCCGGGTGGACTCATGGGTGCGATCCGGTTCTGCCATCTCCCAGTACTACGACAACCTCATCGCGAAGCTCATCGTGTGGGCCGAGACGCGAGATGAGGCCATCGCCCGGGGCCGTCGGGCGCTCGAGGAGTACCACATCGTCGGCGTCGACACCACGATCCCCGCCCACCGCATCGTGCTCGACCATCCCGATTTCGTGGACGGCTCCCACTACACGAAGTGGGCCGAGGACCACGTCGACTTCACCAAGGCGCCCTCGGGTGCGCGTTCCTCCCTCCCGGAGGGCGAAGACCTCGCGGAGCGGGAGATGACCGTCGAGGTCGGTGGCCGCCGATTCGACGTGCGCTTCTGGGCACCGTCGCCGAAGGTTGCGGGCGGCGGCCCTGCGTCGCGACGCGCGCCGAAGCCGAAGGCGGGCAAGGCCGCGTCGAGCGAGGACGCCGGCATCGTCACGGCCCCCATGCAGGGGACGATCGTGAAGGTGTCCGCCGAGGCCGGCACCCCGGTGGACGAGGGCGACCAGCTCCTCGTGCTCGAGGCGATGAAGATGGAGAACGAGGTGAAGGCGCCTGTCTCCGGCGAGATCGTGGAACTCCGCGTGCAGGCAGGCGACACGGTGTCCCCCGGCGACGTGCTCGCCATCATCCGCTGAAGCAGGACCTCCATCGGCGAGCTCCCGGGCATCAGCGATCAGCGACCAATCGGACGCCCTCTGATTACTGATTGCTGACAGCTGTTCCCTGCTGCGCCATCAGTCGGCTGCCTCGCTGATGCTCTCCACGAGGCTCGGGTGGACCATGAGCGTCTCCACGAGGTCTTCGATGTGCACCTTCGCCCGGACCGCCAGCGCGAGGACGCCGATGAGCTCGCTCGCCCGGTAGCCCACGATCGTGCCACCGAGGACCTCCTGCGTGACGGGGTCGGAGATCACCTTCACGAAGCCCCTCGTGTTCCCCGAGATCACCGAACGGGGGTTCGTGGCGAAAGGAACCTTCGTCGCACGGATGCGACGACCGGCAGCGGCGTGCTCGGCCTCCTCGAGGCCCACGCTCGCGATCTCCGGGTCGGTGAAGACCGCTTGGGCCACCTTGGCGTACTCGATCGGC
>CAZRJG010000028.1:0-27888 GCA_964600365.1 uncultured Acidimicrobiia bacterium
CGCGATCTCCGGGTCGGTGAAGACCGCTTGGGCCACCTTGGCGTACTCGATCGGCACGACCCGGCGGCCGAGCACGTGGTGTGCGATCTTCCGTCCCTGCATGGTTGCCACCGACGAGAGCGGCATCTGCCCGGTGATGTCGCCAGCCGCATAGATGTGGGGCACCGAGGTCCGGTTGAACTCATCGACCGGCACATAGCCGCCGCCATCGACGTCGACTCCGGCTGTTTCGAGGCCGACTCCCGCGGTGAGCGGCACCGAGCCGATCGCGAGCAGCACGTGAGAGCCGCTGATCGCCCGCCCGTCGTCGGTGTGGACGGTGCATGTGTCGCCGTCACGGGTGATGCCCTCCGCCCGGGCACCCTTCACGAGGCGGACGCCACGGTCGAGGAAGCCCTGCTCGAGCGCAGCCGCCACCTCGGCGTCCCTATGCGGGAGCACCTGCTGGCGGGACACGACCACGGTCACCTTGGAACCCAGCGACGAGAAGATGTGGACGAACTCCACGCCCGTGACGCCGGACCCGATGATCACGACATGCTCGGGGAGTGCCTCCATCGAGTACGTGTCCCTCGTCGTCATGACCCGCTTGTGGTCGACCTCCGCCCATTCGGGGACCCTCGGGAACGAACCGGTGGATGCGAGTGCGACGTCGAACTCGAGTGGGATCTCGCCGTCAGCCGTCTCCGCAACGGCCGAATGGGGGCCCGTGAAGCGCCCGTATCCATCGAGGATCCGAACGTCCTGGCTCTCGAGGAGCGAACGCTGCTTCGATGAGATGTCCTCGCTGATCGAGTGCACCCGTGCTTCGAGCTCGGAGAGGTGGACGTCCTGTTCGACGCCCGGGAGGCCGAGGGCAGGAGCTTCCCTCATGAGGTACATCCGCCCTGCGGATGCCACCATCGTCTTCGATGGGATGCAGTCCCAGAGGTGGGCGGCGCCGCCCACGATGTCCTTCTCGACCATCGTGACCCGCGCTCCAAGCGTGGCAGCCCGGGTTGCGGCGGCCGTGCCCGCAGGCCCGCCACCGATGATGAGAAAACGGGGACCTTCAACTTCGCGCATCAGCCGCCTCCTCGATGGGTTCCGAACTCCGCCCTGAGTACGTCGCAGATCTCACCGATCGTGGCTTCGGCCCGCAGTGCCTCCCGCATGGTGGGGAGCAGGTTGGTGTCGGAGCGGGCCACATCCCGCACCTCGGCGAGCCTCGCACGCACGGCGTCGCCGTCACGCGCCGCCTTCATCTCGGCGAGCCGCCTCGACTGCGCCTCGGCGATCCACGGGTCGATCGACGTGATCGGGATGTCCGACTCATCGTCCTCGGTGAACGCATTGACCCCGACGACCAACTCCTCTTCGGCGTCCTGCCGGCGAGCGGTCGCGTACGCAGACTCCTCGATGTGACGCTGCGGGAACCCGGCCTCGACCGCGGCGACGGCACCTCCGAGGCGATCGACCTCTTCGATGAGCGCCCGGGCGCGATCCTCGAGCTCGTCGGTGAGTGCCTCGACGAAGTATGAGCCCGCGAGGGGATCCACCGTGTCCGTGAGGCCCATCTCGAGGGCGAGGATCTGTTGGGTCCGCAGCGCCAGACGGGCCGAGTCCTCGGTGGGGAGTCCGAGCGCCTCGTCGTAGGCGTTCGTGTGCAGGGACTGGGTCCCGCCGAGAATCGCTGCCAGGGCCTCAATGGCCGTGCGGACGATGTTGCCCTCGGGCTGCTGGGCAGTGAGGCTCGAGCCGGCTGTCTGGGTGTGGAAGCGCATCGCCCACGACTTGGGGTCGTCGGCCCCGAACCGGTCCCGCATGATGCCGGCCCAGAGGCGCCGGGCGGCGCGGAACTTGGCCACCTCCTCGAACAGGTTCGTGTGGCTGTTCCAGAAGAACGAGAGGCGGGGGGCGAACACGTCCACGTCGAGCCCGACGTCGATCGCCGCCTCGACGTATCCAATGGCGTTCGAGAGCGTGAACGCCAGTTCCTCGGCCGCCGTGGCCCCTGCCTCGCGGATGTGATACCCCGATATCGAGATCGTGTTCCACGCTGGGAGGTGCTCGGCGCAATACGCGAACACGTCGGTGACGAGGCGCATCGAGGGGCGGGGCGGGAAGATGTACGTCCCCCGGGCGATGTACTCCTTGAGGATGTCGTTCTGGATCGTCCCCCGGATCCGATCGGCGGGCACGCCCTGCTCCTCGGCGACGAGTTGGTAGAGGAGGAGCAGCAGCGGCGCCGTCGCATTGATCGTCATCGAGGTCGTCACCTCGCCGAGGGGGATCCCGTCGAAGAGGCGACGCATGTCGTGGATCGAGTCGATTGCCACTCCGACCCTCCCCACCTCGCCGGCGGCCATCGGGTGATCGGAGTCGAGGCCCATCTGCGTCGGGAGGTCGAAGGCGGTGGAGATGCCCGTCTGGCCCGCGGCGAGGAGCGACTGGAAACGGGCGTTCGTGGACTCGGCGTCACCGAACCCGGCGTACTGGCGCATCGTCCAGGGTCGGCCTCGGTACATGGTGGGGTACGGGCCCCGGGTGAACGGGTACTCACCGGGCTGCCCGAGGCGCGGGTCGGCGTCCTCGGGCCCGTAGAGGGGAGCGATCTCGATGCCGCTCGATGTCTCGCGTCGTTCCACTGGCTATGCCATCCCTGTGGGTAACCTGCCGATCGGGCGGAGATGGTACCCATATGCCCGCCCACACCTCCGGCCGACCCAGAGATCCATGACCATCCACGAATTGGAACGCCGCGACAAGCGCGGTCGCTGGTCCGCCGCCCTCGCCCTGCTGCTCTCGATCGCTGTGATCGCCGCATCGTGGGCCGGGTTGTTCTCCTTCATGGCGGCGAGCGCCGCGGCTGGCACGTGGAAGACACTCGATGACACCTACCTCCCCGAGGTGGACGGGCAGTCGCTCGTCCTCCCCGACCTGTCGCGCGTCTCGCGGGTGTATTCCTCCAACGGCACCCTCATTGCGGAGTTGTACGACGGTCGGCTCTCTGAGCCCGTGCGATTCGAGGACATGCCCCCGGAGATCGTCTACGCCATCATCGCCGCCGAGGATTCGACCTTCTTCGAGCACGAGGGCGTCAACTGGGGGGCGATCGCCAAGGCGTTCCTCGACAACCTCTCCACGGGACGCCAGCGCGGTGGCTCCACCATCACCCAGCAGGTCGTGAAGCAGGTGTTCGTCGGCGACGAGGTCTCGTACGAGCGCAAGATCAAGGAGGCGGTCACCGCCATCGAGTTCGAGCGCCGCTACGAGAAGGAGCAGATCCTCGAGTTCTACATGAACTCGGTGTACTTCGGCTGGAGCGCGTACGGCGTGAACGCCGCCGCACGCGAGTTCTTCGGCAAGGAGTTGAGCGACCTCACGGTCGCCGAGGCTGCGACGATCGCCGTGTTGCCCCGTAACCCCTCCGAGTACGACCCCCGCCGCGACCCGGAGTTCGTGCTCGAACGCCGCAACGACGTGATCGCGAACATGCTCGACGAGGGATTCATCTCCGATGCCGTCGCAGAGGAGGCCTATGCCGCACCGTTGGGCGTGATCGACCACGTGCCGCCGGTGCTCACGAATGAGCACGTGGTGGCCGAGGTGCGGCGACAGCTCCTCAACGACCCGGAGTTCGACTTCCTCGGCGCCACGAAGGAGGAGCGCAAGCAGCGCATCTTCGGGTGTGCAGCCGACGCCGTTGGCTGCGTCGGGGGTGGCGGCCTCGACATCTACACCACGATCGACCTCGACCTCCAGAACCACGCCACCGACCTGCTCCAGGACTGGTTCCCCGCAAGTAGCGACCCGGAGAACCCGGTGCCGACCGGCGCCATTGCGATGGTCGACAACGCCTCCGGAGCGGTGCGGGTGATCGCTTCGGGCCTCCCCTTCGAGGAGGAGCAGTTCGACCTCGCGATCCAGGGCCGCCGCAACCCGGGGTCGGCCTTCAAGCCGATCACCCTCGTCGCCGCCCTGGAGCAGGGCATCTCGCTCAACACGTACTGGGACGCCACGAGCCCCAAGGAGATCGAGTGCCCCGGCGTCTGCTTCCCCGACGGTGTCTGGACCGTGCGGGGCTCCGGCGGCGACGGCCTCATGTCCCTCGAACGGGCGACCTACTCGTCTCAGAACGTCGTCTACGCCCAGGTCGCACTCGCCACCGGCGCCGACCAGATCGTCGACACGGCCAAGCGGATGGGCATCCGGGAGTCAGAGCTCACGCCCACACCCTCGATCACGCTCGGCACCTCTGCGGTGAGCCCGCTCGAGATGGCGTCGGCGTACTCCAACTTCGCCACGAACGGCACCTGGGCCGAGCCGTACCTCGTGGAGCGCATCACGTCGCGCGACGGCCAGGTGAACTGGACACACGACCTCGTGTACGAGCAGAACTTCGATCCGGCCCTCATCGCCGCCGCCCGACAGCCACTCGAGATCGTCCCGGTGAGCGGGACAGCACCACGGGCGAACATCGGACGTCCCCAGGGCGGCAAGACAGGTACCCACCAGTCCTACCGGGAGGCGTGGTTCGTGGGGTTCGTGCCCCAGTACTCCACCGCCGTGTGGGTGGGCTTCCCGAATGAGCAGATCCCCCTCGAGAACGTGGTGATCAACGGCGAGCTGATTCCCCGCGTCTTCGGCGGCACCGTGCCGGCTCCCCTCTGGGCCGAGTTCATGGAGTACGCCCTCGCCGATGTGCCGGTGATGGACTTCCCGCCCGATCCCCCCGGGGTTGCGAACTACCTGCGCGAGGCCACGACGTTCGTTCCCCAGGTCGTCGGGATGCTCGCCGCGGAGGCGACCGAGCTGGTGCTCGACTCCCATCTGGACCCGATCGTCGAGCCGGTCGACTCCGAGGAGCCGGAGGGAACCGTGCTCGGACAGGACCTCGAGCCGAACCAGCGCGTCGCCCACGCCACGCCACTCATCCTGCAGGTCTCCACAGGCATCCCACCGGAGGCACCGCTCCCCTCACTCGTCGCCCTCGGCTTCGGTGGACTCGACGCAGCGCTTGCGTCGTTCGCCGAGGAGACCGGGGTGAACGTGAACTACCTCGTCCAGTACCAGGACACGGCGTTCCCCGAACAGGACGGCCTCGTGATCAACACGCTCCCGAGCGCCGGGAGCATCGTGGTGAACGGCGACACCATCACCGTGGTGGTCGCCCGTTACCCCTAGGTCAGCCCAGCAGGATCCACGCGATCGCCACGACCAGGGCGACGATGAGCAGGGGCCCGACGATGAGCGCGACCCGCTCTGCGGGAGTCGCAGTCGAATCGTGGGCGTGCTCCGACACGTCGATGCCCTTCACAGCGAAGTTCGGATCGGCCCAGGCAGCGAGATCGGGCGTCGCGGCATCCGCACCGCCACTCATCTCCCCGACCTCGTCGGCGATCTCTGCGCTGGGTGCCAGGTCGACCGATGGCGTTTCGGCGTCGAGGGCATCGAGCACCTGGGCGGCGTCCCCCACGAGCTCGTCCATGTCCCCCATTCGGAGGATGTCCTCCACGGGAGCATCGAGCACTTCGGCAAGCTCCGGATCGATGTCGGTGGCCGGCGTGGCCAGCTCCGTTCCCTCGATCGCCTCCGGGCGATCCTTCGGGTCTTCCTGGGTGGGCCTGTCCGTCATGCGCCCCATGGTGGTCGCTCCCGGGATCTGTGCAGGGGGCGCGAGACAATAGGATTGACATGTCTCGCTGAACAACGTAAAACAACGTGTATGTCAGTGATCGCACCCGGGGGCACCGGAAGAGAAACCAATCCTCCCGTCATCCATCACACCCCGCCCCCGGGTGCGGCCACGACACGACCGACGGTGCGAACCCGACCGTGGATCGTTCCCCGACGCGTCCGAGCCGACGCCAGGGGGTTTCCCGCCCACTCGCCGTACGTCCGCAGGTTCTGGACCGCCGCCATCGGACCGACCGCCGTCGCCGATCTCCTCCGACTGATGGCCGCAGCAGAGACCTCCTCCCCCATCCCCCTCCCCCGTCGCCTCCCGACACTCCTCGCACTCGGACTGGTCGGAAGGGTCGGCGATACCCTGCTCGTACCCGACCAGGTCCCGGTCCTCCCCGGCCACCTCATCCGGCGCCTCCCGGCACGCCTCCGACGGTCCCACCAGGCGTGGGCGCGAGCCGCCGGCCGGTTCGATGACGCGGCCTGAGCGATACCCTTCAGGCCGTGATCACCACCCTCACCTCGTCCGACGGCCTCGCGCTCGAGGCACTCTGGAACGAACCCCCAGCCCCTCGGGCGGCGGTGTTGCTGTGCCATCCGCACCCGCTGCACGGCGGGACGATGCGCGCGCCGCTCATGGAGGGCATCACCACCCGGCTACTCCACCACGACATCGCCGTGCTCCGCTTCAACTTCCGTGGCGTGGGCGCCTCCGAGGGGGGTCACGACCGGGGGGTCGGCGAGTTACTCGACGTGGACGCAGCCATGACCGAACTCCGACGCGAGCACCCCGACGTGCAGCACGGCATCGCGGGTTGGAGCTTCGGTGGGGCTACCTCGCTCGTGTGGACCGCCGAGCGAAACGAGAGGCTCCCCTGGGTGGGAGTGGCGCCCCCGGTGACGTCCGAGCGGACTCCGGCGCTCCCCGACCCGGGCCGCCTCCCGACCGGGCGACGCTCCTTCATCCTCGGCGACCGCGACCAGTTCGTCTCCGTCGAGGAGGTCGTGGGGTACGCATCCGAGGCCCTTGCCGAGGTGCATGTGCTCCCCGGCTCAGACCACTTCTTCTACTTCCGCGAGGACCGGGTGGGTGACCTCGTCGCCGACTGCCTCCTCCGCTAACGGGCCGCCGTACGAGCGGATCGGTACGATTCCCCCATGCGGCATCGTCGACTCGAGCACCATCGCTTCATCGGGACCCGGGACACCATGCGGGTCTACGACACCGATGACGGCGAGCAGGCCGAGGCCCTCCTCGCCCGCCTCGAGGACGACGACCTCATCGATAGGGCGCTCGTCTCGACCTTCGGGCCCGACTCCCTCGAAGAGGCCCGCAACCGCGGCTTCCGCCCGGCCTGACACCGCACGGTCGACGCCGAAGCGCCGGACGGAACCTCCTAGAACTCGAGGTCCTCACTGGCGTCGCCCACCGCCCCGATGTGCACGAGGTACGCACCCTGCGCCTCGAGCACTGCGGTGACCTGCTCGGCCGAGAAGGGATGGCCGTGCGCCTCGAGCTGCTCCACGATGTAGGACACGGTGCCGTCGGTGATCCCCATGACGATCGGGATCTCCTTGTCGTCCTTGGCCAACCGCTGGAGGAAGTACACCTGCCACTCGAGGATCCGCCGCACCCCGGGGATACGGAGGGCGGCGCGGACGTCGGGTTCGAGGCGATCGTGCACGAAGCGCACCGCGTCCTCGATGACGTACTCCGGCTCGTGCTCCTCGAACCGGCTCCGGGATTCCTGGAACACCATCACAGCGACGATGAGGAGGAGCACTCCCACGAGCACTGCCCCGAGGACGACGGCGGAGGTGCCTGACATGGGCGGAACGGCGCGGGCGCCGCTAGAGGCCCAACTCTCCTGCGAGCAACTCTCGGTGCTGGGATGGCGACCCGACCAGCAGCTCGTTGCTCTTGGCCCGCTTGAAGAACAGGTGGGCATCGTGCTCCCAGGTGAACCCGATCCCGCCATGGATCTGGATGTTCTCCTGAGCGCAGTGGAAGTACGCCTCGGTGGCACTTGCCTTCGCCAACGGGGCAACGCGTGCGAGTTCGCTGCTTCCCTCGGCGAGGGCCCACGCGGCGTAGTAGGCAGCGGCGCGGGCGCCGTTCACGGCGAGCAGCATGTCGGCGCACTTGTGCTTGATGGCCTGGAACGAGCCGATCGGTCGCCCGAACTGCACCCGGTCCTTCGCGTACGAGACCGCCATGTCGAGGGCACGCTGGGCTCCGCCAACGCTCTCGAGGGCGATCGCCACCGAGGCAACCCGCAGGAGCGACGCGATGTGCTCCGACGCGTCCCCATCCGGAAGCCGGACGGCGGACGCGCCGTCGAAGGTGATGTCGGCGAGCTTCCTCGTGGCGTCCATCGTCGGCAGGAGCGATGCCTCCACGCCTTCGGCGCCCGCCTCCACCAGGAACAGCCCCACGCCCGTCCCGGTGGTTGCGGCGACGACGAGGCGGTCGGCGCTGTGGCCGTCCACCACGAAGCGCTTCATGCCCCGGAGTCGCCATCCGCCATCGTCGGCCTCGGCAGCGGTCGAGATCCGACGGGCGTCCCAGGGGCCCCCGTCCTCGCCGATCGCGACTGCGAGGCGGGTCTCCCCCATCGCCACATCGGGAAGGATCGCTGCGCGCTGCTCCTCCGATCCTGCGAGGAGCACCGCGTTCGCACCGAGCACCACCGTCGAGAAGAACGGCGCCGGGAGCAGGCCCGCCCCCATCTCCTCGAGGAGGACGGCGAGTTCGAGGAACCCGTAGCCAGCCCCCCCGTACTCCTCGGGGATGGCCATCGCATGCCAGCCGAGGCCGGCGAGTTCCGCCCACTGGGCGGCATCGAATCCCTCGTCGGTCTCCATCACCGAGCGCACCGCTGCGAGGGGCGACTCCTTGGCGAGCCACTCCTGTGCGGTCTGGCGGAGGAACTCCTGCTCCTCGGAGAAGGCGAACTGCATGGTCGGGGCTCCGGGTCGGCGCTGTCGGGGTGATCCTATTGCCGGACGTAGGAACGGACGGAGGCGACACCCTCGATGCTGGTGTCGCACTCGCGCGGGTCGGCCGGCACGGAGAGCGGGCTTCCCTCCTACGCTCGCCCCCAATGGAACTCGCGCTCATGACCGAACCCCAGCTCGGGGGGACCCACGACGACCTGCTCGCCGCCGCTCGGTGGGCGGAGGAGAACGGCTTCGTGTCGTTCGCCCGATCGGACCACTACGACTGGCAGCGGGATGGCGACCCGAATGCCACGGACGCCTTCGTCTCGCTCGGCGGGCTCGCACGGGAGACCTCGACGATCCGCCTCGCCGTGCTCGTCTCCCCCATCACGTTCCGCCACCCGGGAGTCATCGCGAAATCGGCGGCCACCCTCGATGAGATGTCGGGGGGCCGATTCGACCTCGGTGTCGGGACCGGATGGCACCAGCAGGAGCATGACGTGTTCGGCCTGCCGTTCCCGAACTGGTCGGAACGATTCGCTCGCCTCGAGGAGGCGCTCCCGTACCTCCACCAAGCGCTCCGCGAGGAGCATGCCACATTCAAGGGCGAGCACTACTCGATCGAGGGCGTCGTCCGTCCGCTCGCCCCCTCGGTCGGATTCATCGTTGGCGGATCCGGACCGAAGCGCACCCCACGCCTCGCCGCGACGTGGGCCGACGAGTACAACACCTTCTTCCGCCCCGCCGACGAGATCGGCTCCCGGATTGCGGTCTTGCGTGAAGAGGCCGAGCGACTCGGGCGGGACCCGGCGTCGATCACCTGCTCGGTGATGGGCCCGCCACTCGTCGGCGAGGACGAGGCCGACTACCGCGAACGCCTCGCCGAGCGCTCGGCACAACGAGAGATGGAGCCATCCGAGCTCGAGGAACGGCTCCTCTCAAACGGCCTCCCGGTCGGCCCGATCGACAGGGTCGCCGAGCAGCTCGCGGGGCTCAGAGCCGTCGGGGTGGACCGCTGGTACGTGCAACTGATTCCCCATGACCACGACACCGTCGCCACGACCGCCGGACCGCTCCTCGGACTCGACTGAGGTCGTGAGATAGCGAGCGCCCGGAATTACCATCATCGCCGTAGTCGAAATACCCCTGATGAGGCCATGACCGCTCCACTCCTCCAGATTCGCAACCTCCACGTCTCCGTCGAGGACACCCAGATCCTCAAGGGCGTCGACCTCACGGTCGACCGCGGCGAGGTCCATGCACTCATGGGCCCGAACGGTTCAGGGAAATCCACGCTCGCCAGCGTGCTCATGGGACACCCCGACTACGAGATCACCGAGGGCGAGATCCTGCTCAAGGGCGAGGACATCGCCGAGCTCGATGCCACCGCACGGGCCGTCGCCGGCATGTTCCTCGCGTTCCAGTACCCCGAGGAGATCCCCGGTGTCAGCGTCGTCCAGTTCCTGCGCCAGGCGCTGTCGAACCGGACCGGCACCAATTACACCGTGCTCGAGCTCCGCCTCAGGGTCATGGACGCGATGAAGTCGCTCGGCATGGATGCCTCGTTCGCCGACCGGTACCTCAACGAGGGCTTCTCCGGCGGAGAGCGCAAGCGCAACGAGGTGCTGCAGATGGCCGTGCTCGAACCCGAGTTGGCAATCATGGACGAGACCGACTCTGGGCTCGACATCGATGCGCTCAAGACCGTTGCAGGCGGCGTGAACTCCCTCCTCTCCCCCGACCGTGGCTTCCTCATCATCACCCACTACCAGCGCCTCCTCGACTACATCGAGCCCGACGTCGTGCATGTCTTCATGGACGGCCGGGTGCTCACCTCGGGTGGCCCCGAGCTCGCCGTGCAGCTCGAGTCCGAGGGGTACGACGGCTTCCGCTCCACCGTCTGATGGGATCGCTCCGGGACGACTTCCCACTCCTCGCCGGTCGACCGGACCTCGCCTTCCTGGACTCGGCGGCGAGCGCCCAGAAGCCGCAGGCCGTGCTCGCTGCAATGCAGTCGTTCCAGGAGACCTCCTACGCCAACGTCCACCGAGGCGCCTACCGCCTCTCCCAGGAGGCGACGGTGGCCTACGAGGCCGCACGGGAGAAGGTGGCACGCTTCATCGGCGCGCCCTCCTCTCGTGAGGTGTTCTTCACCCGGGGCACGACCACCGGGCTGAACGTCCTCGCCCACGGACTTGCGCCTCGCTACGCGGGGAGGACCGTGCTCCTCACCGAGGCCGAGCACCACGCGAACTTCATCCCGTGGCAGCAGTGGGCCCGAACCGTGGGCGCCACCGTGAAATACGTCCCGTTCACCGAGGACCACCGCATGGACATGGCCGCCTTCGATGCCCTCATGGATGACACCGTGGCCGTGGTGTCGCTCACCGGCATGTCGAATGTGCTCGGAACCATCCCACCCGTCGCCGAGGTGGCCGCCAAGGCTCGCTCGATCGGTGCCCTCACCGTCGTGGACGGGGCGCAGATGGTGCCCCACATCCCGGTGGACGTCGCTGCGCTCGGGATCGACGCAATCGCCTTCAGCGCCCACAAGATGCTCGGCCCCACCGGGATCGGAGCCGTCTGGGCCCGTGCTGAGGTGCTCGATGAGATGGAACCCCTGGAGACCGGCGGCGAGATGATCCGCGAGGTCACCTTCGAGGGCGCCACATGGGCTCCCGCCCCCGCCAAGTTCGAGGCGGGCACTCCGCCGATCGTCGAGGCCGTCGGATTCGGCGCCGCAGTCGACTACCTCGAGGCGCTCGGCATGGAGTGGGTCGCAGCGCACGACCGCCAGCTCACCGCCATCGCGCTCGAACGCCTCCCCGAAGAGGTGCCCGGCATCTCCATCCAGGGCCCCCTCGACACGGAGAACCGGGGAGGGGTGATCTCGTTCACCCTCGATGGCATCCACGCCCATGACCTCGCCACCATCCTCGACGAGCACGGCGTCGCCGTGCGAGCAGGGCACCACTGCGCCAAGCCGCTCATGAGCTGCCTCGGGGTAGCCGCAACGGCACGCGCATCCTTCTACGTGTACAACACCGAGGCCGACATCGATCCCCTCGTGAAGGGCCTCCGTTCCGCCATCGATATCTTTGGGTGATCCGATGTCCCTGACCGACCTCTACCGCGAAGTCATCCTCGACCACTTCCGCACCCCGCGGAACAAGGGTCGCCTCGAAGCCCCCGACCACCACGGCGAGGGCACGAACCCCCTGTGCGGGGACGAGATCGCCATCGACCTCGCCGTCTCCGATGGCGTCGTCACCGACGTGCGCATCGAAGGCCAGGGGTGTTCGATCTCCCAGGCATCGGCATCGATGATGACCGAGGCCATCAAGGGGAAGTCGCTCGACGAGATCCGTTCCCTCGCCGACACGTTCAACCACCTCATGACCGACGACGAAGCCCAGATCATCGACCCCGATCGACCCGGCGCCGTCCTCGGCGACCTCGAGGCCCTGCAGGGCGTGAGGGAGTTCCCCGTCCGCATCAAGTGCGCCACCTTGAGCTGGCACACCATGCTCGACGCGCTCAACGACTGAGCGACGCCAGACAGCGGCCCGGGCGATCCCCCGGGGCTCCAAGGCCGCTCTCCCCGGGGCATACTTGCCCGATGACCACCCGCCGTCTCGCTGCCGTGATGTTCACCGACATGGTCGGCTACACGGCGCTCATGCAGTCCGATGAGGCGGACACGAGAGCGCGACGCCGCCGATGGATCGACGCCCTCGAGCGGCAGCACCTCGCACACGACGGGACCGTCGTGCAGTGGATGGGTGACGGGTCGCTCTCCCTCTTCGCGAGTGCGGCAGGCGCCGTGCGGGCCGCCACGGGCATCCAGCAGGAACTCCGGGCCGGGGATCCCGTGGACGTCCGCATCGGCATCCACCTGGGCGACGTCGTGGAGGAGGACGGGAACGTGGTCGGCGATGCCGTCAACCTCGCCTCGAGGGTGGAATCGTTCGCCGTCCCGGGAAGCGTCCTTGTCTCCGACGTGACCGCGGATGCGGTCACGAACCACGCCGACCTGTCGTTCCTCGCGCTCGGTCGCTTCCGCTTCAAGAACGTCGGGCGCCCATTCGCCCTCCACGCCGTGGACGCGCCCGGGCTCGTGCGTCCCGATCGCACGGAACTCGAGGGCAAGGGCGAGTCCCTTCGTGCGTTCCCGGCCTCCCTCCCGCGGCACCCGGTGGGGTTCGTTGGACGCGACATCGAACTCGAAGCGGTGTCGTCGCTCCTCCGGACCCAACGCCTCGTGACCATCACCGGTCCTGGCGGAACTGGGAAGACCACCCTGGCGGTTGCCATCGCGCACGCCGTGGAGGATCACTTCGACGCGACGGCCTTCGTCCCCCTCGCCGCCGTCTCCCGGGCCGATGACCTCCTCGACGCGGTGGCCGACGCCCTCGACGTGAAGGAAGCCGAGGGCAGGGAAGCCCTGGAGGCCATTGCCGCGCGGATCGGCGATGGACGCGTCCTCATCGTGCTCGACAACCTCGAGCAGGTGGCCGACGCAGGCGTGCGACTCGCGCCGCTCCTCGACCGATGCAGTTCCCTCCACCTGCTCGCGACGAGTCGCGGCCCGCTCCACGTAAGGGACGAGTCGACGTTCCCCCTGCTTCCCCTCCCGGTGCCGGAGGATCCCTCGGAGGTGCTCGACTCCCACGCCATGGAACTCCTCGTCACAGCGGCGCGACGCACCAGCCCGGGATTCGCGGTGACCGCTGCGAACCGAGACGCCCTCGTCGCGATCTGCCGGAGCCTCGACGGGCTCCCGCTGGCGCTGGAACTCGCCGCCGGGAGGTTCCGACTGGTGCCGCCCGAACGGGTCGCCGACCGCCTGGACGACGCACTCTCACTCCTCACGGGCGGGCCGAGGGATGCCGACCTCCGCCATCGAGCGTTGTCGGCCACCATCGCGTGGAGCAACGACCTGCTCGACGGGGCCCAGAAGGACCTCTTCCGGCGTCTGGCGGTGTTCCCGGGCGAGGCACCGTTGGACGGCGTCGAGGCAGTCGCCGGACCACATGCGCTGGACGACCTCGGGACCCTGGTCGACGTGGGCCTCGTGCAGGCGAACGAGGGTCGCTTCTCCCTCCTCGGGACCATCAGGCAGTTCGCGCTCCGGGCACTCGAGGAGTCCGGGCAGGAGCAGGAGATCCGACACCGACACGCCATGTACGTGGCGGCGGCGGTGCGGGAGATCTCGAGAGACATCGAGGGAGGCGACCAGGTCGCCGGCATCGAGCGCGGCATGGCACTCGATGCCGACATCGCAGAGGTGCTCGAGCAATCCTCCGAGTCGGAGGACGACGTCACCACCGGCCTCACCATTGCCGGCGACCTCTGGATGTACTGGCACCTCCGGGGCAAGCACCTCACCACGAAACGGTTCACCGAGCGGCTCCTCGCCCGGTCCACGGATCCCACGCCGGGTCGATGCAGCGCCCTCCTCGCACTGGGCCTCGCCGAGTGGAGCCTCGGCCGACTCGCCGACGCCGGGCGCACCTGGGAACAGGCCTTCGAACTCGCTGAGTCACTCGGGCACACCCCGCTCGCAGCCCGTGCCGCATTCTGCGTCGGCGTGGCGCACCTCGACGATCCCGCCCTGGCCGTCGCATGGACGAGGAAGGGGCGGGAGATGGCCGAGGGCGACCGAGACAGGTGGGCAGCAGCCTTCGCCCTCGGATTCGAGTCACTCGCAACGGCGCTCGCCGGTGACCTCGAGGGCGCACGGGACGGGTTCCGCCGGGCACTCGAGGCCCAGGAGCTGCTCGGTGATCACGAGGGGGCGGGCTTCTCCCTCGGGGGGCTCGCCTTCCTTGCCGGCGCCACCGGTGACGATGCGTCGGCAATCGCGTTGTACGCACGCGCAGTGGCCGAGTACGCCCTCATCGACGACCGCGCCGAGGTCGCCCGCGTGCTCGGGGAGTCGGCGTGGGTCCTCCTCCGATCCGGAGATGTCGACGCAGCGAGGACGACGTTCCTCGAGGCAGCGAGGGCGTACGGGGACGTGGCGAGCGTGCGGGGATTGGCAACGTCATTGGCCGGCCTTGCCGCCACCGCGGCCAGCGCCTCCGAATTCGAGCGAGCAGTGGCGATCGCAGCCGCAGCCGAGCAGCTCTCCGGTGCCGAGGGCATCGTCAACGTCTACGCGGACTCACCACAGGGCGAGGAGCTCATCGGCCAGGCGCGCAGCGCACTCGGTGAGCGCACCTCGGCACTCGATGCCCGGGGCAGGGCGATGACCGCCGAGGAAGCACTGGCGTTCGCGCTCGACGAAGGGGCGCAGGTCGGTCCCGAAGTCGGCCTGTAACTTCTCGACCCCCTCACCCCGTCCTCCTCCCGACAACACTCCCGGAGGACAGCGTGTGGCTACCGTGCCAACCATCCAGGCACCAACGATCGAGGAGTTCTACCGCGCCCACGCACAGGCCGTGCGGGCGTTCCTCATCTCGCTCAGTCGGGACCCCCACCTCGCCGATGACCTCACGCAGGACACCTTCATCAAGGCGACCCGGGCACTCGGCGGCTACCGGGGCGGGAATCCCCGGTCGTGGCTCTTCAGCATCGCACGAACCGTCTTCATCGATGCGATGCGACGCACGAGCGCCATCCCGTCCGACACCCTCCCCGACCCCGGGGGCGACGACCCCGACGTCGTCCAGGGACTCACGATCGCCGAGGCGTTCGGGAGCCTCCCCGAGCGGTACCGACTGGCGATCCTCCTCGTGGACGACACCGGCCTCTCCTACGCCGATGCCGCCGAAGCCATGGATATCTCGCTCGGCGCCATGAAGGTCCTCCTTCACCGAGCCCGCGCCCGATTCCGCACTCTCTACACCGAGGCACACGACCATGACTGAACACCCCCTCCCCCACGGTGACGCCCTCGAGCTCCTCGCCGGGTACATCGACGGCACCCTCGACGACGATGCCGCCGCTGCGATGGCCGCCCACGTCGAGGCGTGTCCCGCGTGCTCCGGGATCGTTGGCGACGACGGCCCCACGACCTCCTGGCCCTTCGACGAGACGATCATGCGACGGTCCGTCCGGCGCACCCTGCTGCGCACCGCCGCCTCCTCGGCCGGCATCGTTGTGACCCTCCTCGTCCTCGTGGCGCTCGGCTCGACGCTGCTCGTCCAACCCCTGTTCATGAACCTCGGTGACCGCGCCGAGGAGGCCGCACATGCCACCCACTGGCTCCCGAGCCTCGTGAACGAGGGGGTCGTGGTGGGTGGGTTCACCATCACGTCGGGTGTGGCAGACCGACACATGGACGCGGACCTGCGGCTGCCCGTGGGGAGCGCACTCCTCGACGCGGGAACGGTCGAGACCCGGGTGACGCTCGGCGGCATCGACGGCACCATCTGGCCGTTCGCCGACGAACTCGAACCCAACCCCGTTGCGGCGAGGGAGGTGCTCGAGCGGCTCGGCAGGACGGCGGTCGCGACGGTGGCCGTGCCGTTCGACGACGGGATCACGCTCGACGCCGCCGAGGCGATCGCCGCCGACCCCGGCGCCGACGTCGCGATCGTCTGGGCCGGGTTCATCATGCCCGGATCCGAGGTCACCGACCCGCTCCGGATCCTCGGCGCACCCACCTGTGCCCCCGACCGCATCCCCGAGGGGCTCTTCGGCGCCTCGTCGGCGTCGGCGGGCGGCACCTTCGGTGAGACCCCTGCGTCGGTCACCGAAGCGCTTGCCATCGTGCGATCGGTGGTCGCCGACGTCGCCTCCTCGGACGAGGTGCTCGCTGCGCTCCCGATCGGGTGGGGCGATCGGATGGCCGACATCGCCGACGACCTCGAGTCCGCCACCCCGACGGTTGGCTCGCTCGTCGTGACCGGCCCTGCCGAGGAGGTGCTCGCGTTCCTCGACACCGTCGACACGATGGACGGAAGGATCCTCGACTCGACCACGTTCAACTGGCTCGGATCGCCCTGCCGCTGAGGCCGACAGGCCAGCGGCCAGACCACGCCGCGCTCGCCATCCAGCGGTCCGAACGCGACCCCGGGCTCCGGGTCCGCATCGGCATCCACACCGGCGAGGCGTTCTCACTGGACACCGATTACGCGGGCCCCACCGTCGCAAAGGCGGCCCGGGTCGCGTCAGCGGCGAGCGGTGCGGAGACGCTCGTCTCGTCGACCACCCGGGAACTCCTCGACAGGTTCGGGTTCACGATGGGCGAGGAACACAACGCCGAACTGAACGGACTCCCCGGTACGCACCGGCTCACCGTCCTCGTCCACTGACGGCGGGCCGGTTGGGCCCGGTGGGCGCTACTGCACCCCGCCCTCGGTCATCTTCTTCAGGTCGAGTGCGGCGTCGAGCTCGTCGGCGGTCATGAGGCCCTTCTCCAACACCACCTCGCGCACGGAGCGACCGGTGGCGAAGGCCTCCTTGGCCGCAGCAGACCCTGCGTCGTAGCCGATGTGCGGGTTGAGGGCAGTCACCACGATGACGTTCTTCTCGAGGAGTTCGAGGGCGCGGTCGGCGTTGGCGACGATCCCATCCACCGTCTTCTCGGCGACGTGCGTGGCGGCATTGGCGAGGAGCTCGATCGACTCGAGGAGGTTCCTGGCCATCATCGGCATCATCACGTTGAGCTCGAAGTTGCCGTTCGCCCCACCCCAGGTGATGGCGGCGTCGTTCCCGACGACCTGCGCGGCGACCATCATCGCTGCCTCCGGGATCACGGGATTCACCTTGGCGGGCATGATCGATGACCCCGGCTGGAGGGCAGGGAGTTGGATCTCCGCAATGCCGGTCACGGGCCCCGAGGAGAGCCAGCGGAGGTCGTTCACGATCTTGAACAGCGACTGAGCGATCGTCTTCAACGTGCCCGAGGCATTCACGACGCCATCCTTCATGGCCTGGGCCTCGAAATGGTTCGCTGCCTCGACGAAGGCGTAACCGGTGCGCTCGGCCATGAGCGCGATCACGTCTGCTGCAAAGCCGTCGGGGCAGTTGATCCCGGTGCCCGTCGCGGTGCCTCCGAGCGCCAGTTCCTCCAGTTCCGGGAGCACCTTCTCGACCCGCTCGATGGCCTTGCGCATCTGCGCGGCGTAGCCACCGAACTCCTGGCCGAGCGTGACCGGCACGGCATCCATGAGGTGCGTGCGTCCCGACTTGACGACGTCGGCGAACTCGTCGGCCTTCGCCTCGAGGGAGGAGGCAAGGGTGTCGAGTGCCGGCAGGAGGTCCTCGCGCATGGCGGCCACGGCAGCAACGTGCATCGCCGTGGGGAACGTGTCGTTGGACGACTGGCCGAAGTTCACGTGGTCGTTCGGGTGGACGAGGCGCGATCCGAACTCACCCCCGAGGATGAGCGTCGCCCGGTTGGCGACCACCTCGTTCGTGTTGGTGTTGGAGGACGTGCCGGATCCGGTCTGGAAGACATCCACCGGGAAGTGGCCGTCCCACTCCCCTGCCATCACCTCGTCGGCAGCGGCGCGGATGGCGTCTGCCTTCTCGACGTCCACGTAGCCGGAGCGACCGGCCACCGTCGCTGCGGACCCCTTGAGGAGCCCGAACGCCCAGATGATGCGGCGCCCGACCCCACCACCGGAGATGGCGAAGTTGTTGACGGCACGCTGGGTGCTGGCGCCGTAGTAGGCGTCCACCGGGACCTGCACCTCACCCATCGAATCCTTCTCGATGCGGTATTCCATCGTCTGCTCCTCGGAGTCGTGATTCAGGCCCGAGGCTACCGATCACACCGCCCCCGACGCCGCCAGGCGGATGCGTCGCTAGGGGATCCGACGCTCGAGGAAGGACCCGTCAAATCGTGCGTCGAAGCGGTCCTTCACGTCGGTGGAGGCGTCGTCGAGATGCCGGGCGACGAGGACGAGGAGGCGGATGAGCCCGTCGTGGTCGGCGAGCGAGATCACCTCTGGTTTCGGCACCGCCTCACCGGTGCCCTGTTCCACCTCGTCGAGGTTGCCCATGTTGTGGTAGTTGCCGAGGGGGAGGCAGATGCAACTCGAGGAGTAGCCGTATGCCGCGAAGACCGATGCCTCGCAGACGCCGCCCGGCATGAGTTTGCGCTGCCAGGGGAAGGCCGTGGCATGGGCCTCGGCGACCATGGAGATCCGGTTCGTGAGGTCCGGGTCGAACACGGTGAGACGGTCCCCCACCCGTACGACGGGACCCCCACCGATGGGGGATTCGGGGAAACTGCGCGACGTCTCGAGGCAGATGAGTCGGGCGTCCTCACGGACCCCTCCGTCCCGACAGGCTGCCGTCGCCCCGACGAGGCCGACCTCCTCGGCCCGCGTGAGGAGCACCCCCACGTGGCCGAGCCCCTCCTTGATGCGGACTCGGTCGAGGAACGAGAGCGCCGCCGCGACGCCGGCGAGGTCGTCGCACCCCGGGGCGTGGAGGAGGTCACCCTTCACGCCGAGCGATCGGGCGGGGAGTGCCCATCGCCCGATCCATCCTTCTTCGATGAGGCCCCGGCGCACGCGCGCCGTGCCCGTGCGGCCCGCAGGGTCGTACTCCGTGAGCCGGGCCGGTGTCGGGTCGTCGGAACCAGGGCCGTAGAAGTGGAGTGCTGCGTGCTCGAAGTACGCGGGCTTCACGCCGCCGCGGAACTCAACCGCCACGTCGCGGCCGTCCACAGCGGTGACGAGGAACCCCGGGTGGTCCATGTGGGCGGTGACGAACAGGGGCGTACGCCTGCTCCGCCGTACCTGGGAGATCCAGAGGTTGCCGTGGCCGTCGGCCCGCACCCGCAGGTCTTCGCGGCGCGCCACCCACGAACGCACGAAGGACACCACCCGGTCCTCATGGCCGGAGATGGACGGGAGATGGGTGAGGGTTTCGAGCCAGGAACGATCGGACGCACGCATGCCGTCAGGCTACCGGTTGCCCATCCACCGCTCGATGGCCACCATGAGCGCGTCGAACTCGTCGCGATGAATCGAGTGGGACGAATCGGGGACCGTGAGGAAGTCGACGTGAGGGGCCATCGAGGCAAGCCCCTCGCCGAGCGCCGCCGGAACGAGTGGCTTCATCGCAGCCCCGACCACGAGCGTTGGCACCTCGACCGATCTGATCTCGTCGACGAGGTTCAGGCCGCGGAGGCCACGCGTCACTGCCTCGACCGCCCCTGGGCCGCACTGGCGGAGCGCCTCTGCCTTGATGCGGGCGTCCTCGGGATGCCAGGTCGGGTTGTCGGCTGCCTGGGCCTCTGCGGTGAGCGGGATGTCGAACTCCGAGAGCGCGATCGGGAGGCTCACCTCGAGGTCCGGGAGGAAGAGCAGCGGGTCCTCCAACACGAGCCGCTCGGCGAACCCGCCGCCCGAGGCCGCACGAACGGAGACCGCTCCCCCGAGCGAGTGGCCGAGGACGAGGTCCCATCGGCCGTCGCGACGGGGCAGGTGAGCGGCGAGGAGGTCGAGCGTGTACGACGGCGGCTTCGGTGAGGCCCCATGGCCGAGGAGGTCGACCGCGTGCGCCGTCCATCCCCGTTCGGCGAACCACGGCCCGACCCGCCACCAGCCTTCCTTGTTGGATCCGAGTCCGTGGATCAGCAGGACGTGCCGATCGCCCGAGCCCCAGGTGGTGGAAGCGAGCATCACGACAAGAGGCTACGCCGGCCGGACGTGCCCCGGTCACCTCAGTTCTCGAACGGGAGGTCTGAGAAGGGGTCTGCCTTCACGACAGCCGACGCGGGCTTCGGGGCATCGACGCCGAGGCGTGACCGCACGGCTTCGTAGCCGCCGTCCTCGAGCTCGTCGGCGAGTTCGGCGCCGCCGGAGTCGACGATGCGACCGTTCATCATCACGTGCACCCGGTCGGTGGTGAGGTACCGGAGGATGCGTGAATAGTGAGTGATGAGCAGGATGCCGACCTCGGGGCTGCGGAGCGCCTCGACGGCCTCGGAGACCTGGCGGACGGCGTCGATGTCGAGGCCCGAGTCGATCTCGTCGAGCACAACGACCTTGGGGTCAAGCACCGAGATCTGGAACATCTCGGAGCGCTTCTTCTCGCCACCGGAGAGTTCATCGTTGAGCGAGCGGTCGAGGAACCGGTCGACGGCGAACGCGCCGGCGGCCTCCTCGATCCGCTGCGCAAGGACGTCGGAGGGGATCCCGCGCGCAGCGCCGACCTCCACCATGAACTCCTCGAGTCCGACACCGGGGACCTCGACGGGGTACTGGAAGGCCTGCATGAGTCCCTTGCGTGCACGCTCGTCGATCGGCAGGTCGATGATCTCCTCGCCGTCGAGCAGGATCGACCCCTCGGCGGAGTAGTCGGACTTGCCCGTGAGCACATGGCACAGCGTGGACTTGCCGGAGCCGTTGGGGCCCATGATCGCGTGCACCTCGCCGAACGGGACCTCGAGGTCCACGCCCTTGAGGATGTCGATGGTTCCCACCGATGCGCGGAGGTCGGTGATGGAAAGGGCGGTGGTCATGCGGTTGCCTCCAGGTCGAGGAAGAGGACGCCGTCATCCACCTTCGTGGGGTAGACGGGGACGGGTTTCGTGGCGGGAAGGGTCTTGGCGGCGCCGGTCGTGAGGTCGAACTCGGCGCCATGGCGGGGGCACTCGACACAGCCGTCGAGCAACGGGCCTTCGCTGAGCGACGCCTCGGCGTGGGAGCAGCGATCTCCAAGGGCGTAGACCTCATCGGCGACCCGGAAGAGGGCGATGCGGTGGGATCCCACCTCGACGCGGACCCCCCGACCGTCAGGGAGTTGCGCCACGGGGGCGATCTCGGTCCAGCTCATCCGATGCGCCCCTCCACCTGGGCGGTGGTGAACTTGTCATGCACGACGGCACGAACCGGATCGGCAACTCCCTTGACGGGGAGCCGATCGATCACCTCTTCGAAGAAGCCACGCACGAGCACCCGCTCGGCCTGCTCCTTCGGCAGCCCGCGGCTCATGAGGTAGTAGAGGTGCTCCTCCTCGAGCTGGCCGACCGTGGAGCCGTGGCCGCAGACAACGTCGTTGCAGAGGATCTCGAGATTCGGGACCGACTGGGCCGATGCGGTGTCCGAGAGCACCAGGTTCCGATTCGTCTCGAAGGCCGACGTCCGGGTGGCGCCCTCCTCGATCCGGAGCAGGCCGGTGAAGACAGAGGACGCCTCGTCCTCGACGGCACCCTTGAGGAAGACATCCGACGAGGTGTTCTTGCCGACGTGGCGAACCACGACCCGGTAGTCGTGGGTCTGGGCCCGGTCGCCGAACGAGAGGCCGACGAGTTCGGAAGATGAGCCGTCGCCGATCATCTCGACGGCGAGGTCGAGGCGGGCGAGCTTGCCGCCAACGCCCACCTCGCCGATGGTGCCGGTGGCGTCACGTCCGAGGACGACCTTCTCGTGCACCGTGGCCGTCGTCCCACGCCCCCAATGCTGCAGGGTCGTGAGGGAGAGCCTCGATGCGTCGCCGACGATCGCCTCCACCTGGGGCACCACGACGTGGGTGACGTCGTCGTCCGAGCGGTAGTTCACCACCACGGTGGCCTCGGCGTTCTCGGCGAGCACAACCGTGAGGTGGGGGAACGAAGTGACGCCGCCGGTGACCGCCTGGACGTCGATGAGGATCGGACGCTCGATCGTGGTCGAGCGACCGACATGGAGGAGGACTCCGTCGCCTGCGAAGGCCCTATGGGCGGCGGCGAACTTGTCGCGCCCGAGGTCGATGTGCCGGCCCATGGTCTCCTGCAGCAGCTGCGCATCGGCATCCGTGGCGTCCCGGAACGACACGAGGGACGCGCCCTCGCCCACGTCACCTTCGATGCCCACGACGATGCCGTCAACGATCGTCGCCGTGGCCGCCACCACGCCGAGAGACTCGACGTACGGGCCTGCGGGGAGCGGTGTGCCCGGCGCACTGGCGATCGCGAGGTCGTCGAGGTCGAAGTCGAGGTCGACGTACTTCCAGTGCTCCAGCTTCTGGGTCGGCATCGCCTGTTCGGCGAATCGGTCGAATCCCTCCTTGCGGAGGTCGGCGATCCACTGGGGGACGCCGTCGAGCGACTGGTCGAAGGCTGCTTGGAGCTGGGGATTCACGTGGGGACGTCTCCTGTTCTCGTCCACCGGATCGTAATTCGACTACGGCGATAGTGGTTATTGGCCCGAGCCAGCATCTGCGCCCCTCATGAGCGATCCCGCCCGGGCGAAGACGGTGTCCAACATGGGTTCGGTGAGCCGACCGGTGAACGTGTTCTGCTGGCTGGGGTGATACGACCCCACCACCGTGCGCGGGCCGACCCGCACCTCCGCCCCATGGCCGAACCGGGGTCTCGGACGAGGTACCTCGTGGCCGAGGTCTGCCATGAGCCGAAGGGTGGCGTTCCACGCGAGTCCTCCAAGGCACACGACCACTTCCAGGTGTGGGAGCAGGAGGTCGAACTCCTCCTCCAACCATGTACGGCAGGTGGCCTGTTCGGCACTCGTGGGC
The DNA here is from genome assembly GCA_964600365.1 of uncultured Acidimicrobiia bacterium. Lineage (GTDB taxonomy): Bacteria > Actinomycetota > Acidimicrobiia > Spongiisociales > JAENVV01. The sequence goes on from CAZRJG010000028.1 coordinate 23,029, forward strand.
TTGTTCCCAGGTGGCGCGCAATGGTTCATGGCGGTGATCCACACGTCAGCGAGCACGAGGTCGTCACCCCGATGGGTCGAGTCAGGCCGGCTGGCGAATCCTGTCCGGTGGAGCGATCCGAACAACCAGTTGCCCGAGCGGTCACCGGTGAACATGCGTCCCGTGCGGTTCGCCCCGTGCGCGGCCGGTGCGAGGCCGACGATCAGGATGCGAGCGGCCGGATCCCCGAAGGAGGGGACGGGCCTGCCCCAGTACTGCTCGCCGGCATAGGCCGCGCGCTTCTCGATGGCCATCCGCTCCCTCCACTCCACGAGGCGGGGGCACGCCCGACACTCGACGAGGCGTTCGTTGAACGCTGCAAGGGCACTCACCCCCCGACGGCGTCCTCGGTGGCGACCTGGGTGAAACCAGCGGGTTCGAGCGCACCCACGCTGTAGTTCGACACAGCGTTCCAGAGCATCCATCCGACGTTCCGTTCCCCGGCGACGTCGATCTGCTCTCGGACCTGCTCGTCGGTGTAGTAGAAGTCTTGGATCCACGGCCGGAAGATGACCTCGCCCTCGACCCGCTCGAGCCCGTCATCGATGGCATTCGCCACGACGGGTCCCGGATGGTCGTTGGGCACCTCGAAACCGTACCAACCCGTGGAGTAGTGGCTCGGGTAGATCATCGGCGACAGCGCATCGGTCACCCCGGCGAGCATCTCGAGCTGCTGTCCGATACCCCCGTCACCTGCCGTGCGGGTGATGAAGCCGAAGATGTCCGCGCTCACCGCGCATCCGATGGGATTGAGTCGGGAACGGGCTTCGCCGAGGAAGGTCCGGATCGTCTCGGGACGCACTTCGTCGCTCGAACCGCCGTCGAACAGAGCACGGTCGTGGAAGCCATCCGGGTAACGGACGTAGTCGAACTGGATCTCCTGGAAGCCAAGGCCACATGCCTCGACGGCGAGATCGAGCGCATAGGCGCGGGCGCCGGGATCGGTCGGGTCGAGGAAGTACTGGCCGTTCTTCGTGTAGGGGAGGCCTGTGGTCGCGTCGAAGACGGCCATGTCAGGGGCGTTGCGGGCGGCGATCGGATCCTGGAAGGTAACGATGCGACCCACGAGGTAGAGGCCTCGCGAGCGAACGTCCTCGACCACCGACGCCACGTCGTAGGTGCTGTAGACCGCGGAGACGTCGAGCGCGAACGGGACCTCGGTGGCGTAGAAGACCTGCCCGCTCTCGTCCTTGATGTCCACAACGATCGTGTTCACCTCGGTCGAGTCGGCGATGTCGAGCAGTTCGGCCCACTTCTCCGGGTTCCGCGGGTCCGGCCCACCGGCACGAATGCCTCGCACGACGAGCGGCTCGAGTACAAACGAAGCGCTGCCTCCCTCCCAGGCCTCCTCCGCGGCGAGGTAGGCGGCGCGCTCGACCGAGATCGAGGTTCCTTCCTCGACTGCCACGAACTGGAATGCGCCATCGGCCCCGGTCATGACCTCCTCGCCACCCATCCGCACCGTCGCCCCCTCCAGTGGCCTGCCACCGAGTCCGACGACAGTCCCCGTGAGCACCTTTGCGGTGAGTCGCACCTCGATCTGTTCGGCCTCGGGCAGCGCATCGACCACCACCGCGCCCGGCTGATGGGCGGTCGCCGTTGCATCGAGGGTGAGTCCCCGGGAATCCCACGTGACGAAGGCCAATCCGTTGTCGTCGGTGACGACGTCCTCGGAACCCTCGGCATGGGTCGCGGTGACCTCGGCGCCCGGGAGCGGATCGCCGCGGTAGTCGAGGACGCGTACGGCGATCTGAGCGGGGGGCGCGGTGACCGGCGGCGCGGCGTCGCCGATGAGGATCGGGGGGGTGGCCACACACGCCGTGGCACTCAGCGCAAGCAGCACGAGGGCACGTCGCATGAGGACCCGAGGGTAGCCTCGGGGGTGACCTTGACGAAGGCCCCCACGCGGGTGTCGTGCCTTTGCGTTCGAACGAGTTTGGCGCGACACTTCACACTGCATGGCCACTCGCCCGCAACCAGGGGATGCGAAAAACAAGGCTGGACGACGCCACAAGGACCCTTCCGGCGTCACCTCCGACACCATCGGTGCCTACCTCGAACGTGTCTCCGACCATGAACTCCTCACCGCCGAGGACGAGGTGCGCCTCTCCCGCCAGATGGAGAAGGGCGCCAAGGCACAGGCCATGCTCGACTCCGACCGGGAGCTCACCCCCACCGACCGGGCCAAGCTCTACCGCCTCATCCGCGAGGGCGAAGAGGCCAAGATGGAATTCATCCGCTCCAACCTGCGGCTCGTGATCTCGATCGCCAAGCGGTACTCGGGGCGGGGCCTGGAGCTCCTCGACCTCATCCAAGAGGGCAACCTGGGCCTCATCCGTGCCGTCGAGAAGTTCGACTGGCGCAAGGGCTTCAAGTTCTCCACGTACGCCACATGGTGGATCCGTCAGGCCATCACCCGTGGCCTCGGTAACCACGGTCGGACCATCCGCCTCCCCGTCCACATGGTCGACATCGTCCGCACCGTCCAGGAGACCCGCCAGCAGCTCCTCGAGGACCTGGGCCGGGTGCCCACCGTCGAGGAGATCGCCGAGCTGTCCTGCCTCGATCCTTCTCGGGTCGAGCTCGCCCTCCACGCCCCGTCCGACACCGTCTCGCTGGACCGTCCGGTCGGCGACGACGGCGATGGCCGACTCCAGGACCTCATCCAGGACGACGACGCCGTCGACCCGTTCGACGCGACGGCCCTGGCACTGCGCCGCGACTACCTCATGAAGGCGATGCGAGCCCTCGAGGACGACGAAAAGGCGGTACTTGTGCTCCGCTACGGCCTCGACGACGCCCGGCCGCGCACCCTCGCCGAGGTCGGCGATGATCTCGACCTCACCCGCGAGATGGTGCGACAAATCGAGCGCCGCGCCGTCTCCAAGCTCCGCCACCCGAGCAATCTGCTTGCGCTCGAAGAACTGATCTAGGCGGCCCCCGGCCGCACTCCGACGCCAACCCCTGTCCCTCCAACACAGGCAGGGTTGGCGTCCGCCCTCATCCCAGGCCGAACACGGCCGGTACGACCACGATCACGGCGAGTCCCCACGCCCAGTACGCAGGGAGCGTGCTCGCCTGCCAGCGATCCACGTCGTCAAACGACCTCCTCCCCCTGAGGAACCCCAGAAGGAGCCAACCGGACCGGCCGAGGACCACGAGGAGGAGCAGGTTGAAGCCGAGGGCGACGACCTTGTTCGGACTCGTGCCGAATCCTGCGATCCGCCCCACCATGGCGACGAGTCCGACCACGTCGAGGAGAAGGGCGAAGCCGACCGTAGCCAGATGCGCTACGTCCAGCGCCGTCCCTGGCTGAGAGGGGTCCCGTGCCGAGACTCGGTAGAGGAGGAGGCCCGTCACGAGCACGAGGAGCACGTCGAAGAGGACGAGCACCTCGCGGTCGGCATCGATCCCGAACCCGGACACCGCCCCCGCGATGGCAGCAATGCCCAGCACCACTCCGAGGATCGGGGTGAAGATCGCGCTCAACACTGGAGCGATGCGCTCCACGACGTCCTGGGGCCGATCCACCAACCACGCTGCCACGATGAGCGCCCCCGCCGCGGCCCCGGGCATGAGCGTCCCCGCCAACTCGGTGATCTCGATCTCGAGCGCAGCGAAGATGCCGATCGCGAGTCCCGTCACCACGGCGCCGCCCAACGCCATGAGCACGACGTAGACGAATGCCTCGCCCGTGAACCGCACGACGTCCATTCGTCGTTCGAGCGACCGCCACTCCCCCGCCATGTGGGCGATCGCAACGAGCCCCCACGCGACCACCGGCGCATGCAGGATCACGATGAACTCGGTGTCACTCCACGGCTCGAACGGGACCAGGTTGACGAGTGCTGCGATCGCCGCGAAGCCCCCCAGCAGCCATGGGCCCAGCCGGCGGAGCGCCCCTCGACCCGCGAGCAACCAGAAGACGAGTACCGGCAGCACGACGATCGGGAGGTTGCGGACGAGGAACTCGAAGTAGTCATCCGCACCGAGCACCACCCGGGGGAAGAGCACGACTGCGGCAGCTGCGAACGCCACCACAACCATCCGCGCCACTCCCTCGGTCGGCAGGCGCTCCCGCGCGCTCCCGGGATCCATCTCGGTGACGGCCCTGAAGAACGCGTCCTCTGGCGACACATCGTTCTCGAGGAGCACCCCGATCCGCTCCCGGAGGTGGGCCTCGACGACTTCGACGCGATCCACGGAGGGCCCGATTGCGTCCTGCCAGCGACGGATCAACTCCTCGAGTCCGGAATCGTTCGTTTCGGTCACGAAGACGAGACTACGGGGGACGTCGGTATGCGCGATGAAGGCCCGCCGGGCGGCGGGCCTTCATGGTGTGGGCTGACGTGGGGTGGACGCTATCCGACGGCGCCCGCTTCGGCCATGTTGAGCTCGATGAGTCGGTTCATCTCGACGGCGTACTCCATGGGGAGCTCCCGCACGATCGGCTCGATGAACCCGGCGACGACCATCGAGGTCGCCTGGTCCTCGGTGAGGCCGCGGCTCATGAGGTAGAAGAGCTGGTCCTCGCCCACCTTCGAGACCGTGGCCTCGTGGCCGATCTCGGCGTCGTTCTCCTCGATCTCCATGTAGGGATATGTGTCCGACCGGGAGTCGTCGTCGAGGATCAGTGCATCGCACCGCACGAACGACTTCACGTTCTTGGCGCCCGGCTCGACCCGCACGAGGCCCCGGTAGCCGGCACGGCCACCGTGGTTCGAGATCGACTTGGACACGATGTTGGAGGTCGTGTTGGGGGCAACGTGCACCATCTTGGCGCCGGCGTCCTGGTGCTGGCCGTCGCCCGCGAAGGCGATC
>CAZRJG010000029.1:0-27338 GCA_964600365.1 uncultured Acidimicrobiia bacterium
CTGCCCCGGGAGGGCTCCCCGGATCTACGCAGTAGAGAATGGGACGTGCTCGGCGAGCAGATGGCGGCGCTCTATCGGGAGGCGATCGACGCAGGAGCCGTCCGGTGAGAGTCGTCCATGTGGCGTTCGCCGACGACAACGGCGCTGGTCGGGGGGCGGTCGCCCTGCACGAAGCCCTCGTGCACCGGGGAGTGGACTCCCACCTCGTCGTGAGTCGCACCGGCGCCAAGGAGTCGGGGCCTTCTGCGGGGCGTCGGGTGGCGCGTTTCCTCTCTCGGAATGGACTTCGGGCATTCGATCAGGGGATCCTCCTGGCGTACCCGGGCAGGAGGCGCGAGATCTTCTCGACGAATCTCCTCCCCACCCCGACGCTGAGGAGGGTCACGGCGCTCGAACCCGACGTCGTCCACCTCCACTGGGTCGGCGCGGGGTACCTGCGGGTCGAAGATGTCCCGCGGTTCAGCGTGCCGGTCGTATGGACCCTCCGTGACATGTGGCCGTTCACCGGGGGATGTCATTACTCCGCGGGATGCGACCGGTTCCAGCAAAGCTGCGGAAGCTGTCCTGCTCTTGGTTCCACGCGGGATCGGGACCTCTCACGATCCGGATGGGAGCGCCGACGGGGCGCCTATGGAGCGGCGTCGGTCACCCCTGTGGCGATCAGCTCCTGGATGCGGGACATGGCGGCGGCCAGCTCCCTGTTCGGCTCGTCGGAGATCGAGTTGGTGCACAACGCGGTGGATACCGAGGCGTGGACGCCCGGTGACCCCCATGCAGCGAGGGAGGCGTTGGACCTCCCACGGGACCGCTCACTTGTGCTCTTCGTTGCGCTGAACCCGCTCAGCGACCGGCGCAAGGGGTTCGACACCTTTGTGGCCGCCTGCCGGGAGCTCTCCCGTCGTCCGGACGGGGATGCGATCACGGCTGTGGTCGTCGGCGACGATCGGACGGCCGCCATCGACTTGGGCGTTCCTGCGGTGCACCTCGGGGAGGTGGGTGACGATCGCCTGCTTCGGGATGTGTACAGGGCAGTCGATGTGACAGTTCTTACTTCGACCGAAGAGGCGTTCGGCAAGACGGGGGCTGAGTCGCTGGCCTGCGGCACCCCGATCGTGGTGCACGACTCGACGGGGCTGGTCGACCTCGTGCAGGAAGGTGAAACGGGTTTCGTTTCGCCGTTCGGGGACCCGATTGGAATCGCCGATGCGATCGTCCGCTGCCTCCGGACGGGGAACCCGAGAGCAATGGCTGAAGCCGCTCGTAGGGATGCCGAGAACCGCTTCAGTGCGGCGGCCCAGGCCGATCGCTACGTGGTGATCTACGAGCGCCTCGAGCGCGAGGGCTGAGGCGTTACAGGAGCCGATTTCGGCGGATTCCTCAAGGTCCGCGTGTGTTCCTGCCGATCCATGGTCTGTGAAGGACGTTCTCGTGGCCCTGTGCCTCATCGTCGTGCAGGTCGCCGTCCTCGGCGGCGGACGGGCCGTGGCCGAGGAGATCTACCCCCTTGTCTTCCCAGTCGTCGGCGACCACCACTACAGCGACACGTGGGGTGCCGCACGCTCTGGTGGCCGCACGCACGAGGGCACCGACATCATGGCCGACAAGATGACCCCGGTCGTCGCTGCCGCATCGGGGACCGTCGGGTGGATCCGCGATGGCGTCGGCACCGACTGCTGCATGATGGCCCTCAACCACGACGACGGGTGGACGTCGTGGTACATCCACCTCAACAACGACACCCCCGGCACCGATGACGGCATGGGATTCGGGTTCGCCGCCGGAATCGAGCGAGGTGTGCGTGTGGAGGCGGGGCAACTCATCGGGTGGGTCGGCGACTCAGGCAACGCCGAGTCGACGGCACCGCACCTCCACTTCGAGTTGCACCAGCCCGGTGTGGGGCCCATCAACCCCTACGTGCACCTCCTCGCCGCCGAGCAGCTCACCGAGCCCGGGGCCCCGACGGACGGTGGGGGAGCGGACGTGGGCGCCGGCCCCATGTCCTACACGGACATCGGGGGGTCGGTCTTCGCCGACGACATCGAGTGGCTCGCTGCCCGGGGCATCACCGTGTCGTGTGATGCGGACGGTGAGATGTACTGCCCCGACGAGCCCCTCACCCGTGAGCACATGGCGGCATTGCTCGCCCGGGCCCTCAGCCTGAACGTCCTCCGGATCAATGCCTTCTCCGACATCTCGGGCTTGCCCTATGAGCAGGAGATCGGGATGATCGCCGAGGCCGGCGTGACGCTGGGCTGTGGTGAGGGACGGTACTGCCCCCAGGAGTCTGTGACCCGTGCGCAGATGGCGACGTTCCTCGTCCGGGCCTTTGGCCTCACCGGCACGATGGTGAACCCGTTCCTCGACGACGAGGGCAACTACCACGAGGCCGACATCGCCACGCTCGCCCACAACGGGATCACGCTCGGGTGCGATGCCGATGACATCCGTCGGTTCTGCCCGGAGCAGGAGGTGACTCGGGGGCAGATGGCAGCCTTCATCGCCAGGGCGATGGGTCGCTAGCCCCCTGGGACCTGCTGGCTACGCTCCCAGTTCGTGAGCAGGAAGCGACGTCCAGGGCGTGGGTCACTCGCCCGCACGTGGCGGGCAGTCACGGAGTTCGCGGCACGACGCGAGCGGAACCTCTTCTTCGTCGTCTTCGTGCCGATCGCGATCATCTACGTCGCCACCATGCGGTGGGCGCTCCCGGTGAACATCGATGCGTTCACGAACACGCTCACCGCCCACTACATCGCCACGACCGGCGCCCCGTTCGCCGTCGATCACGAGACACTGATCAGTGGTGACCCCGGGCACCAATTCTCCTGGATGTACATGACCGACGATGGGCCGCTCAGTCCGTACCCGCCCGGGGCGCCCTACCTCGCCGCTCCCTTCTACGCACTGGCCGGCTCCGAACTCTCACCGCTGAGTCTCACGTCCACCGCGTATGAGAACAGCCGTCTGGAGTCGTCGGTGCCACCGGTGTGGCCCGGCTCGCTGATGTCGGCCCTCGCCTCGGCGGTCGCCGTGGGGTTCATGGCACTGGCGTTCGGGAGGATCGGCACTCCCGGTGAGGCGATCGTGGGGGCCTACGTCGCGGGGCTCGGCACGTCGGTGTGGTCGGTGGCCGCCGACCAGTTGTGGCAGCACGGGCCGTCGATCATGTTCCTGGCCATCGCCGCCTACCTGCTGCTGGCCGAACGAGAGTGGTGGGCGGGTGTCGCATTCGCCGGTGTGGTCCTCTCGCGGCCGCAGGGAGCGGTGATCGCCGCGGTGACGGGTCTGGCGTTGGTCGCATTCCGACGCTCGGTGTGGCCTGCGATCAGGATCGGGATCCCCTCCCTCGGGGGTGCCGGTCTCCTGCTCTGGTACCACCGGTCGACCTCGGGGCGATGGACGGTCCTAGGTGGGGAGGGTGCCGAGGTGACCGAGCGCCTCTCCGGCGCTGCAGGGGATGCCGGTGTGGGCTCCGGGTGGGTCGCCGATCTCATCGACTACCTGTGGAACATCGTTCAGGGCGTGGTTGGTTTCGAGCAGGGGTTCCTCATCTGGTCGCCATTCCTGCTGGTCCTCGTGCTGGGTATCCGGCGGGGGTGGGCCCAAGGGAACGACGTGGTGCGGGCGCTCGGGATTGGTGCGGTCGCCTTCTGGCTCGTGCAGTACCGGATCCAGATCTTCGGCCACGCCACCTACTTCGGCTATCGGTACCCCCTCGAGGGGCTCGTCGCCTCGGCTCCGGTCTTCTTCGCCACGGCCGTTGCCTGGCGCGCGTCCCGTCCCGTGGTGCTCGGGCTCTCCGCGCTCGCCGTGGCGCTCTTCGCTGCGGGAGCGATCACTGGCTGAGCGACACCAGGGCTCAGTTGAATCGGACCTCTGCGACCGCTCCTCCGTTGTTGGAGAGTCGAAGCGATCCGCCGGCGCTCTCTGCTATGCGTCGGACGATGTCGAGCCCGAGGCCCGAGGAGTCCGAGCCGCTCCGGCCCCGCTCGACAACGGCCCGCGATGGGAACCCGGGCCCCTGGTCGGCGACCGTCAAGGAGTGTCGGGCGGCATCGACCGCGATGGTGAAGGGCGTCCCGTGGGGTGTGTGGCGGAGGACGTTCTGCACAAGCGTGTCGAGCACCGTGACGACCTCGCCACGTGGTCGGGCGATGGGTATCGGTTCGCTGGGGATGTGGCTGGTGATACGGCGGCGCTGCGCCGTTGCGGCGATCGCCCAGAACACCATGCGGTCCCGCACGGCCGCCCCGAGGTCGCAGCCTCCTGCCTCGGCGGCTGGGCTCCGGACCTCCTCGATCATCTCGGTGATGGCTCGTTCGAGGGCGTCGACATCCGACAGCAGGGCCTGGCGTGCGGAGGCGTCGGGCACGGTCTCGACCTGGAGGCGGAGCGCCGTGATGGGGGTGCGCAGTCGGTGCGAGATGTCGGCGAGTTTCTCGCGCTCGTCGACGAGCAGCTGGGAGAGGCGGTCGACCAGGGCGTTGAACGCCTCGGCGGATTCCACCAGTTCCGGGGGCCCCTCTGGGTTGACGCGTGCCGTGAGGTCACCGGCCGTCCAGGCCCTGGCGGCCGTGCTCAACGACTCGACGGGCCGCACGAGGGTGGTGGCGAGCCGGTTGCCGACCGGGACCACGGCCGCGGTCACCACGAGGCCGAGCCCAAGCAGGATGGCCCACGCAGCTGAGACGCCCTCCGAGAGCGTCTCGAGGGCCACGTGTGACGTGACGAGGAGGGTCGGGTCGGCACCGAACGAGACGGGGATGACGGCGAGTGCGCCACTGTCGCCGCGGGCGACGAACGACTCGCCTCGCCAACCCCGGTCGAGGGCGTCGTCGAAGCCGTCGGGGACGGTCCCGTACCTCGTCCCCTCCTCGGTGAGGATGGCGATCTCCGGCGCCGCGTAGGTGAAGAGCACGAACCGGATCTGCTCGTCGGACGGCTGTTCGCCCGTCGCCGACGAGAGTGAGGCAAGGGAGGTGGCCACGGCGCGGGCGTCGGCCTCGGCTCGGGCGAGCGCCCGGAGCTCGGCCTGCGACTCGATGGAGAGGGCAAGCGGCACGAGCAGGCCCACCACGAGCATGAGCGTCACGGCGAGGACGACGAGTGCGAGCCGTCTGCGCATCAGGCGTCCGGGTCGACGAGTTGCACGCCCACCCCGTGGACGGTGTGGAGCCACCGCCTGGCGTCGGTCTCACCGAGCTTCTTCCGGAGGCCCGAAAGGTGGACGTCGATGGTGCGACCATGGGCGCCGCCCGGCTCCCTCCAGACGCGGGTGTAGAGCTCGTCCTTGGTAACGACGTTCCCGGCCTCGCGTGCCAGTACGAGGAGGAGGTCGAACTCCTTGGGCGTGAGGTCGAGATCCTCGTCGGAGAGCGTGGCTGTCCGGGGTCCGGGGACGATCGAGAGTTCACCGACGTGCACCTCGTCGGTGGTGGAGGCGGCGGCCTTCCGCCGCAGCAGCGCGGCGACGCGGGCTACGAGGTGGGCGCCCGAGACCGGTTTCGTGACGTAGTCGTCGGCGCCGGCCTCGAACGCCGACACGATCGTCGGGTCGTCCTCCCGGGCGGTGAGCACGAGGATCGGGATCTGGTCCACCGAGCGGATCATCTTGATCAGCTCGAGGCCGTCGAGGTCGGGGAGCCCGAGGTCGAGGAGGGCGCCGTCGGGCTGCGTGGAGACGAGGTACTGGAGGCCCGCCATGGCGGTGCCCTCGGTGTGCACCTCGTGGCCGGCGTCGGCGAGGTGGTCCGCGAGCAACTCCCGGATGCGCTGGTCGTCCTCGACCACGAGCAGTCGTGCCATGACTGAAAGGGTAGGAGCGAAGCCCGTGGGACGGGTACCGGTACCATCGGCCCGTGAGCCGAAGGATCGCCATCGTCGCCCTCTGGATTGTTGCCACCGCGCTCATCGGCGTGGTGGCGAGGGCCGCCGTCGGGTTCGCCGACCGTGCTGTGTTCCCCGAAGGGCAGGCGATCCGGGTCGTCGACCTCGCTCCTACCGAGACGACCGTCCCCACGACCGTGGTGGCGGCGCCCACCACCGTGCCCCCCACCACGGCTGCCCCGACCACGACGACATTGCTCCCCACCACCACGACCAGCGTGGCGACCACGACCCTGCCATCGACGACGAGCAGCACCACTCCTACGACGGTCCCCGAGTCCACGACCACGACGACTTCCACCTCGACGACCACCGTGCCGGCGACCTCGACTACCACGCTCCCGCCGGTCCGCACGCTCCTCGTGGCGGGCGGGGCCGTCACCGTCGAATCCCGCGGCGAGGAGGTCCTGATCGTCGGTGTGGTGGCGAACGAGGGGTTCGAGTACGAGATCACGCAGAACGGACCCGATCACATCGAGGTCCTCTTCCGCCCCGACCAAGGGGTGGGGACGAGTTTCGTCCGCTGTTCTGCGACCGTCGAGGGCGCCGATTGCACGACTTCGTGACCATTCCAGAGCTCGGTTTACAGATTCCTTACATCTTCCTATGGATCCCGTGACCTCCCATCGCCCACAGGTGCACGGGGGTCTCGTACGATGGGTGGGACGCCAGAGGTTCGATCCTCTGCGCGTCAGGAAGTAATCAATTCACAGGAGGAGCATTCATGCTCAAGAGGACAATTGTCGTTCTCGCTGTCCTGGCGATGGTGGTCTCCGTGATGCCCGCAGCCTTGGCTGCAGGTGGCACGGTCGACGACGTTCGGGTGACCCTCAAGCAGGGGACCTCGACGGTCACCTCGGGTGCGTCCGTGACGATCGTCACCGACAACCCGGCCAGCACGACGGACTTCACCGACACCCAGGGCACCGCGGCCGGTGGCTACTACACGGTCACCCTCGCTGGCGACTACGACGCCGATACGACAGGCACGCAGGGGGCCCCGGACGGGACCGCCGCCACCGTGCAGGTCACCTTCGGTGGCGTGGTGTACTACTACACCGTCACGCTCGTCGAGGCCGGAAGCACCGGAATCGCCGAGGTCACCGTCAACCTGCCGGCCTCGGGGACGATTTCCGGCGCCGTGCAGTACGACTCGGACCAGTCGGCGACCGACACCTTGGTGAACGTCACCAGCGCGACCAGCATCTCCGTGTACAGCGGTGGGAACCTCTGGGCGACCTTCGCCGACGCCGATGGTGGCGCGTTCTCGATCCTGACCGGTTCTGGTGCCTTCACCGTGAGCGCCGACATCACGCAGAGCGTTGCGACCAGCCTCCTCGGCTTGGACCTCCAGGCTGACAACTGTGACACGACCTGCCCCGCAACGGGTGCTGATGCCGACGAGGGTGAGGTCATGTGGTTCTCCAACGCTGCCGCGATGGGTGCTGCAGCGACGGTGAATGTCCCCTCCGGGACGACCGTCACGGGTGTCAACTTCGCGTACGCCAACGAGACGGCTGGCCAGAACGCCGCCACGTTCGACCACATCGACGTGATCGTGTCCTCGTTCGGCGACATGGCCGGCCACTGGGCACAGACCGACGCAGAGGCGTTGCAGGGCCTCAGCTGGGTCTCCGGTTGTGACGCCACGCCCAACTTCTGCCCTGAGGGTGACATCACCCGCGCGGAGTTCGCAGCGATCCTCGGTCGCCAGGTGACTGGTGGCGGCACGTCCGTCCCCGTGGTCGTCACGGCTCCGTACCCGGATGTCGCGACCGACTACTGGGCCGCTGGATTCATCCAGGCCCTGAAGGTTGCCGGTATCGTCCAAGGTGATGCCTCGGGCAACTTCAACCCGGAGGGCAAGATCACTCGTTCCGAGGCAGCTGCAATGCTTGCTCGCTGGATCGAGTCGAAGACCACCGGTGCTGAGATCACGGGAGCGACTGACACGGCGGACGCCGGCACGGACATCACCGCTGCCGACGTGCCTGGCGGGCTCCCGGCGGCGACGCTGTCGTTCGTCGATGTCCCGACCACCTACTGGGCTGCCCGTGAGATCACGGCGCTGTTCCTCGCAGGTGTGATCAAGGGCAACGCTGACGGCACGTTCGGTCCTGAGGCGAACATCTCTCGTGCAGAGATGGTCGCGCTCGTGAACCGGGCCCGTACCACGTACTCCATCTCCTAGCCCTCGCTGAACGAAGCGATTGACGTGGTGGGGCCGCCCTTCGGGGCGGCCCCACACGCGTGAGGGAGAGTCCCATCCGTCGAGACCGGCCACCGCGCCGAGGTCGGACGGCTCCCGTCCGGGTACGCTCCCCGGGGCGTCATGCCTCAACCAACCGCCTCCGTCATCATCCCGTGCTACCGCCAGCAGGTCGCCCTCGACCTCACTCTCGAGGCGCTCTGTCGGCAGGGCCACGGCGACTTCGAGGTGGTCGTCGTCGACGACGGATCCCCCGAGCCGATCACGGCCCCATCCCACATCGCCGGCGTCCCCATCCGGGTGGTCCGCCAGGACCGTGACGCCTTCGGGCTCGCCCGGGCCCGGAACACCGGTGCGGCTGCCGCCAGGGGCGATGTGCTCATCTTCCTCGACTCCGACATGCTCCCCGTGCGGGGCTTCGTCTCCGCCCACCTTCGCCACCACACCGATCCACTTGCTGTCGTCGTTGGCTGGCGGGGCCACGTCGACGTGGAGGGCATCGGCGCAGGTGACGTGCGGGCCGCCTCCGAGTCGGGTGACTTGGGCGCTCTCTTCGCCGACCGGGAGGTCGTGCATCCCGAGTGGATCGCCCGGCACTGGGAACGCACCAACGACCTCACTTCCCACCACCACGACCGCTGGCGAGCCATGTCGGGGGGCAACCTCTCGGTCTCCAAGGAGCTTTGGGAGGCGGTCGGTGGCGCCGACGAGTCGTTCCGCCAGTGGGGTGGCGAGGACAATGAGACGGCGTGGCGGTTGCTCAACGCAGGGGCGAGACCGATCGCGGAACGGGACGCCTATTGCTTCCACCAGGGCGAGGGCCACGAACCGTCAGAGACCGAGCTCCGCAGCGCGCGTGAGCAGGAGGCGCGACTCCTCCAGCTCGTCCCTGACCCTTCGTTGCGGCGGGGAGTGCGGGGTGGCGTGTTCGAGGTGCCGCAGGTCGTGGTGCGCCTCACGGTTGGCGGCCACGGCGACGACGCTGTCGCAACGTGTGTGTGGTCGTTGCTCGGAGGTTTGGCCTCCGACCTCCGGGTCGAGATTGCCCACCCTTCCCCATCGGTGTGGCTCAGCCGCACGTTCGACCCCGACCCCCGGGTCGTGTTCGTCGATCCGGGCGCTGACACCTTCATGATCCCCGCGTCAATCCGTCTCGACCTCTCCGCACCGGTGTTCTTCGGGGCGGCGGCAGTCGACGACCTCCTCGATGCAGCGGCGAGCCAACTCGTCGGGACCTTCCGCTTCGGGGGGCCGGGAGGAACGGTCCTCACGGCGCGGCTCCAGCGGGTGATCGCCCGGGCGAGGGCCGAAGGCAGCGACGAGTCGCAGGTACTCGATGAGTTCGGGGTCGCGGACCTCGACCTCGACGTGCGGCCGATCGGCGATGCAGGTCCGGGGTACAAGGCCGAGCAGCGGGCCCTCGTCCGGTCACTCACCACCGAGCGCGACGCCCTGGCACGGGCCCGTGACGGGCTCCAGCAGCAGCACGACCGACTCGCCCGGGAGGTGGAGTCGCTGAAGAACCGCCGGGTGATCCGCATCGCCGACCGCATCGGCAGGCTTCGGCGGCGTTAGCGGGAGATCGACGCCCGGTACTCGGCGACGATCTGCTCGGCGGGGCCGAGCGCCCGCACCTTCCCCTGCTCCATCCACATCACCCGGTCGCAGAAGTCCTCCACGCTCGGCAGGTTGTGCGACACGTACACGATCGTGCCCGATCGCCCGAGCAGGTCGTTCATCGTCCGCATCGACTTCTGGCGGAAGTGCTCGTCGCCGACGGCGAGGACCTCGTCGACGAGGATGATGTCGGGGTCGAGGTGCATGGAGATGCTGAACGCAAGGCGTGAGAACATGCCCGACGAGTACGTGGTCATGGGCCGGTCGATCGCGTTGCCCAGCTCGGCGTAGTCGAGGATCGAGTCCATCCGCTCCTCGACCTGGGCGACGGTGAGGCCGTTGGCGAGGCACCCGAGGTAGATGTTGCGTCGCCCGCTCAGCAGGCGGTTGAACCCCACCCCCAGTTGGAGGAGCGTCGAGGTCTTGCCGTACACCTCCACGCTGCCGGCGTCGGGGCGCAGGGTGCGGGCGAGGACACGGAGCAGCGTGGACTTCCCAGCCCCGTTGCGCCCGAGGATCCCGAACGCCTCACCCCGGTTGATCTCGAACGAGACACCCCCGAGGGCGACGACCTCTTCACGCTGGCGGACCTGGCGCCTCGCGATCGTGCGCCGCAACGTCGGCGCCTTCTCGAGGTACGGGTTGAAGCGGACCTCGATGTCCCGTGCCCTGATCGCCACGCCGCTCATATGTGGCGCACCATGTTCCCCTCGTACCGCACGAAGGCGAGGATCCCGAGGACGAAGATGCCGACCGACCACGCGACCGAGCCGATGAGGTCGGAGCGCAGGAGCGGCTCACCCATCAACGACCAGCGGTAGAGGCCGGTGAGCGGGACCATGGGGTTGAGCGCGAGGAGGTCGGCGGCCCACGGCGCCCGGTCGGTCACGAACGACACCGGCCAGATGATGGGGGAGAGGTACAGCCACAACCGGGTGAAGTGGGGGATGAGGTTGTTGATGTCCCGGAACGGGATCACCAGGCGGGCCGTGAGGGCCGCGAGACCGAGGTTGAAGGCGATCTGCAGCACGAGGATCGCCGGCAGGGAGAGGAGCTCGAGTCCCGGCCACAGGCCGTCGACCGGGATGGCGAGGACGTAGAAGACGAGCAGCGAGGCGAGGAACCCGAACGTCGACTCGATGAGCGACGAGATCGGGAGGATGAGGCGGGGGAACCGGATATTCGCCAACAGGCTCATGTTGCTGAGGATCGAGTTCGCTCCACCGGTCATCGACAGCGTGGTGAAGTTGAACACGAACATGCCCGACAGCAGGTGGGGGAGGTAGCGGGGGGTTTGGTCGATCTGCCCGAACAGCACGCCGAACACCAAGAAGTACACGAGGCTCAGCAGGAGCGGGTTGAGCACCCACCACGCGAGGCCGAGCGCCGTGTTCGCGTTGCGGGCCCGCAGGTTCGCCGAGGCGAGGTACTGGGCGAACTCCCGCCGCCGCCACAGGTCGGCGACATATGCACGCCACGCAGAGAGGCGCGGCGCATCCGACGCAGTGACCGTCATGGGTGGGAGTGTAGGGAGTGGGTCCGGCGGAACGGTCGACGAGCCACGAGTGCAGGACCCCCCTTCGGGCGAACGTGAAGGGGGTGGCAGACCCTCCTCCCCCCTCCCACGTCCCTTCGGGTGGTGGGACCCATCCCGGGATCTGCCAGTGGTCTTGCGCCCGGTACCCTGCCCTCGTGATGCGTGTCGCCGTCCTCCTCCCGTGCTTCAACGAGGAACCGTCGATCGGCGACGTCGTGGCCGGCTTCATCGCGGCGCTCCCCGACGCCGTGGTGTACGTGTACGACAACGCCTCCACCGACCGCACCGCCGAGCTGGCTGCGGCCGCCGGCGCGGTCGTCCGGCACGAACCCGTGCAGGGCAAGGGCAACGTGGTGCGGCGCATGTTCGCCGACATCGAGGCCGACCTCTACGTGATGGCCGACGGCGACGGCACGTACTCCCCGGCCGACGCCCCAACCCTCATCGCCGCCCTCACCGAGGCCCGGGCCGACATGGCCGTCGGGGTGCGCCGAGACGTCACCGTCGATGCGGGCCGTTCGGGCCATGCGTTCGGAAACCGCCTGTTCAACCGCTTCTACCGGTGGCTGTTCGGTGAGACCTTCAGCGACATCTTCTCGGGGTACCGGGTGTTCACCCGCCGGTTCGTGAAGTCGTTCCCCGCCATCTCCACCGGATTCGAGACAGAGACCGAGATGTCGGTCCACGCCTCGCGCCTCCACATCCCCGTCGTCGAGGCCGAGGTCTCCTACGGCGTGCGGGCCGATGGCTCGGAGTCGAAGCTCCGCACGTTCAGCGACGGTGGCCGCATCCTCCGCAAGCTCCTCGTCCTCCTCAAGGACACCCGCCCCCTGTTCTTCTACGGCGTGGTGGGCACCGTGTTCCTCGCCGCCGCCCTCGTGCTGGGTGTGCCGGTGGTGGTGGAGTTCCTCCGCACCGGCCTCGTGCGCCGCCTCCCCACGTTCGTCCTCGCCACCGGGCTCACCGCCCTGTCCGGCCTCTCATGGATGACCGGTCTCATCCTCTACTCGGTCGCCCGGTCGCGTATCGAGCACAAGCGCCTCGTGTACCTCTCCTACCCGCCCCCGGAGTGGGGGTGACCGACCCCATCCACGTCTTCGTCGGGACGAAGGCCGAGTACATCAAGACGGCGCCGCTCATGCGCCTCCTCGCCGAACGGGGCATCGACTACCGGCTCGTGGACTCGGGCCAGCACGCTGCCTTTGGCCCCGGCCTGCGTCGGCGCCTCGAGGTGAAGGAGCCCGACGTGCTCCTCGCCGACCGGGGAGACGTCTCCACCATTCCGGCCGCCACCGCCTGGGCGCTTCGCATCGCAGGACTGCTCCTCTCGCCTCGGTCCCGCGTGCGGCGCCGGCTGTTCGGCGGCCTCGGCGGCACGTGTGTCGTGCACGGTGACACTCCCACCACCCTGCTCGCCACCCTCCTCGCCAGGCGGGCTGGTCTTCGGGTCGTCCACCTCGAATCGGGCCTGCGGAGCCATCGCCTCACCCACCCGTTCCCCGAGGAACTCATCCGCATCCTCGTCATGCGATGCGCCCACCTCCTCTTCGCCCCCGACGAGACGGCGGCTGCGAACCTCGAACGGATGGGCGTGCGGGGGCGGGTCGTCCGCCTGCCGGGGAACACGGTGATCGACGCCATCGAGTTCGCCGGCGCCCACGCCGGGGAGTCCGACACGGTCATGGCCACCATGCACCGGGTGGAGAACCTCCAGCGCCGCGATCGGGTCGAGGGATGGGTGCGACTCCTCATCCGGGTCGCCGTGGACCACCCCGTGGAGTTCGCCGTACACGAACCCACCCGGATCACCCTCGGCAAGGGCGGCCACCTCACCCGCCTCGAAGCGGCTTGGGTGGCCCTCACCGAACTGCAGCCCTACGCCGAGTTCGTGACGAAGATCGCCAGGGCACCGTTCGTCCTCACCGACGGGGGGTCGATCCAGGAGGAGTCGGCGTTCCTCGGCGTCCCCTGCCTGCTGTGGCGTGACCGATCCGAACGTGGGGACGGCATCGGCGAGAACGTCGTCGTCTCCCGCTACGACGATGAGGTGGTGGAGGCGTTCCTCGCCGACCCCGAGGCCCATCGTCGGGAGCGGCGGACCGTCGGGGTCTCACCGACGGCCGTTGCGCTCGACGCCCTCCTCGCCACCTGAGCGGGCGACGACCTCGGCGACGCCCCACACCGCCACATCGCGGACGAGGAGCAACGCCCGGAAGCCCGCAACGACGGCCACGAGGTCGGCAAACCTGCCGTCGAGCAGGGCCGCGAGGAGCACCTCGAACACGCCGAGGCCCTGCGGCGCGAAGGGGGAGAGGAAACCCACTCCCCACGACACCATGAACGCACCCTGGGTCGGCAGGAGCGCCACGTCGAGGCCGAACGAGCGGGCGTACACGCAGAAGACTGCGCCGATGAGCAGCCAGTACCCGGCGTTCACTGCCATGAGGCCGACCATCGTTCCCCGTGACATCGCCCTCGGAAGGTGGGTGCCCCTCCGATCGGCCAGCCACGCCATGAGCCGGTTCAGCCACGGCGTCGCCGCGAGGAGTGCCACGAGGAGCACCGGGCCGACCCACCGGGACCACGTCGGCAGGTCCTCGCGGACCCCGAGCAGCGCCGAGCCGAGGGCGAGGGCCACCGACACGCTCATCGCCAGTTCCACCGTCCCCGTCGCGGCGAGCGCAGGCAGTCCCAGCCCACGTCGGGAGAGCAGGGCCGCCCGTCCCGCAGCGAACCACACGCCCCCGGGCGCATAGCGGGTGAGGAGGGCGCGGCAGGTGGCGACGAACACCTCGGCGAACCGTGACGGCTCCCCGAACGCCCGTAACGACCGGTGCCAGAACCACGCCTGCGGGAGGAGGGTGAGCACCGAGGCGCCGAGCGCCACCACGAGGCCGAGCGGACGCACGTCATCGAGCAGGCCGATGACCGTCTCCCACCGGCTCGCCAGCAGCCATCCGAACCCGACCGCCATGGCGAGCACCCATGCCGACGTGGCGAGGCGTCGCAGGCGGGGGCTCACGTGCCTGCCAGCAGGTCGAGGGCCTGGCCGTTCACCGACGCCCGGGCGATCTCCTCGGAGGCGTCCACTGATGCGAGGGCGAGCGCGAGGGCCGGGATCGTCCGAATCCCGGCGATCGTGGGAGGAGCGGCGGGGAGGCCGAGCGAGTCGGCGACACCACCGAGTTTCGGCGAGAACGTCACCGCTACGCCGGGGACCCCGACCATCGACGCAGTGACGATCCCGTGGTACCGCATCGACACGATCGCCCGGGCTGCGCCGATGGTGGAGAGCAACGCCGTGCGGGTCGGGATGACCGATTCGGAGGGCGAAGCCATGCGCTCGGCGACCCGGTCGTGGAGGACGTCGTCGGCACCAGCCTCGAAGGCCACGAACCGGATCGTCCACCCGGTCACCTCGTGGACGCGGTCGAGCGATTCGGCCATGGTCGCCTCCCACTCTGGGGTGCGGCCCTTTGGCTGGGAGATCGCCCCGGGGACCCAGCGGCTCGTCTGGGGGAGGCGCAGGGTGACGATGCACACGTCCGCCGGTTCGGTCGCGGGGCGGGGGAGCGTCCACGCGAGATCGGCACCGAGCGCAACGTTCGGGATTCCCAGGTCGTGGAGGCGATCGTGGGAGAGCGCATCGCGGACCACGAGCATCCGATGGTGGCGGAGCGCCCGGCGCACCGTGCGCTCGCCCCGGGTCGTGGTGATCCCAGCTGCGCCAAGTCCGATCCCCACCCAGGGGAGGCCCCGGCGGTCGGCGTTCCGTACCCGGGACAGGTGGTAGCCGAGGTTCCAGGCGCTCGTCTCGTCCTGGAGCAACCCTCCGCCGCCGAACACCATGGCGTCGGCGCCATCGAATGCGGCGGCGAGGGCGCGCCGCGAAAGGTGATGGACGGCCTCGACGTCGAACTCCTCGGCAGTTCGCTCTGGGTCGACGCTGATCACCACCGGCTCCATGCCCCGAGCCCGGAGCATGCGAATGGTCGCCTCGAGGAGGAGCTCGTCACCGAGGTTCTTCGATCCGGCCCATGCAGCAACGACGACGCGCGTCATGAGGCAGGTCCCCCCTTGCTCGCTGAGGTCGAAGCACAGGTCCCCCCTTGAGGCGGGACGGGACCCACGAGCGAAGCGAGCGGGACGGGGGTGAGAGATGTCCCTCCCCCCTCCCACGCCCCCTTGGGTCGTGGGTCCCATCCCCCCTTTGGGGGGATCTGCCTCAAGGGCTGGGGAGTTCCGCACCGCATTGCGTCCCCCCAAGGGGGGGATTCGCTGCCGAGGGGTCGAAACACGGGCCGATGGTACCCTCCGGGGCCATGGAACCCCCCTCGTCCGGACGGGTCGAACGCGTGCTGTCGTGGGCGATCCTCGTTGGTCTGATGGGGTGGCTCGTGCTCACGTGGGCGCCCGCGTTCGGGCTTCCGTTCGGGGATTCCCATGAGGGGCGGATCCTGTCGGAGTTCGGACTCCGCGTGAGGAACTTCTGGGAACTCGGCGTCGTCGACAGCTCATGGGGCGGGGACTGGAGCCCCTTCAGCGACACGCCGTACAACCATCATCCGCCGTTCCTCCATGTGCTCCACCTCCTCATCTCGTGGGTGTTCGGTGAGGGGCAGGCCCAGCTGAAGAGCGTGGGCTACCTCTCGGGGTTGCTCTCGGTCCCGGCCCTCGCCTACATGGGCCGGCGCATCGGTCTCCGCCACATCGCGGCCTCGGTGGCCACGGCGCTCGTCGTCGTCACCCCGTTCTTCTGGCTCTACGCCCGGCTCGGCCTCGGGATGCTCCCGCTCGCCCTGCTCATCGGGACCGTCCTCCACCTCGACGCCCAGAAGGATCCATCTCCCTGGCTCGTGGCGGCAACCGGGGCGTCGGCGTTCTTCGCCGTGTCGTCGTCGTGGCAGGGCTTCGCCCTCGGCGCCGTCATGGGACTCTGGCTCCTGCGCCGTCGGGGACTCGACCGGCCGACGTGGGCAGTGGGGTGGTCGATGGTGGCGGGCGCCACCGCGGTGTTCGCCTGGGCGCTCACCGGCGACGGCCTCGGTGAACTCACCGAGCACGCCGGCAACCGGGTTGCCTTCCCCTGGACCGTCTCGGAGTTCCTCGAACGGCAGTGGTTCTTCGCCGACGCCCTCACCCCCGAGGGCTACGGGTGGCTGCTCGTGCTCACCCTCCCCGTGGGGCTCCTCCACCGGCGAACCCGCTTCGTGGTCGCCACCATGGCCGTCCTCATCGCCGTGTTCATGTTCGGGCCCTCGGACAACGCGTGGATCCACGACTACTGGAACTTCTACGCCTTCCTCGCCGTCCTCCCCTCGGTGGGCATCACGCTCGACGTGCTCGGACGCCGGCTCCCCGGTCGCCGGGCCCGTGGCGTGCTGCTCGTGGCGGCGCTCGTCGTCACAACGGTGTGGGCGACACAGATCGAACGGGACGCCTTCCACGAGCGGTACTTCGCCGCTGCCGCCGACGCTGGGACACTGCTGATCGAGGTGGATCCTGCCGACGGGCAGGAGACCGGCTGGTACACGAATCCCATTCCGTGGCTCACGTGGATGAGCTACCACTGGGACCTCCGGCCCGAGGAACTCACCCCCGGGACGCTCGAGCAGCCCGCCGATGGAGATTTCGTCCTGGTGCGCGCCGATCGACTCCCCCAGTGGCTCGACCCGCTGGTCGTCGGCGAAGCCGTCGCCTCGGAGGGTCGGTACGCTCTCATCCGAGCCGCTGACATCCGCTCGGCGGTCCTGGAGCCCACCCCATGAGACGCCTCGGCACCCGAGCCCGTGCCAACGACCCCCGGTTCCTCGGAGCCCCCGCCCCCGGTGCGTGGGAACCCGAGCTGCGGGTGAGCGTCATCCTCCCCGTGTACCGGGCACAGGAGGCGCTCGAACGCACCGTTGCCGCCCTCGAGCGCCAGACGTACCCGTCGCATCTCGTCGAGGTGCTGCCCGTGGACGATGGATCCGATCCCCCGATCGTCGCTCCCGCCTTCGCCGGCGACCTCCGCCTCCTCCGCCAGGAGCGTGACGGCTTCGGCGCCGGTCGGGCCCGCAACCTCGGGGCCCACGAGGCGACCGGCGACATCCTGCTGTTCCTCGACGCCGACATGATCCCCGAACGCACCTGGGTGGAGGGCCACGCCCGCTGGCATCACCTCTCCGACGACTTCCTCACCGTCGGACGACGACGCCACATCGACGAGGAGTGGACCACCCCCGAGGCCATCCGTGGAGCGGATCGGATCGCCGACCTCTTCGCCGACCAGGACGCACCCCACCCGCCCTGGCTCGAAGCGCACTTCGCCCGCACCAACGGCCTCCTCGACGACACCGGCGACCTCTTCCGCGTCGTGACGAGCGGCAACCTCGGTGTCTCCAAGCTGTTCTTCGACGCCCTCGGCGGGTTCGACGATTCGTTCAACGAGTGGGGTGGCGAGGACGTCGAGTTCGGCTACCGGGCCTACACCTCCGGCGCCCTCATCGTGCTCGACGACGGCGCATCGTGCTTCCACCAAGGCCCGGGCCTCGAACCCGACAGCGCCGAGTCCATCACGCTGCGTCGCCAACGGGCGAAGATGGCCCACCTGCTCGCCCACCCCGGGTTCCGCAAGGACGCCCCGGGGAGGAGCTACCGGGTTCCCCGGCTCACCGTCCTCGTCGACGGCGGCGACCGGCCCGGCGACCACGTCGTTTCGCAGGTGGCTGCCGTGCTGGCCTCCGACTTCCACGACCTCGTCGTGGGGGTGACCGCCTCAGACGATGAGGCGCTCGACTGGGTGCACCGGACCTTCGACGGCGACCCCCGGTACTGCCGTGACGCCGACCTCATGGTCGCCCATCCCTTCGCCCAACTGCGACTCGAACTCCCCGAGGGCCTCGAGGTGGGGGACCGCGTCGTCCGCCGCCTCGTGAACGCCGCGTCCTCCGGCTCGGTGGTCACCGTGGAGACCAGCCTCGGCCAGATCCGACTCGCCCACACCCGCGCGCTCGAGCGCGTCGAGGGTTCCCCGTCGCCGTGGGAGGACGCCGCCACGGTGTTCGGCCACAAGGAGATCCGGGCATTCGACCTCGACCTCTCGGAGGCATCCACGGGCTGGTCG
This sequence comes from uncultured Acidimicrobiia bacterium, assembly GCA_964600365.1. Taxonomy (GTDB): domain Bacteria; phylum Actinomycetota; class Acidimicrobiia; order Spongiisociales; family JAENVV01. Next base: position 18,352 of record CAZRJG010000029.1, read on the forward strand.
GAACGGCTCCCCACCCCCGCACGCAAGGTGATGGACCGGTTCTCGGGTATCCGCTCGTGGCACGACCTCACCGTCACGATGCGCTGGCTCGGTGCGGGCCTGCGTGCGGTCGTCTGGGGGCGACTGCGGTCCCGCCTCGGCATCGGGGCGTGGCGTCGCCTCGGGCTCGAGGGCGCCGAGGTCGCACGGAGGGGGACACCACCACTCCCGGGCCTCTACTCGACCGGGGGAGAGGGCTTCGACCCGCTGCCGCAGATGATCGGCGAGCGGGTCGACCTCGCCTACGGCACGACCCCGCCGTCGGATCGCCTGCTCGGGCGGATCGAGGAAGCCGGCGGGATGTTCCTCCAACTCGATGAGGGACCGAACCCCCTCGCCGTGCCCCCCTTCGACCCCAAGCGGTACCACCCCAAGGGCTGGAGCACCGCCCACGACGGCGAGGACCGCCTCCTCACCCGCATCCCAGAGCCCGACCCGGACCTCCGCTCACACCGATCGGTGCGGATCCCCGCCCCCACCAACGCAACCGAGGCGGCTCGGGTTGCTGCCCTCACCGGGGGCGGGGTGGTCCTCGCCGCAGCAGGACCGGGGGAGTGGGACGGCTGGCTCGGCCCCGAACTGGCCGAAGCGATCCTCGATGTCGGCGACCTCGACGACGCCCTCACCCGCGAGCACGCCTCGGTGCGCCAGCGACGCGCCGCGCACCTCCACCACTCGACCCACGCCCGCAGGACCCAACTCCGCCAACGGGCCGGGCTGCCTGATCCCGGGACCGAGTCGGTGTCGGTGCTACTCGTCACCAACCGTCCCCACCTCGTGGGTGAGGCGCTCGGCCGGATCACCTCCCAGCGGTTCCGCCCGACCGAGGTGGTCCTCGGCCTGCACGGCATCACCGCCCTGGGTGACCTCGAGCAGTGGACAGATGGCGTCCCGGTGCGCGTGGTCTCCGCACCGGCCGACGCGGTGTTCGGCGACGTCCTGAACGAATGCACGCTCGCTGCATCCGGTGGGTGGATCGCAAAGATGGACGACGACGACCACTACGGACGGGACCATCTCGGGGACCTCATCGCAGCCGCCAGGTACAGCGGGGCCCAGGTGGTCGGCAAGGGGGCGGAGTTCATCCACCTCGCACAGTCGGGAACCACCATCCGCCGTCTCGCGGGCGAGCCGGAGTCCGCGTCGCGGACGATCAGTGGGGGTGCGTTCGCGGTGCGGAGAGATGCGCTCACCGCCGTTGGCGGGTGGGCCCGGGTGCGGAGGGGTGTCGACCAGACGCTCTTCACCGCCGTGCTCGACGCCGGGGGGTTCCTCTACCGCACCCACGGGTTCGGGTTCGTGCTCGAGCGGCGGGGGAGCGGGCACACCTGGGAGACCGACGACGCCTACTTCGAGAAGCAGGCGATGGCGCGTTTCCCCGGCCTCGAGCGTTGTGCCTCGGGACTAAGCGATTAGCCACCTACGCTGGTACTCGATGCGCCGCATCACACTCCTCGTGCTCATCGTCGCGCTCGTCGTGACCCCCTGGCTCGTCGTCTCGGCGCCCCAACTGGGCGGCGCCGACCTGCTCGACCTCGGTGACGGTCGCCGTTTCGGCCCGATCGACGGGCTCGAGGGACGGGTGGTCGGCCTCACGTGGGAGGAGGGTGATCCCTCTGGGATCGAGTACCGACTCGACCGGGGCCCGTGGCAGGAGTGGCACACGCAGGACGGCCACGGCGAAGACGGCGGTCCACGCCCCCATGGCACCACCGCGCTCTTCATCGAGAACGCCGACACGCTCGAGGTGCGGTTCGACCGACGCGTCGAAGGAGCGTCGCTGTACGTCGGCGAACGTGCCGGGGGGAGCGCCCTCGGGCCAGCCCCGGTCGCCGCGGCGCTCGACCAGCCGGCCATGGTGACCCGTGAGCAGTGGGGCGGAGCGGGCTGCGAGGACTACTCGGTGGACGGCCCTTCGTGGACGAACCGGGTTCGGGCGATCGTCGTGCACCACACCTCGGGCAGCAACTCCCACAGCGCGTCGTCGGTTCCGACGATCCTCCAGTCGATTTGCGAGTACCACGTGCGGGGCCAGGGCTGGACGGACATCGGCTACAACTTCCTCATCGACCGCTTCGGCACGATCTACGAGGGTCGCCGGTCGAGCGCCGATGGCGACCTCGCCGTAGGGGCGCACGCCTACGGGATCAACAGCCAGACCGTCGGCATCGCCCTCCTCGGCTCGTTCGACAGCCAGGCGCCCAGCGCCGCTGCCCAGGAGTCATTGGTGCGGCTCATGGCCTGGCTGAGCGAGACGGAGCACATCGACCTCGACGCCACCATGACCCTCGTCGACCATGAGGGAACCGAGCACACCGTCAAGGGCCTCCTCGGCCACAAGGAGGTGTCGATCACCTCGTGTCCCGGGCTCCATTGCACGAGCAAGTTCCCGGGATTCCGCCAGCAGGTCGTCGACCTCGTGGGGCCGCGCATCTTCATCGATGACCTCTCCGCCGACCACCCGATGACCGGCGACGAGCTGTACGCCAAGTTCCGTTTCTCCGAGCCGATGTCGTGGACCTTCCGCGCCTACGACCAGTCGGGCACGCTCATCGCCGAGCGGATCGGTGAGGGTTCGTTCGTCGAGCACACCTCCGTCATGGCGTTCGAGCACGAGGAGGTCTTCTACTCGCTCGACGCGGTCACCATCGCCGAAGGAATCGTGCCGCCGCCCGTGTTGCTCTCCTGGCACGAGCACTTCGAAGGACGCTTCGAGGACGATGATGACTCGCCGTACCAGTCGTCGATCGAGCGGATCGCCGAGGTGGGCATCACGCTCGGCTGCGACCCCTCCGCGCCGCTGTTCTGCCCCGATGAGGAGGTCACCCGCGCCCAGATGGCGACCTTCATCGTGCGCGCCCTCGGTCTCCCTGCGAGCACCACCGACCACTTCACCGACGACGACGGCCACGCCCTCGAGGCGGAGATCAACGCGTTCGCCGAGTCGGGCATCACCTATGGATGCGCCGAGGGGCTGTTCTGCCCCGAGCAGATCATCCCGAGGGAGCAGATGGCGGCGTTCCTCGCCCGCGCCCTAGGGCTTCCGCCGAGTGACGTGAACGGCTTCGACGACGTCGCCGGGTACTTCACCCCCGAGATCAACGCCATCGCCGCCGCGGGGATCATCGTGGCCTGCAACGAGGAAGGCACACTCTTCTGCCCTGCCCAGCTCGTGACCCGGGAGGACATGGCGCTCTTCCTCGACAAGGGGTTCCTGCCCCAGGCCTAGGACATCTCTGACAGCTCTTCGGCCGCTGGCCCCCTCAGTCCTCGAGGCGCAAGGCTGAGCGGGCCATTGCCAAGCACCGGAGAGCTCACATCATGTCCGTTGGGCAACGGATCTCAGTGAGTCGGTAGTGGGAAGGTTCGTTGGATCGAGGTGAGCTTCAGTGCAAGTGCACGGAGGGGCCGGGGGCTGCGCCGGGCCGCCGACCTCAGCGCGGATCCCAGGCCGCCGTGTCCAGACGGCACCGCAGATGAGGGATCCGCAAGCAGGGTCGATACCTGTTTGGCCGCGATGGTCTCGACACTTCGTCCGGTGAGGACGCTTTCCTCGATGAGACTTCGGAGGCGCGGACGGAACCTCGCCTCGAGCTGCTTCCTGATCCATGTGTCGCTGGCATGTCGATCGAACATGCTCCCGAAGATACCGCCGCAACTGGCAACGAAGTCGGGGACAACGAGCGCGCCCCTCTCGTGGAGGAGTGCCCCTGCCAAGGCCTCGTAGGGAGCGTTCGCAGCGCAGGCGATCACCTTTGCCCGGACGTCCGTGGTGGCTTGGCTGGAGATCGAGAGCGAGCGTGCCGCCGGGATCAGGATGTCGACGTCGGCGGCAAGGGGGATCGAAGGGTCGGCGCTCACCGTTCCCTCCCCATCCCAACACCTGAGCCAGTCGTCGGATTGGGCGTTCCGCGCGCCTGTTACCGCAGCGACATCGATGCCATGGGGCGCATGAAGGGTGCCGTGTCGATTCGAGGCGGCAACGAGCAGAGCACCGCGGCGTGAGAGGAGGTCGGCTGCAATGCTGCCCACCCTTCCGAATCCCTCCACTGCAAACGAACTCCCACGGATCGGCATGCCGATGGCCGCTGCGGCCTCCTCCACGGAGATGACCACGCTCCACGCCGCATAGAGGTGTGTGGCGTGTCGGGAGTTCGGATCGGTGCGCCATGGGACACCGGCGCCGACGAGCAGGTCGTTGAGGTCGGCGGCCGAGCAGCCCATATCGACCTCCGGCCTCCATCTCCTCGATGCAATCGGCTCGGCCCATCGTCGACCCACCTCGCGTAGAATCGCCGACCGCTCCCGGGTATCGCAGTCGGGGTCCACCCGAATGGCAGCCTTCGCCCCGCCCAAGCCGTCGCCGACGAAGGCCCGCTTAAGAGTCATCGTCCTTGCCATCGCAGCAGTCTCGGCATGCGAGGGATCTGGCACGAGTCGGACACCGCCTGCCGAGCGACCGTTCACGGTGCGGTCGATGACGAGATACGACTCGCTTGGGCCCTCAGCGTCGGAGAGCACGAGTTCGGGCGCGCCCGACTCAGGCATCGGACATCCAGGACAGGAACGCAGCCCGCTTGCCGGACCGTGCCATCGGGAGTTCGTCCCTCTGGCGGATTGTGACCGTGACCGGTTCCCCTCCGAGGCCCGCCGAGATGCGCGTCACGATCTCGGTCTCGACCTCGCTCTCCTGCCTGTCTGCAAGTACGACGTGTACCTCGAGATTCGTCAGGTCTACTTGCACGATCCGGTACTGGTCGACCCCGAGGACATCCTCTAGGGAATTGATGGCTCGCGCGGAGATCTGACGGCCCGACGGAAGTCTGACGAAGTCATCGTCCCTTCCCTCGATGCGGATGATCGTCATCCCCTCCTCGCCGCAGTCGCAGGTGTCCGTGGCGAGCCGGACCCGGTCGCCAAGTCGGTAGCGGACGAGCGGGACCACGCGGTGGTAGAGGCTGGTGGCGAGAATCTCTCCAGATCCGTCCTCCAACGAGGTCGCCTCGTCGACTTCGACGTGGATGAGGGGAAGCACATGCAGGCGTCCCTGTTGGCACTCCCACGCAATCTGCTGTAGTTCGACACTCCCGTAGGAGTCGCGCACTTCAGCGTCGAACCCGTCGGCAATGAGAGCCCGAGCCTCCGGGGAAAGCACCTCACCGTTGGAGATGACGAGCCGGGCGCCCAGGTCGCGGGCGCCTCCCCGACGTGCGAGCAATCGGAGTGTGCTTGGGAAGCCGTACAGCACGGGGGCCTTGAGGTAGCGGAGCTCTCGCAGAATCTCGTCGGGCGACCGGCGGAGATCCAGGCGATGTGTGCGGAACAGGCCGACACGCGAGAGGGGGTGCTGGGGGTGGTTCGTCGGGATGGTGAGGTGTGCGATTGGGTCGCTCGCCCGTCTTCCGGACCGGAGGTGCCCGTAGTGGGCGAGCACTCGGCTGACCCCCAGTTCCCACTGGCTCGTGGGGATGCGCAACGGCGTACCCGACGAGCCGGTGGTGGAGACGATCCGGAGTTCCGGGTGCGCCGCACGCACCGACTTCGAGCGCTCGGCTACGTCGACGCGTTCCATGGGTGGAAGGTCGGTGAGGCCCCGGTCGGTGGGGAGCAACCGCTCGAGTCGGCCCCGTTGGAACTCTGCCACGCCCTCGGGTCCGGTCGCCCTGAGGCGGGCCAAGGCGGCGGATGCCCACGCGGCCCCAGCCAAGAACTCGCCCTGCTCCCTCAGTCGGTGTGGCGATCGCCTCTTCACGATGGGAAGCGTAGATGGTGCGGAGAGGACCTCTGTGCCCGAGAGTTCACCCTCTCCAGGAGAGGAATCCGACCCCCCACGCCACGTGCATGACGAGCGTGATGGGCGGGTTGCGCCAGGCGATGGCGGGAGGTCCCACTGTGAGGCTCCCCAGCAGGACAAGACCGTATGCTGAGGCCAGTCCGATGAGCGGCGTGGCTCCGAGGAGCGGGGTTGCAACGACGCATGAGATGAGTGCCGCGACGAGCGCGACCGGCGCCAACTGACGGACACGCAGGCTCTCCGGATGCGTCCTCAGCATCTTTCGTTTCCCCGCTCCGTATCGGTAGTACTGGGTCCAGAGGGCCTTCATTGACCCTCGTGGTCGGTAGCGCACGCTGAGCTCGGGGTCGAACCACACCGTGCCGCCGCCCTTGCGGACCCGGTGGTTGAACTCGTAGTCCTGGTTGCGGAGCATCTCTTCGTCGAAGGTGCCGTACGTCTCGAACGTCTTCCTCGGGAACACGCCGAGGTACACCGTGTCGGTGGCTTGGGCGGTCGTGGCGGTCCGGAACGTCGCACCGCCGGCGATCCACGAGTTCGTGGCGGCTGCCACGGACTGCTCGAATGGGGTCTCTCCAACGGCGTCCTGTCGTCCTCCGACGACGTCGGCGCCCGTCTTCGCCAGCACCTCGATCGCCCTCGAGACGTAGTGGGTCGGGAGGATGGCGTGGGCGTCACACCGCACGATCACCTCGCCGGTGGCCGTGGCGATCGCCGCATTGAGGGCGTGGGGGGTCGTGCCCGCCGGGTTGTCCACTACCCGTACGCCGGGGTGGCGTTCGAGGATCGTCTGGGTGTCGTCGTCCGACCTGCCTTCGGCGACGACGACCTCCAGCTCCCCGGCGTAGTCCTGGGCCTGGATCCCCGCCAACGTTGCCTCGATCGTGGCGGCGGCGTTGCGCGCCGGGATGATGACCGAGACCTTCGGGAGGCTCATCGGCTCTTGTCGCGGCTCAGGATCGTCCAGATGCTCCTCGCCATGATCTCGAGGTCGAGGAGTGGAGACATCCGCTTCAGGTAGTAGAAGTCGTAGGAGAGCTTCTCGATGGTCTCCCGTTCGCTCGCCGCGTACCCGGCGTTCACCTGCGCCCAGCCGGTGAGGCCCGGCCGCACGAGGTGCCGTTGGTCGTAGAACGGAATCGACTCGGAGTACTCGGCGACGAAATCGACTTGCTCGGGTCGGGGTCCCACGATCGAGAGCTCGCCCCGGAGCACGCTCCACAGTTGGGGGAGCTCGTCGAGGCGGAGCTTGCGGAGGCGCCGGCCGAGCGGTGTGATCCGCGGGTCGTCCTCGTCGGCCTGGCGAGCGCCGTTGACCTCGGCGTCGGGGTCCATGGTGCGGATCTTCACGAGGGTGATGGCACGCCCATTCCGGCCGACTCGCTCCTGGCGGAAGAAGACAGGACGGCCGTCGGCGATGAAGACCGCAAGGGCGGTGAGGCCCACGAGGAGTCCCCAGAGCGGGGCGAACACGACCACGAGGACGGCGTCGAGCACGTGCTTGAAGGGCAGGAGGGGCAGCGTGCGGCTGAGGGTTGCCTCTATCTCCCACCCCTCGGAGAGGTGGACAAGGGGGATGCGTCCCGTGTGCTCCTCGTACACCTCGTTGAACGGTCGGATGATGCGACCGGCGATCGACGAGGAGGACACGAATCGTGCCATCCGATCCGACAGCACCCCCGAGAGGTCGACGACGAGGACCGTGCCCGATTCGAGGGGTGTCAGATCGCCATCGAATCCGGGTTCGACCACGCCGACGAGTTCCACGTGCTCCGCTGCCTGGAGATGCCCTATGAGCGCCTGCTCGCCCGAGACCACGAAGAGGCGGTCGGTCCACGGCCTGCGGCGGTTCGCCCATCGGTACAGCATGAGGAACGCGAGCCAGAGCAGCGCGGTGACGAGGAGATGCGGCCGCGAGAAGTACGGGCGGAACAGCACGATCTGCACCGAGACCGAGAGCGATCCGAGGACGGCGATGAGGAAGCCCCGGCCGTAGGTCGGCCGGGCCGGTGCCTTGGACCACATGGAGGTGGCAAGCAGCGTCCCGAGGAAGGCCCCCACCGCCCAGAAGATCGCGACGGGGAGGAGGGAACCTCGATTGGGCGCCGTCTGCCAGGGGAGGTCGCCGAACAGGATCAGGGAGGCGAGGAACGCGGAGGCGCCGGCGAGGGCGACATCGATGATCGCCGTGCGAATGAGGAATCTCCGACGCATTGGCGCCGAGTGTACGACGGCTTGGCCGCTCGGCCTACAGGTCCACGTCGGCGACGTCGTCGCCGAGCAGGAAGATCGTGTAGGAGCCCGACGCGTAGGTCCCCAGGGCGAGCGAGTCCTTGTAGTCCCTGGGGAATGTGCAGTTGGGATCCGGCACCGACCAGAGGTCGATGTCGATCGTGCTTCCCGACCGGGTCACCTCATAGCCGAGCACATGGCAGTCGGCCGCCTTCTCGCCCTCGACGACGAGGTAGAGCGTGTCGCCGCCGATCACGAAGAGTTGGGAGGAGGTCACCGTGAGGTCGAGGGCGTCGTCGGGTCGGCCGTCGGTGGTCCCGCCCGTCGGGGTGGTGTCGTCGGTGACCGGCGTGGATCCGGGCGTCGAGGGCAGGACCTCCGTGGGCTTCGTCGTGGGGGTGACCTTCACCGTCGACGAAGTGGAGCCCGACTGGCCCTCGGCGGTGGTCGAGGAGGTGACGCCGTCGTCACCGGTCCCGTCGGAACCGGGAGGGGTGCTCGTGGGATCCTCCGAGCCCGAGGGGGTGTCCGACGAGGTTCCTCCTGGGGTGGTTTCGGTCCCGAGGGGAGCGGTCGCCGTGACGCCGGGGGCTTCGGGATCGAGGGTGGTTGTCGTTGCGTCCGAGGACGCGCACGCGGCAAGGAGGAGGGTGAGCGCGCACACGACCCTGACGAGGTGAGGCATGGTGGTCATCGTAGCCTCTGACGTCGCGGACTCGGTGGAGGGTTCCCGGCTCCCTAACCTTCCCGCCATGGATCCAGCACCCGCACGCATCGCAATCATCGGCGGCGGCTATGTCGGCCTCGTCACCGGCGCCGGCCTCGCCTCCTTGGGTCACACGGTGGTGGTGGGCGAGCGCGACGAGTCGAGGGTGACCCAACTGAGCTCGGGCCGTTCTCCGATCTTCGAGGAGGGCCTCGA
>CAZRJG010000030.1:0-24358 GCA_964600365.1 uncultured Acidimicrobiia bacterium
ACAGAAAGTCGCATGACCACACAAACACGTGGTCCACGAAAGCGGGTGAAGTCCACACCCAAACGTGCACCAGCCCCGTCCCCGGTTGTCACACCTAGCGGACGCTGGGTGACGCGTTCATCGAGGAGCGCGACAGGCATCTACCACATCGCAAATTGGTGTGGTACGTTGACTTCATGAGTGGGACATATCAAGTAGTGGTGGGAGACCGTGGGCGGCTGGTGATCCCGGCCGAGCTCCGCAGCCGGGCCGACCTGGCCGAGGGGACGCCTCTCGTCCTCCTGGAAACACCCGACGGTCTCGTGCTGCTCACACGGTCCCAGCTTCGAGATCGGGTCCGCGGAGACCTCGAGGGCCTCGACCTCGTGGGCGACCTCCTCCATGATCGGCGCATCGCCGCCGCCACAGAAGACCAACCGTGATCGTGCTCGATGCCTCGGCCCTCCTCGCCTACCTCCAAGGCGAGGAGGGCGCAGACATCGTTGAGTCGCACCTGGAAACCGGGTCCGTGTGCCCGAGCGTGAACTGGTCCGAAGTGGCCCAGAAGGTCCGAGCGGCAGGTGGCAACTGGGACCTGTCGAGGGCCCTTCTCCTGAGCTACGGGATCGACGTGACACCGGTCACCGTCGTGGATGCCGAGTCGGCCGCAGCCCGGTGGGTCAGGGGGGCGGGACACTCGATCGCCGACCGCCTCTGCATGTCCGTGGCCGATCGGCTCGAACTCCCCGCCCTCACTGCGGACAGCTCGTGGGGCAGCAGCGAGCGAGTGCAACAGATCCGATAGCCGGATTGCGGCCAGACGAGGCCTCCTCGGCGGTCGACCTATCGCCCTCGACCCTCCCTCGCTAGGCTCGCCGCCATGGTCAACGCCTACATCCTCATCCAGACCGAGGTCGGTCGCGCCGCCGCCGTCGCCGAAGCCGTCCGGGGCATCTCGGGCGTCGAGCAAGTCGATGATGTGACGGGGCCCTACGACGTCATCGTGCGTGCCGGAGCCGAGTCGGTCGACGAGCTCGGCCGCATGGTCGTCGCCCAGGTCCAAGCAGTGCCAGGAATCACACGCACCCTCACCTGCCCGGTCGTCCACCTCTAGGCGCTCACCCCAGCTTCGCTGCGATGCTGCCGGCGTCCCTGAGGGCGCTGCCGTCTGCCCCGGCCACCGTGTAGCCCGGCCCCGGTCCGCGCTCGGCCTCGTCGAGCATGTCCGTGAACAGGGTGAGCGGGGCGACGCCCGCTTCCTTCCACAGGTAGGTGCTGAACGAACCCGGCGGGTTGTTGATCTCGTTCAGGACGATCTCCCCCTCGATCCGGAGGAAGTCCATCCGGGCGACGCCGCGAACGCCCGCCACGCGAGCCACCGTTCGGGCGAGCGAGCGCAGGCGGTCGGCCTGGGCATCGGGGATGTCGGCGGGGAGCTCCCTCCTCGACCCCGCGAGACCACCTCCCGAGAGGTACTTCTCGCGGTAGTCGTAGAACCCGGCCTTCAACGGACGTTCGATCGGCGAGAGTTGAAACTCTGGCCACGTGCGAACGGCGACATTGAGGTCCTCTGCGCCCTCCACGAACGGCTCGACCACTCCGCCGAGACCCATGTGGGGGCTGGTACGCAGCAAGGCGAGGGCCGTCGCATGGTCATCGACCACTTCGATGCCGATCGATGAACCTCCGAATCGGGGCTTCACGATGAATGGGCCATCCCCTTCGAGCTCCACGTCGGGATCGAGGGGTTGTCGGCTCAGGACGGGCAGTCCGGCGGCGGCCATCGCAGCCCCGAATGCGAGCTTGTCCATGGCGAGTGACTGGTTGGCCACCGATGGCCCGGTTCCCCGGATCCCCGCCGAATCGAGGAGCGCCTGCAGGGTCCCGTCCTCGCCCGGGCGTCCGTGGCAGGCGTTGAGCACCACCTCGACGTCGAGTGGCTTCTTGGCGAGGCGCCCGCCGGCGACGAACCCGACGCCCGGTACGGCCTCGAATCTGAGTTCCTTGGCGCCCCTGGGCACGCCATCGACGAAGTCGGTGCCCTCGGACCGGGCGTCGACCTCGAACCACTCCCCCGTCTTCGTCCAATAGACGGCAGCGAGGTCCATCCCGCCATCGGCGAGGGTGCGGGCGGCCATGAGGCCGGTGAGGATCGAGATGTCGTGCTCGGGCGACGGACCACCGAAGACGACCGCGTGGCGAGGCATGCGCGGGAGGGTAGTGAGGGGTCGGCCCTTCGCCGGGTCAGGGGTAGTGGGCGGGCAGGTCGTTCTCGTAGAGGACGGCGTCCCCCTCCCCGAGGTTCGCTCGCACCCACGCCACGGCCCCATCGCGGTCGGGGAACTCGTGGACGGTCGCCGACCCGGTTGCTGCGCCGTCGAGCAGCGCCCTGCGGTTCGTGCGCTTCACCACCACGACGTCGTCGGCGACCTCTGCCGCAGCGGCGCCGAACCTCCGGTTCTCCTCCGCCTGGAGGTGGCCGAGTTCGACCATGCCGGGCGTCACCACGACCTTGCGGCCCGGGAAGCCAGCGAGCACCTCCAGCGACGACGCCGCTCCCGCCGGGTTCGAGTTGAACGTGTTGTCGATGATGGAAAAGCCACCCTCTGAGGCCACGACCGACTGGCGATGGGCGGGCGTCTCGGCACCCTCGAAGGCGCTGGCGAGCCCGTCGAGCGGCGCGTCGGCGGCGAGCCCGATCCCGAGCGCCACGGCGAGGTTCGTGGCGAACGGCACCTTGGGGATGCCTTCGACCACAGCGCCGGCCACCGTGGCGGTCCACGTCTCGCCGGCGTCGGTCACGGTGACATCGAGGCCGGGGGTCGTGCCGCAGCGGATCACGCGCTTGCCGCGCGCCTCGAGCACGTCGGCGTACGCCGAGAGGCGTTCGTCATCGGCGTTGAGTACCGCCACCCGGGCCCGCTCGAAGATCTCCGCCTTGGATCTGAGGGTCGCCTCGAGCGACCCGAAGCGCTCGAGGTGGACGGGGCCGATCGCCGTGATCGCCGAGATGTCGGGCGGCAGCCAGTCGCACATCGCACGCACCTCGCCCGGCCCGTAGGCACCCATCTCCGCCACGAACCACTTGGTCCCGGGTGCGAGGTGTTCGTTCACCGCCCGCGACAGCCCCATGGCGTTGTTGAAGGAGGCAGGGCTCGCCATCGTCGGACCGACGAGGCCGAGCGTGCGCCGCACGTACTCCTTCGCGGTCGTCTTGCCGTACGAGCCCGTGATCGCCACCACGCCGGGCCCCACCTGGCGGAGCCGCCCACGCGCCTTGTCGATCCAACGGCCCTGCATGCGTCGCTCGATCGGCCATGCCATCCGCAGGGCGAGATCGATCACGAGGTCGCCGCCGAGGGTCACCGCGGCGAAGGCGCCGATGAGACCGCGAGCCCCGAGCCACCACCACACGATCCCTACGAACAAACCGGCGCCCACCGCCGCGAGGGCGAGGAGGCGCTTCGCGCGGGCGGTCCACGCCATTCCGGTGGCCGAGAGGCCGAACGGCCAGAACGCAGCGCCTATCCCGAGGGTCGCCGCGGCGACGGCGCCGAGCGGCGCCGGGGCCCATGCGCCGACCGCAAGGACGGTGAGGATCACGGCGGCTGCCACGTTGGTCGGCCCGGCGGCGCTCCACCGGAAGGCGAACCGGATGACCGAACCGGGGAGGTAGTGCTCCCGCTGGGCGACAGAGAGCCAGCGACGCCAGATCCCGACGAGGCCAACGGCCTGCAGAGCCAGCACGACGAGCGCGAAAGGACCCACCTCAGGCACGGAGCCCCTCCAGCTCGGCGATGACATCACGAAGGAGTTGCGGCTCCTCGAAGACCGCGTCGTGCCCGCCGTCGACGATCGTCGCCCCGGCATCCGTGGCGAGGAGGTCGAGCGCCTCGTCGACGATCCAGACCCCAGCGGCCGCGTCGTCCCGACCCCAGAGCAACCGAACGGGGACGTCGAGGTCCCCGAGCTCCGCCTCGTAGGTCTCGTTGACGACCCGTACGAGCACGTCTCGCATCACGCCCTCTGCGGCGCGATAGTCGGCGGAACCGTACTTCCGACGCGCCGCCTCGAGCCGCGCTTCTGGGAGGACCCCCACTCCTGCAGCCCAGCGGATGAGGCGGTAGCCGAGCCGCGGCTTCACAGTGCCCACGCGCCGAAGAAGGGGCACGCCGGCGAGAACGAGGCCGGCGACCGGATGGCCCGCTGCCGCGAGGCAGACCCCCACACGCCCCCCGAACGAATGGCCCACCACAACCGGCGGCGCGTCGAAGCGGTCGAGGACAGGGACGATCGCCTCTGCGTACTCATGGGCACCCCACGGCCCGGCCGGGGGCGGCGAGGCGCCGAACCCGGGAAGGTCGAGCGCGATCGCCTCGATCCCCTCGAGGACGGCGGCGAAATCGGTGCGGTCCCTCCCCCATCCGTGGAGGGCGAGCACCCGGGGCGAGTCCCCTGTGACCTCCCCGAAGAGGTCGTCGGTGAGGGCTCTCAGGGGCATTGTTCAGTCGGCGTCGGGGATACCAGCGGCGAGGGCGTGGAAGCCACCGTCCACGTGGATCACCTCACCGGTGGTCATCGGGGTCCAGTCGCTGAGCAGGAGCGCCACCATCTGGGCGACCGGTTCGGGGTCGGTCTTGTCCCACGGGAGGGGGGAGCGGTCATCCCACACGTTCTCGAACACCTCGAAGCCGGGGATCGACTTCGCCGCCATGGTCTTGAGCGGGCCAGCAGACACCGCGTTGACCCGCACTCCCTTCGGGCCGAGGTACCCCGCGAGATAGCGCGTGGTCGCCTGGAGCGCGGCTTTCGCCACGCCCATCCAGTCGTAGCCGGGCCATGCCTGGGAGTTGTCGAAGTCGAGGGTGACGAGCGAACCGCCGCCCGCCTTCTCCATGAGCGGCAGGAGGCCGATGGCGAGCGTCTTGTAGGAGAAGGCCGAGATGCCGAATGTCGTGGCAGCGCTCTCTGCGGGGGTGTGGAGGAAGTTGCCACCGAGGGCGTCGCCGGGCGCGAACCCGATCGAGTGCAGGGCGCCGTCGACGCTCCCCCACTCGGTCTCGAGGGTGGAGACGAGCGCCTCCATGTGCGCATCGTCCATGATGTCGAGCTCGTGGACCGGCGGCGGGCTGGGAAGCCGATTGGCGGTGCGCTCGGTGATCCGAAGGCCCCGACCGAAACCGGTGAGCACGATCTCGGCGCCCTGCTCCTGGGCGATCCGTGCGGAGTGGAACGCGATCGAATCGGGGTTCAGGACCCCGGTGATGACGAGCTTCTTGCCTTTCAGGAACATGGATGACCTCCTCGGAGGGTCATCGTAGGGGTCAGAACCAGACGAGGAAGTTCAACCAGCCCCGGATCCCGAGGCCGCACATGAACAACATGAGCAGCGCCCACGCCAGGGCGGGGCGCCGGGCGAACTGGGCGCGGTACACGTACGCGAACGCCACGGTGAACAGGATCACGACGCCGTAGAAGAGGTGGGCCGATCCCGGGTCGAACCCGCCCTGGTACATCCAGAGCCCGAGTGACACCTGGATGACGAACATCGTGATCGCCGTGCCCGACACCCAGAAGAAGACCCGTGGCAGGGGTCGCCCCATGACGGCGAGCGCTGCTGCCCACAGCCCGACGGCACCGGAGAGGTAGACGGCCGCCTGACCGAGGAACGTGTGGATGTCGCCGACCATGCGAGCCGGAAGGGTAGTGAGGGGCCTGCGTAGACTCGACTCGGCGAAAGGAACACTATGGAGTACCGACGACTGGGCCGGAGCGGGCTACTGGTGAGCGAACTCGCACTGGGGACGATGGTGTTCGGTGAGGACGGGCCGAGGGCGGCGTCGCCCGAGGACGCGACGGCGATGATCCACCGGTTCCTCGACGCCGGCGGAAACCACGTCGACACCGCCGATGTGTATGCCAGCGGGCGTTCGGAGGAGATCGTCGGCAAGGCCATCAAGTTGCGCCGAGATGAGGTGGTCCTCGCCACGAAGGTCCGTTTCCCGATGGGCGACGGCCCGAACGACCAGGGCTCGTCCCGCCACCACATCCTGTCCGGTGTCGATGCCAGCCTGCAGCGCCTCGACACCGACCACATCGACCTTCTGTACCTCCACTGCTGGGACCCGATCACCCCGCTCGACGAGTCGCTGCGTGCACTCGACGACCTCGTCACCACTGGGAAGGTGCGGTACCTCGGGGTGAGCAACTACATGCCATGGCAGCTCGCAACGGCACTCGGGATGGCCGACGCGATGGGCTTCCACCGGTTCGTGGCAGCGCAGTACCAGTACAACCTCATCACCCGGGACATCGAAGACGACTTCTTCGACCTGTTCGAAGCCGAAGGCCTCGGACTCGCCCCGTGGAGTCCGCTCGCCGGCGGATTCCTCACCGGCAAGTACACACGGGGTGAACGCCCTGCGGCCGACGAGGGACGGCTCGGCTCCCAGCCCGACTCCGACGAGGAGGCATGGGTGAAACGCCAGGACGATCGGTCGTGGGCGATCGACGCCGCGGTGCGTGAGGTGTCCGCCGACACCGGGGCGCCACCGGCACATGTGAGCCTCGCATGGGTGCTCGCCCAACGCACGGTGGCGAGCGTGATCATCGGCGTGCGCACGCTGAGCCAGCTGGAGTCGAACCTCGCCGCAACCGGGGTGCCCCTGCGCGCTGACCACCTCGCCCGTCTCGATGGGGCGAGCGCGACGCCGACCCGCTACCCGGCCCGATTCATCGCCAGCCACGGCCAGCGCTAGGCAACCTCTTCGGCTGGTGCGCCTCGCTGGCGTCATCCTCCCCGGCGGACACCCCGAGCACGGCGACGACCACATCTGGGCCTCACCCGGTGCGGGCCCGGTGATCGCGGACCCGTTCAGTAGGCCATCGTGATCGTGCGATGGTGCTCCCCCATCGAGCCGGCGTCGGGACCGAGCACCGAGGCGTACCACAGCCAGTAGTCGAGCGTCGGCATGGCGACGTCGTGCCCGGCAGCGCGCAGCGCCCCGAGGACTCGCTCTGCTGCGTGCATGCTCGCCCACCGGATCCCCATCTCCCACGCACTCCCCGCGGCGATCACCTCCCTCGTGTCCACTGCCCGGGCGAGGTCGGGCGCGTACACGAGAATGCCGTGGTGCCGGAGGGTGCGGGGGACCATGTAGTCGGGGTACACCGGAAAGGTCCCCAGACCCGCGAGCGCTGGGCCTCGCTCGGCGAGCATTGCGGTTGCGAGGTGGGCGAGCTTCCAGAACCGCAGCGTGCCGAACGCCGTGGTCGCCTCGTCCCGGTACCCCGGGACGGTCTCCACGAGGAGCCGGGCGACGGACGGCGCGTCGTGGCCCGCTTCGGCGACCAGGGTCGAGAACGATCCACCCCATCGGTCGAGTGCCGAATCGGCGACGGCGACGAGGCGGGCGAGGCGCTCGGGGAGGAGTTGGAGGACGCCCCTGCCGGCGAACAGGCGCTCGACGTCGTCGAGCGACCACGCCCGGATCGTCTCGAGGTCGAGCCCGGAGCGACGGCGTTCCTTCGTGAAGGCAGCAAAGAAGCCGGGGGCATCGTCGAGTTGCTCGCCTTCGAAGTCCGTGGACCACATCTCCTCGCCTTCCGGTGGCCAGAGGCAGGCGACGCACGACACCGACACCACCACGAAGTCGATCCACTCATCGGTGGTGAGGTCTGTGGGGAGCCCGTCGTAGCCGAACGACGCGTTCGGCAGCGGGCGCCAGTCGGCGGCGAACCGGGCGATCGCGTCGTCGTCGATCACCACTCCCCATTCGGGGGGCGGCGCGCCGTTGCGGACCAGCTCGCTCACAGGAGGATGTCTGCGTGGGCCGCCCGAAGGACCTTCTTGTCGAACTTCCCGGTCCCGGTCTTGGGGATCTGCTCGATGAAGACGACCCTGTCGGGGAGCCACCAGTCCGCAACGTGGGGTTCGAGGAACGCGATCAACTCCTCCTGCGTGGCGACGTGCCCACTGCGGAGCACGACGAATGCCACGGGGCGCTCCTGCCACGTCTCGTGGCGCACCCCCACCACGGTCGCCTCGGCGACCGAGGGGTGGGCCATGAGCGTGTTCTCGAGGTCGAGGGAGCTGATCCACTCGCCGCCCGACTTGATGACGTCCTTCGCCCGGTCGGTGATGCGGATGTAGCCATCGGGGTCGATCGTGCACACGTCGCCCGTCGCCATCCACCCATCGACGAAGGTCGATTGGCGCTCGTCCCGGTAGTACTCGGCGGCGATCCACGGTCCTTGGATCATCAACTCCCCGAACGCCACCCCGTCATGTGGTAGTTCGGTGCCGTGCTCGTCGACGATCTTCATCCGGAGCCCCGGCATCGGGACGCCGACGGTCTCCATGATGTCGAGCTTGCGTTCGAGGTCCCAGTCGGCCATGTCGTCGCGGATGAGGGCGACCGAGGCGACCGGGTTCGTCTCGGTCATGCCCCATGCCTGGCGGATGAAGATGCCGGTCTCCTCGGCGTACCACCTCATGAGGCCCCGGGGCACCGCCGATCCCCCACAGACGAGCGTGTTGATCGTTTCGAGCCGTTCCTCGGGATGGTCCATGAGGTGCTGCTGGATCCCCAGGAACACCGTCGGGACTCCCGCCGAGAAGGTCACACCCTCACCGTTGAACAGCCGCACGATCCCCTCGGCAGAGAGGTCGTGGCCCGGATAGGTGAGCTTGGCCCCCACCGAGACCGCGATGAACGGGAGTCCCCACGCCGCCGCATGGAACATGGGGACGATCGGCAGGAGGTTGTCCGACTGGTTCATCTCGAGGGTGCCGGTGTTCGTCACCGTGTGGAGGTACGTCGACCGCTGCGTGTACGCCACGCCCTTGGGGTTCCCCGTCGTCCCCGACGTGTAGCAAAACATCATCGCCGAGCGTTCATCGACGTCGGGCCAGGATCCCAACGGCGCTTCGTCCGCGATGAGGTCCTCGTAGGAGATCGCGTTGGGAAGGGAGGTGGACGCGGCGTCACCGCCCATGACGATCCAATGCTCGACGCCGGGAACCCGCTCGACGACGGCCTCGATCAACGGCACGAGGTCGATGTCCACGAAGATCGCCCGGTCCTGTGCGTGGTTGATGATGTACTCGAGCTGCTCCGGGAAGAGCCGGATGTTGAGGGTGTGGCAGATCCGGCCGGTGTTCGCCGTCGCCCAGTAGAGCTCATGGTGGCGATGGGTGTTCCACCCGAACGTACCCACCACCTCTCCCCGGGCGATGCCCAGCCGCCCGAGGGCAGCGGCGAGGCGCTTGACGCGTCGATCGGTCTCCCCGTAGGTCGTGCGATGGACCGCGCGATCGGCCTCGAGCGACACGATCTCCCGGTGCCCGAACACCGTTACCGAACGGTCGTAGAGCGTCGACATCAACAGGGGGAAGTCGTCCATCATGTGGAGTGCCACCGCTCGTCTCCTCTCACACCCCACCCAACAGGCGGTTCTTCTGGGCCTGGAACTCCTCGTCGGTGAGGACGCCCTCCTTGTGGAGGCGGGACAGCGTCTCGAGCTCCTGGCCGATGCTCTGGCCGCCTCCACCCCGGAGGAACACCGTTCGCTCCTCCCTCAGCTTGTAGATGTCCGCCTGGACGCCCTCGGGGTCGGGGATGTCGGTGAACCTGCTCTGGCCCTGCTCTCCCGCCGATTCGATGAGGAGGTCGCCCGATCCGAACAGCCGCTCGACGAACGTCTGGCCGAACGCCACGTCGTTGATCACCTCGAGGGGGATCTCCTTGCCGGTGCGGTTGAACAGGCCCGATCGGGTGATGATCCGTTCGTTCGTGACCACGAACCATGTCGTCTTCCAGCGCACCCACGCGGGTGTGGTCACCACCGCACCCGTGACGAACCCGACGGCGGCGGTCCCGAAGGTGGGGAGCTCGGGGAGCCACGCTCCGAGTCCGACGCCGATCGCCACGAACAGGAGGTGCAGGGCGACGGGGGCAACGAGTCGGATCCAGTGGGGATGGAACTCCCGGACGATCTCCTCGCCCGAACTGAGGAGGCGGCGTGGGTATGGCATGCCGCGATCCTATCGGCGGAGTGGCCCACTCCCCCGCCTGGGAGGCGACCGCGTGTCCGTCCCGATGGAATAGCCTTCTTGGCATGCGACGCCCACTGCTCTCCCTCGTTGCCGTGGTGCTCCTCGCGGCGGCGTGCACGCCTGCCCAACCCGCTGGCATCGTGCGTGACCCTGCACCAACGGTCGGGGGGTTCTCACTCCCCCTCGCGGACGGGACCCAACAGGCGTTCGTGGGCCCGGAGGGCGGCTACCTGCTGGTGTACTTCGGCTACACCCACTGCCCCGACATCTGCCCCACCACGATGGCTGATCTCCGCCTGGCACTGCTCGACGTCGGCGATGACGCCGACCGCTTCGAGGTTGCGTTCGTGACGGTCGATCCGGACCGTGACACCTACGAGGACCTGCAGCGCTACGTGGATGCCTTCTTCGGCGATGGCCTCGCCCTCCGCACCGACGACGATGCCCGCCTCCGCGAGGTGGTGACCGGCTTCGGTGCCGACTACGACGTGGTCACCGTCGACGGCGAGATCGAGGTCGGGCACACCGCCTACCTCTACGCGGTCGACGACCTCGGCCGCATGCGGCTCCAATGGCCGTTCGGGATCAGCGCCGACGACATCGCCAACGACCTCGAGATCCTCCTCGGCGAGCTGTGATGACCCGCCTCCTCCTGCTGGCGTCCCTCGCACTCGTCGCCGTGGGCTGCAGCGCGGACGAGCTCTCGCTCATCGACGACCCCGAGGCGCTGGAGGCGACCTACGAGTACGTGGTGCCGGCAGGAGCCGGGGACGCCTACGACCGCGGAGAGCCCCTCGACATCCTCCCCACCTCGTTGCAGGCGAAGGTCGGGGAGGTGATCCGGATTCGCAACGAGGACGACCGGGGGCACATCGTCGGTCCCTTCTACGTGGGCCCCGGCGAGACGCTCGTGCAGCGGTTCGCGTCGCCAGGGAGGTTCGTCGGGTCATGCACCGTGCACCCTTCCGGCCAGTTCGAACTCGAGGTCGGGGAGTGACCCGACGAGTTCTCCTCGCGGGGATGCTCGCCGGGACACTGCTCATCGGTGTCGGCACACCTGCCCTCGCCGACCCCGCCGGACCCACGGACTTCCAGAACGAGATCCTGCGCGTCGATCCTGCTCCCGACGCCGTCGACTTCTCGATCGTCGGGGGGGACTCGTTCCTCCTCGCCGAAGTGGAACCGGGTACCGAACTGGTTGTCCTCGGCTACTTCGGCGAGCCGTACCTTCGGATCCTCGATGACGGCACCGTCGAGGAGAATGCATCGTCTCCGTCGGTGGTTCTCAACGAGGATCGCTACGGCACCAATGTCTCCTACGACCGCTCCGACGCCCAGCTCCCCCCGGAGTGGCGCGTCGTGGGCGACGGCGGGAGGTGGGCGTGGCACGACCACCGGATCCACTGGATGTCGGAGTCACCGCCGCCGGGGCGATCGCCCGGCGATCTCGTCTTCGACGAAGTGACCGTTCCCGTCGAGGTGGACGGCGTGCCGACGACGATCCACGTGTCGCTTTCCTGGCTCGAGCGCCCGTTCCCCCTCGCAGCAATCGTCGGCCTCACCGCCGGTGTCGGCCTTTCGTGGGTCATGCGACGCCGGGTCCAGTGGATGTTGTTCGGCATCGCCACCCTTGCGTTCCTCGTCGGACTGCGACAGTGGCTCTTCCTCCCCGTCGAGACCGAGCCCAGCTTCCTCCAGTGGGCGGTGCCCGTGGCGGCCGCCGCGTTCGTCGCCGTGGGCGTGGTCCGGCCTCTGCTCGCACGCATCGCGTGGCTCGTCGCGGCGATCGAGTTGGCCGTCTGGGGAGTCTGGCGGTGGGAGAGCATGATCCGCGCCGTCCTCCCCACGGCGGCGCCATGGGATCTCGATCGATTCGTGACGGCTCTCACCCTCGCGTCAGGGATGGCGGTCTTGGCACTCCTCGTCGGTGCTCGGCTCCGCTCGGTCCCCGCCGCGGGGACCCTAAGACCCCGCACCCAACCCGTCCCTCACTAGCGTCACGCTCGCACACGGAAGGAGCGACATGGCTACGGGTCAGGTGAACACCCCGGGGTGGGCCTCCCCCATGTTCGACGAGACGGTCGCCCAGTTCGAGGCCGTTGCCGAACTGATGGATCTCGATGACAACATCCGCGAACGCCTCAAGCACCCCCAGCGTTCGATGCTCGTCACCTTTCCATTCCGTCGGGACGACTACGACGAGGTCGACACCGTGTATGGCTACCGGGTCCAGCACACCATCACGATGGGCCCGACGAAGGGCGGTGTGCGCTTCGCGTCCGACGTGAACCTCGGAGAGGTCGCGGCGCTCGCGATGCTCATGACCTGGAAGTGCGCCATCGTCGGACTCCCGTTCGGAGGCGCCAAGGGCGGCGTCCGGATCGATCCCACCATCCTCACGCGGGGTGAGAAGCAGCGGATCACTCGCCGCTACACCTCGGAGATCATCGACTTCATCGGCCCCGAGCGCGACATCCCCGCTCCCGACATGGGCACCGACGCCCAGACGATGGCGTGGATGATGGACACCTACTCCCAACAGAAGGGCCATGCCGTGCCCTCCGTCGTGACCGGCAAGCCCCCTGAGTTGGGGGGATCGGTGGCACGCCGTGAGGCGACGGGACGCGGGGCGATCAGCCTCCTCCCCGCCGCCGCAGCAACGCGGGGGATGCAGGCGCCGGGCCTGCGGGTCGCCATCCATGGCTTCGGCAACGTCGGCCAGTACGCCGCCATCGCTGCGGTCGAGATGGGCTGTCGCGTCGTCGCCGCCTCCGATGTGTCAGGAGGCGTGTTCGACGAGGCCGGCCTCGACATCTCTGGACTCGTGGCGTGGACATCCCTCCACGGGAGCCTCGAGGGATACGAGGATGCCGACCGCATCTCCAACGAGGAGTTGCTCACCCTCGACTGCGATGTGCTCATCCCCGCCGCGATCCAGGGCGTGATCACCGCCGACAACGCCCGGGACATCAAGGCTCGCATCGTCATCGAGGGGGCCAACAACCCCACGACGACCGCCGCCGACGCCATCCTCCGCGACCGGGACGTGATGGTGGTGCCCGACATCCTCGCCAACGCCGGCGGGGTGACCGCGTCCTACTTCGAGTGGGTGCAGGACATCCAGAAGTACTTCTGGAGCGAGAACGAGATCGTTGGCCGCCTCCGTGAGATCATGGCCCGTGCCTTCGATGACGTGCACGCGATCTCCGTGAAGGAGGGTGTCGATCTCCGGACCGCTGCGCTCATCAAGGGTGTCAAGAAGGTGACCGCTGCAAAGCGGGTCCGGGGCATCTTCCCGTAGGCCGACGGCTCAGGCGTCCTTGGCGAAGGCCGGGCAGATCTCCTGGAACGAGCACCACCCGCAGAGCTTCGACGGCGAGGGTGGGAACTCGTTCGTCTCGATCGCCCGCTCGATCTGGTTCCAGATGTTCGTGATCCTCACCTCGGTCTGGTCAAGCAGCTCGTCGGTGATCGGCAGCGTGAGCAACGTCGGGCCGTTGAGGTACATGAGTCGCACCTCGACGGGGGTGCGACCGGTGCGCTTGCGGATGAGGGCGGCGTAGATCTTCAACGCGAAGAACGCGGAGCCGGCGTAGCGCTGCGGCGGGGCCTTGCCGGTCTTGTAGTCGAGGATGACGAGGTCACCCTCGGGTGTCTCGTCCATCCTGTCGAGGATGCCACGGATGACCACGCCATCGGCGACCTCCTCGAGCAGGTCGAGCTCGCGATCGAGCGGCTCGAGCGCGCCGGGGTCCTCGACGGAGAAGTAGTTCCGAAGGAGCGACATGCTCTCGAGTCCCCACGAGCGCTCCTCGTCCAGGGACTCGAAGAGCCCGGCGTACTCCTCCTCGGCCCGCAATTCGGTCCACGCCTCCCTGAAGAGGTCGTACAGCTTCTCGGCGGTGCGTTCCTCCTTGGGGAGGTCGAAGAGATTCTGGAGGGCGAGGTGCGCCGTCGTACCCCGGGCCTGGTGCACCGTTGTGGGCTCCGGGAGGCGTTGGATCGTCTTGTACTCGAAGAGCTTCGGACACTGCAGGAAGTCACTCGCACGCGATGGCGAGAGGCGCTCCAGTACATAGGGCTCTGCGGCTCGATCCTCGACGTCGGTCATCGTCGACGACGTTACCGGGAGCCTGTGACAGGTTCGGCGACCCTCAGGCCGGGCGCACGTCCACCGGCGCCTCGTACACACCAAAGGGCGCCCCCAGGCGTTCGGCTGCGAACCGGGCGACGCCCTGGGCGATCGGAGCGAGGCTCGGACCGGCCGGGACACCCTCGAACCGTGCCATCACGACCCATCCCGAGGGAGCGCTCCCCGATTCGACGGTCGCGGTCGCCTCGGCGGGATCTGCCTCGACGACTGCCTCACCCGTCCATCGCACCGGTACCTCCGTTTCCTCGATCGCGACCGGCGAGTGGAGGACGACCCTCGCGATCCTCGTCGCGTCAGCCGCTGCCGACGCCCTGTCGCCGATCCCCTCGAGGAGCGACGGGTCGAGGTCGCCCTCGATGAGCAGGTGGCTGAGCGTGCCCACGGGGAGGTCTTCCGCCATCGAGCCCAGTTGGAGTCCAAGACCGGCCGAGAGCCGGGGGTTGAGCTCGGTCGGACGGAACCCGTCCACGGTCATGACGCCGTCGATGGAGCACCCGCCCAGGTACCCCACCGTCTCCCGCAGGTGGTGGCCAACGTCCTTGGCCACCCGGCGCATCTCCTCTCGATCCTCGGGGCGCGGGTCCCACCCGGTGCCCACACTCGCGTAGACGAAGCGACCTGCACGAGGGTCCCGCAGGATGAGCATCTCGACCGGACGGAACACCTCGACGCGATGGGGCAACACGAAGGCGTGGATGGAACATGGGAGGCCTTCGAGGAACGGCATCACCCGGACCACCTCGGCGATCGGTGCGAACTCGGCCACGACCCGCTCTGCCGCCTCCTCGGACGCCACCCACCTGACCCGCGCCGCTCCGCCGTGCCAACCCGAGGAGTTGTCGGTGGTCCACACGGTGTTGCCGCCCAGCACTCGGTGGGCGGCCGGAGCGTCGGCCACCGGGACGATGGCGGCCTCTTCCCGCGGCACGCCCACCGCATCCCACAGCGCATCGATTGTGGTCTTGTCCTCCAATGCCGCCCACTCGGGCCTGCGCTGCCCGTACGTCCGCCGTCCTGCGATGGGCGGGAGGACGCTCGGGGTCGTCGGCATGACGAGGGCCGATCGATCGGGATCCCACGCGTCCAACCAGGCCCCCACCTCGGTGGGGAGGTCACGAACCGCACGCTCGAATGCCCACAACCCGTCCATGATCGACGGTGACGCGACTCCGCCGAGGACGCGGAACTCGATGTCTGGCAATCGGCCCGTTCCCTCCGTGGCCACGAGGCCGCGCACATCCGCCCCCGTCTCCCTGAGTAGCTCGGCCTTGTTCGTCATCGCTGCTGCGACGTCACCCGCCAAGAGGACACGACGACCTCCCACGACATCACTGATGGCAGCGAGGGCTCGAGGGCTCACCATGCCCCGAACGCTAGGCAATCGCTTGCATCCGATGTCGAGCACGGTCCTGATCGGCGGGACGCGAAAACTGTCCGTTGCTCGCGAAAACCACCCGGCCAAATGGGGCTTCGGGACCAGAATCGTCGCGTATGGTTCTTGCTGTCGACCTCGGGAGACCGAGGGAGACCGCACCACCCGGGTGCACCCCTTCGGGGAGACACCTGGGGGCGGGACCACCCCGCCGGGCGTCCGGCTTGCCGGCACCCGAACCGGGAGGGAACCGCAGGGGCGGACGACCGGGCCTCGGCCCGATCCGAACCCCCACCGGACGGCGAGAGCCGACCGGGGAGCGTGCCGGGACGGGTCCCCAGGGGCACGGACCGACGCTCAGGGCGGGCCGCAAGGCACCGTCCGACCTACGGAGCGGCTACCGCGAGGGACCCGCACCGCAGGCCGCCGAACGGCGAACGGTTCGAACCGAGAGGAACGGCCGGGGCACGAGCGGCGGAAGCCCGAGCGGCGCTGGAAACGGCGACGACCGGGTTGGCAACGCCACGGTGTGGCGAGGCCGGGTCCCGACGGGGACCCCTCTCGAGAGAGAGCGCCAGCGACGGTTGGCGTGGGCCGCCTACCGGAGGTGGCCACACGTTGGGAGAAGGGCTGACGGGCCCGGAGACCCGGCACGGCAGAACGCCCCTCGGGGCGGGAAGGCCAACGGGAACCCCGAGAGGGTGGACGCCACGGCGGAAGCTCCCTCGGGGTTTTCCGCGTTCGGGGATCGTGGCACCGGCCCACGACCTCAGGTGCGGCCGAGCACGTCCCGGGCGGCAACCAGATCCACCGTGTCGAATCCCTCGGTGAAGGCATCGTGGATCGCTGCGAGGCGTCGGAGGGAGTCGTGTTCCCGCTCCGTCCCGGCGGCGTGTCGGGCGAGTCGGGTCCCAGCCCTGAGGGCGATCGTCGGGATCCCCCACTCCTCGGCGAGCACCAACGCCGACTCCCACGACGCCAGGGCCTCGGGGACCGCCTCGGCGCCGTGCAGGCCGAGCAGGAAATCCCCCCGGGCGACGAGGGCGTCCGCGGCAACGGGATCGCCGTCGTGAGCCACTCCCAGGGCCTCATCGACGTGGGCGAGTGCCACGTCGAGGCGCCCCGCCATGGCGTTCCCCGCTGCGAGCAGGGTGAGCATCGTCGGCCAGAAGACGGGGGGCGCCGACTCGCCCTGATAGAGGGTCACTCCCTCCTCCAGTCGGGGAAGCCCGTGTGCGGCGTCGCCTGCGGCGATGGCAGCGAGACCCTGCCACACGATCGCCACGGCCCGCCACACCGGGTAGTCGTGCATGGTGGCGATCTCCAGCAGCTCGTCGCCGCGAGGTCCGACGAGGTCGAACCTCCTCAGGCTGGCGTACAGGAGCGCCACGTGGTGGAGCGCGTACGCCCTCGTCGAGGGATGACCGAGTCGGGCACTCTCCTCCTCGGCTCGCGCCGCCCGTTCGACGGCGCGTTCGGCGTAGCCGAGCATCGCGAGGATGAGCGCAGAAGACGTGAGCGCCTGGATCCCCGGGTTGGGTCCGAGGCGGAACCGCTCGTGCCGGATGCGGTCGGGGTCGTACAGGTCGACCGCTCGCTCGAGTCGGGAGAGTCCCGATGCCATCTCGCCACCGAACGCCTCCTGCACACCTGCGGCGAGGTTGGCCTCCATCTCGAGGCCGGGGTCGCCCTGCTCCTCGGCAATCGCCAGCAGCTCCCTCGCCACCAAGAGGGAGTGCTCCATGTCGTACGAGAGGGCATAGAGGCTGGCCAGGCTGCGAAGGACGGGGAACCGCTCCGGCGCCTCCCCCGAGCGATCGGAGAGCGCCAGCGCCTCCTTGAAGGCGGCCTCCACCTCGGCGCCGTACCCCCGGAGGGTCATGAGCGCCCTGGCGACGCTCGTCTGGAGTGCGACCTTCTCCCGCACCATCTCCGGCGTCTCGGGCAGTTCGCCGAGCAGACCGAGGAGGTCGTTGGCGAGGTCGATCACTCCGCGATACCAACCCATGGCGTCATGGAGCGCCCAGAGCGGGTCGAGGAACTCGTACAGGGCCTCGAGCGACCCGTCGTCGAGGAGGTGGCGCCACGCGACGAGGAGATTTCCGAGGTTCTGCGTGAGCGTGGACAGGGTCGCGTCCCGGTCAGCACCGACGATGCCCGGGCGGAGCCGTCGGGCCATGTCGCAGTAGTGGGACGCGTGCGCCTGCCGCGCGTCCGATCCGAGTCCAGGGTCTGCGGCCAGGAGCTCGTGCGCGTAGTCGCGCACGGTGCCGAGCATCGTGAACCATGAGCCGTCGTGATCGACGCTGCGGATGAGGCTCTTGTCCACGAGGGACTGGAGCCCGTCGATCACGTCGATGTGTGCGAAGGCGTCGACGACGAGGGCAACCGACTCGACGTCCTCGAGGCGTGCGCCTGCGAACACCGAGACGAGGAGGCAGAGCAGCCGGTCGTCGGGCTCGAGGAGCTCGAAGCTCCACTGGATCGTCGCACGGAGGGTCTGCTGACGTCCGGGGAGGTCGCGGGCACCTCCCCGCAGGAGGTCGAGACGCCGCTCCAGTCGTGAGAGGAGGTCGTCGGGCGAGAAGACCCGCAGCCGAGCGGTTGCCAACTCGATCGCGAGGGGGAGGCCGTCGAGCCGACTGCAGATCGCGGCGATCGTCGCCGCGTTCTCCTCGGTGACGGCGAACGACGGATCCACCTCGACTCCGCGCTCGACGAAGAGGCGCACCGCCTCCGAGGCCATCACCTCGCCCAGCGTGGCCGTCCCCGTCGGCAGCGAGAGCGGAGCCACGTGGAATCGTCGTTCCCCCCGCACACGAAGGGCCTCCCTGCTGGTGACGAGCGCCACGAGCCCGGGGCAGGCACCGAGGAGGTCCACGAGCCCGACGGCGGCGTCGGTGACGTGCTCGAAGTTGTCGAGGAGGACCATGATCCGGCGGTCGCCCACTCCCCCACGGACCGCATCGAGGCTTTCCCCATCCGGCGGCAGGTCGATGCCGAGGGCCCTTCCAATGGCCGCGAACACGTCGTCTGCGCCTTGGGCCTCGTCGAGCGGGACGTAGAACAGTCCATCGGCGAAACGTTCGAGTTCACGGACCGCTGCCTCCAGGGCCAGTCGGGTCTTGCCGGTGCCCCCGGGTCCGACGAGGGTGACGAGGCGGACGTCCTCGGAGTCGAGGAGGTCGCGAAGGGATCCCAACTCCTCTTCGCGTCCCAAGAACACCGATGTCTGCGTGGGGAGGTTGTTGGGGCGCAGGTCGAGCGTGGAGGGCGGAGGGAACGAGGTGGGGAGGCCCTCGGCGAGGAGCTGATGGAGCCGTTCGCTCCCGGACAGGTCCTTCAGGCGGTGCGTCCCGAGGTCCCGGAGCCGCACCCCTGCGGGGAGGGTGCCGTCGCAGGCCCGGGCAACGGCATCGGAGACGAGGACCTGCCCCCCGTGGGCCGCCGACATGATCCGGGCAGCGCGATTCACGGGCGTCCCGTAGTAGTCGCCGGCTCGTGGCTGGGCGGGGCCCAGGTGGATGCCCATCCGCACTCGGAGCGGCCCCGTGTCCCCCCACCGTTCATCGGCGAGCGCCCCCTGTGCCCCCACGGCGGCGGTGATGGCATCGCCGGGGCGGTCGAAGACGGCCATGAGCCCGTCCCCCGTCCCCTTGACGACCCTGCCACCGGCATCTGCCACCGACCGGTGGAGGATTGCGTCGTGCCGAGCCAGGGCATCCTGCATCCCGGTGGGATGCTCCTCCCACAGGCGGGTGCTGCCCTCCAGGTCGGAGAACCAGTAGGTGAGGGTCTCGGGACCGTTCACGAGGCGCGTGCCCCAGGACGGGCCGCGCCACCCAGCAATGGGAGTCGCTCGTGATCGGACATGTGGGATGACGGGGGCATGGGGATCCTCGGATCGGCAGCGTACCCTCCCCATGGGCTGCCTCGCCGCCGGAACCCGTGGACGGCACCACCGTCGCGTCGTATGGTGGGAAGGCTCCATGGAGGGGGCGACGTATGGCGGTCGTGGTCTCCGAACCGGCTCCCGGCGTGTTCCTGGCGCAGGGGATCCGTTCGAACTGGTGTGTCATCCGCGACGGTGACGCGATCACGCTCGTCGACGCCGCGTGGCCACGGGACCTCCCGGCGGTCCTCGACTCCCTCCGCCTGGTAGGGGTGGCACCCGGGCAGGTGGAGGCAATCGTCCTCACCCATGCCCACCGGGACCACCTGGGCGTCACCGAACGACTCCACACCGACCATGGCAGCAGGGTGCACGCCCACGTCGACGAAGTCGGGCACGCCACCGGCGAGTGGACCGAGCGGGTGCGCGTCGTCGACCTCGTCGTCCGGATGTGGCGCCCGTCGGTGCTCGTCTTTGCCTTCGACAGCATCCGTCGCGGGGGGCTCTCCCCCACGCCGGTGAGCACAGTCGAACCCTTCGTGGAGGGCCCCCTCGACGTGCCGGGCGGCCTCGTCGCGGTACCCACCCCCGGTCACACGAGCGGGCACTGCTCGTTCCACATCCCGTCGGTGGGAGCGGTGCTCACTGGGGACGCGCTCGTCAACGAGCATGTCCCCAGTGGACGACCCGGGGTA
Organism: uncultured Acidimicrobiia bacterium; assembly: GCA_964600365.1. Classification (GTDB taxonomy): domain Bacteria; phylum Actinomycetota; class Acidimicrobiia; order Spongiisociales; family JAENVV01. Next base: position 20,149 of record CAZRJG010000030.1, read on the forward strand.
CGGCTCATGCCGGGGATCTTCACCCACGACGAGGCACAGGCCGATGCGTCGCTGGACCGCTTGGCAGCACTCGCCGCCGACGTCGTGATCCCCGGGCACGGCGACGCCTTGCGGATGCCGATCGCCGAGGCGGTCACTGTCGCCCGGAATCGCCGGGTGGGGGCCCAGGGGCGGCGGTGATCCCTGGCGCGGGAGCCGCAGCACACCGCTCGACAGCAGGTGCCCTCGCAGGGGTCTGTGGCCGGACCGAGCCCCCACTCGGGCTTGATAGGGTTCCCGGGGGTCAGCGCACAGCTGCCAAGAACCAGCAAGCGAGTCCAACGAGTCATCCCCCCCTCGCCCGGTTGGAGGAGCCGTCCGTTCGTGGGCATGCCGCCAGGGCATCGTTCGTCGAGTAAGGAGTACTCATGCTGAGGAAGGTCGTCGCGTTCGTACTGATGGGTGGGTTGATCCTCGCCGGCGCGGCGTGCAGCCCCGGGGACGTCGCCGAGGACGCCGCAGCCGATCTCGCCGAGGCGGTCGTCGAACAGGCCGTCGGCGGGGACGGGGACGTCGAGGTGGACGTCGACGACGAGGAGGTCGTCGTCACCGACGAGGACGGGACCGTCACGATGAGCGCCGACGACGACGAGCTCTCCATGACCTTCGAAGGCGAGGACGGCAACGTCACCGCGTCACTCGGGGACGACCTGCCCGCCGATTTCCCCCTGCCCCTCCCCGACCGGTACGAGGTGCGCTCGTCGATGCAGCTCGACGACGAGGCGGGCTCCTCGTACAGCGTGGTCGTCGCCGCCGACGCCGACCAGTACGAGCCCATCAAGGCCATGTACGAGGCGTGGCTGGACGACGAGGGATTCACCGTCGAGGTCTTCGAGATGGAGAACTCCGATGGCACGAAGGGCGCGTTCGTGAGTGGGATGCGAGACGACGTGGAGGCGTTCATCAGCATCAGCCAGGAGGAGGTCTCCAATGACGCGGCCGGGAACCTCGTGTACGAGACCGTCGCCTCGCTCACCTGGGGACCCGCCAGCTGAGCCGATGATCGCCACCATTAGATCCGTCGCCCTCCTCGGGGCGTTCGTGCTGGTCGCGACGGCGTGCGGCGCGGGCACCGTCGACCCGTCCTCGCCGGGCGATTCGCAGGGGGCGCCCGCCGAGGAGACGGCCACCACCCCCACCGGGACAATGCCGACGATCGAGTTCGAGCTCGTCGGCTCCGCCGCGGTGACCTCGGAGATCGGGCCCGATGGCGGTGAGCTGGTCACCGGGCACGGGGACGTCGAGTACCGCCTCGTCATCCCACCCGGGGCGCTCGCCGACCCGACCGAGATCACGCTCACCCCGGTGGACGGGGCGACGTCGGGGTTCGTGGACCTCACGATGGGCGGGGCCCAGTTCTCCCCGTCGGGACTCGTCCTCGCCAGCCCGGCGGTGCTGGAGCTCTCCGGGCCGACGGTCCCCGCCGACCTGATGGCCGTGCGGTGGGAGGAGTCGGGCGGCCCGGTCGTGCCGACCCTGGGCGTGCGTGCCGACTCGGCCGGGGTGCGCATCCCCATCGTCCACTTCTCGGGGGCGGGTGCGGGCTCGCCCGGTCCCGACCCGTCGGGCGACGTTCCCCCGATGGGCACCGACCGGGCGACCGCCGCCCTGCGTGACGCCGTGCAGGCCTGGCAGCCGGGGGACCCATGCATCGCCGCGGACTCCCCCGCCGGGGTGACCTCCCTCGCCTACTACACGACCGCCGGGCGCGACGACCTGGTCCCGGCCCTCAAGGCGGCCCAGGGCGACGACCTGCTCCTGGCGAGCACGATGCGCCCGCTCGTCGAGTGGTGGGCGCTCCCGGTCGTCGTCGAGGGGCTCCTCGGGGCCATCGCCTGCGACGACCTCATCGATGCCTTCCAATCTGTGCGCGACGGGTTCGCCGAGGAGATCGACATCCGACTGGAGTCAGCCATGGTCCACGCGCTGTACGAGTCCGGACGCCAGTGCAGGGCCCGAAAGGACGTGGGCGAGGTGCGCACGATGGTGGCGTGGATGGAGAAGGCCCACGGCCTGGCGCTCGCGGGGATCCTCGAGTCCACCGGGTCGGTCGAGGCCGCCACCCGGACGGTGGGCGCTGCGTGCGCGACCTTCCGGGTCGAGGTGCGGTCCCAGCTCACGCTCGACGCCGCGGACGCGGGACGGTTCCGCGGGACCATCGCCGCCGTGGCCGAGAACGTGCCGGAGGCGTTCCTCGACGAGCTGATCGTCAGGACCGGCGAGTTCTCCTTCGACTTCGGGGAGCCCAGCTACCACCTGGAACTCCCGCCCTCGTCCGACTCGTGCACCCTGGAGAACCGGTCGGAGCTGAGCCCGATCCGGGGCATCTACCTGACGCTCCGCTACCCCGAGCCGACGCGGCGCATCCCGGGTCTCGACCAGGGGGGCGGGGACACCGGGTCGGACGGCGAGGGCGGTGACAGCGTCCTGGCGCTCGATCCCCTGGAGGCGACGGGTGCCATCGTCGCCAAGTGCGACGACATGACGATGCAGATCCCCAAGATGGGCCAACTCGTCCCCATGTGGTTCAACGGTGCCCACAAGACATCGGACCCGATGGGGAACTGGGTCGAGTTCCCGCTCGAGCTGACGGGTGGGACGAACCCGTTCGCATCGTTCACCTCCACCGAACCGATCGTGGACCCGACCGATCCCTCGGCAAGGGTGGAGCAGGAGACTGAGGTGAAGGTCTTCCCGACGCCGCAGGATCCCGGCCAGGAACCGCCACCCCCTCCCGACGACCTCTGACGACCCGGGCGACCAGGGCGACCCGGGCGACGACGCTATGCGCGGCGGGTGCCCACAAGCGAGAGCGGGTGCAGGGCGAGGTCCGGTGCACGGTGGACGGTCACGTCGCCGAACCCCGCGTCGACCATCGCCTGCTCGAGGTCGGCGAGCTCGTGGAGGAAGAACCCCTCGGTCTTCGCCGGCGGGAACTGGCTGAACCCGGACCGTTCCGGGAAGGTGACGGCGACACGACCGCCGGGGACGAGGAGGGCGTGGAGGTCCCCGAAGAGGGTGGCGGGGTGCTCGGTGATGTAGATGGTGTTGAGCGTGACGGCCCGGTCGAAGCTCCCCTCCCCGACGGGCCCCGTCCGACCGTCGACGGTGTGGTGCAGGCCGAGGTGGCCGTCGCGCACGCTGGAGGCGAAGCGCCGCCGGGCGACCCGGAGCATCGTCTCGGACATCTCGATGCCGGCAACGTGCCCGTCGGGCACCCGGTCGAGGAGCGCCGCGAGGCTATCGCCGCGACCGAACCCGAGGTCGGCGACGCGGTGCGTGGCGTCGAGACCCAGCAGGTCGAGGGTCCAGGGGATCGAGGCCGAGGTGGTGCGCGCCATCATCCTGGCAACCACCCGGCCCACGGGACCGTGGGGAAGGCGACTGTGGCGACCGATGAGTTCCGGCACTCCCATGGTGGGAGCCTACGCGCCGATCCGGCCCGCGGCCGGTCGATTCGGCGCGGTGCCGACGACCCGGTGGGCAGTCAGTACCCGGCGGTGAGCAGGGTCTCGGTACCAGAGCCGTCGGTCACTGCCACCTCCACGACGCGTTCGGTCGGGATCGACGAGGCGCCCCTGACGATCGCCCTCCCCGTGGGAGTGGGACCCCACGTGGCGGCCTGCTGGCGGGTGCCGTCACGGGCGACGACCCACGCCACGTAGCGGTCCCGGGCGGGGAGGTCGTCGAGGGTGAGGGAGACGGCGGTGCCCCACGGACGGGCCTCGATGGCGACCTCGCCGCTCGCGTCCGCTGTGGCGACCACGAGGGTCACCGACGCGTCCTCGGTGGGGAGGCGTGGGAGCACGAGCGTGAAGAGGAGGAGCCCGGCTGCGACCCCGGCGACCCACCGCCACGCGGCGCGACTCCTGCGCAGTGCCTCCCACTCGTCGCCCGCCCGGTCCACGGCGGCGTCGACGACGCGCGAGGGGAGGGCCGGAGCGGGGTCGGTGCCCGCCCTCGTGAGGAGGCCGGGAAGGGCGGCGAGCGAGGCGACCTCCTCACGACACGAGCCACATCCAGCGAGGTGCGCCTCGAAGCGCTCCCGGTCGGTGGCCGAGAGGGCGCCGAGCACGTAGCCACCGGCGAGTTCCCTGAGGGGTGCATGGTCGTTCATCGGAGGACTCCTCGTTCCTCGAGCCCGGTACGGAGGGACCTGAGGGCGTAGTAG
>CAZRJG010000031.1:0-24144 GCA_964600365.1 uncultured Acidimicrobiia bacterium
GATTCCTCGTCAGTGCAGTGGTCGGCGGCCCGCGCATGGACAGTGCGGACAACAGAAGCCGTGGAACCGTGCAACCGAGAACACGGCAGCACGGTACCACGAACTCGCACACTCGCCAGACGAACCCGGCGCCACTCCCTGCCGCCGAACACCCGCCACTCGCGCCCTCAGATGGTGAGGGGCACGTGCGGGTGGGCCGGGAGGTGGACCGCGATGGCGTCCCCCGGTCGCACGACACCGCTCGCGGTCACAACCGACATGACGCCGCTGAGCCGCTTCCGGACGCCATCGGCGCCGACGGGTTGGAGGTGCCCCTTGAGGCCGGGCTGGAAGTCGTCGACCTGGCCGCACGGGTTCCGCAGGACGGTGAGCTCGACCTCCGCGTCGGCACCGAGCCGAAGTCGGGTGCCACGCGGTAGGCCCAGCAGGTCGATGTCCCGGGTGGTGATGTTCTCCCCCAACTCACCGGGCAGCACCGCGTGCCCCAGCGTCGCCACATGGGCGAGGAGCTCTGCGTGCAGCAGGTGGACCTGCCGGAGGTTCGGGGCGTCCGGGTCCTTCCGCACGAGGTACCGGTGCTTCACCGTCGGACCCGCGTGGGCGTCGCCCTCCACGCCGAACCCCTCAACGAGGCGAATCTCGTCGAGGGCTCGCTTGCTGAACCCGTACTCGGGGTCCGCGCTCACCGAGGCGACGCGTCCGTCCACGGCGCCACCGTACCCGTCTCAGGCGTCGCAGTACCGGATTCGACGCAGGGCGTACTCCCCACCCTCCAACTCGGCCATCACGAGCATCGCCAACGGCCGGGCGTCCGGGCCGTTCCAGATCGCGATGCGGGATCGCTCCCCCGCCTGCACCATCGTCATCGTCGCCTCCGAGACGAGCGTGCTCGGCAGCCGCTGGCCGTGCTCCTCGAGGGAGCCGACCTCGAGGGGGTCGAACTCCTCTTCTACGACCTCCGATGCGGGGCAGACGAGCGCCTGCGAGAGCACGGAGAGCGCCGCGTCGAGTTGTGGGACCAGGGCAGCGAACTCGTCGCTCCCCGGGTCGTCACCTCCGCACCCCACGACCACCGCGGCGACGAGCGTCATGACGAGGACGCGTCGGAGGGTCATCCGAACTCGAGGCCCTGCGCGAGGGGAAGGTCCTCACCCCAGTTGATCGTCGTGGTCTGTCGGCGCATGTACGCCTTCCAGGCGTCGGATCCGGCCTCCCGGCCGCCGCCCGTCTCCTTCTCCCCCCCGAACGCCCCGCCGATCTCTGCGCCCGAGGTCCCGATGTTCACGTTGGCGATCCCCGTGTCGGAACCCGCATGGGAGAGGAACCGCTCCGAGGACCGCACCGAGTCGGTGAAGATCGCCGCCGAGAGGCCCTGGGAGACCCCGTTGTTGGCAGCGATCCCCTCATCGAGGTCCGCGATCGGGCTCACGTACACGATCGGCGCGAACGTCTCCTGGTGCGTGATCGGGGCGTCGTGGTCGATGCGCACGATCGCCGGAGTGACGAAGAAGCCGCTGCGGTCGAGGCGGTCTCCGCCCGTGAGGATGGTTCCGCCCTCCTCCTCTGCCCGTGCGAGGGCTGCAGCCATCTCGTCGAGCGCCCGCTCCCCCACCAACGGCCCCATGAGGGTTCCATCGTCCTGCGGATCGCCGATTGGTATGGAGCGGTACGCGGCGACGAGACGCCCAGTGAGGTCATCGATCACGTCGGAGTGGGCAAGGACCCGCCGGAGCGTGGTGCACCGTTGGCCTGCGGTGCCGACCGCTCCGAACACGATCGCACGCGTTGCGAGGTCGAGGTCTGCGTCGGGGAGCACGACGGCGGCGTTGTTGCCGCCGAGCTCAAGGAGGGAACGCCCGAACCGCTCGGCCACCGCCGGCCCCACGATGCGTCCCATCCGACAGGACCCGGTGGCCGAGATCAGGGGGAGCCGGGGGTCCGCTGTCATGGACGCCCCGACGCCGGCCCCGGTACCGACCGCGAGTGAGAACACGGCCTCGTATCCGGACCCCGCCATGACCTCGGCCGCGATCCGGGTCACCGCAATGGCCGTGAGCGGTGTGCGCTCGGACGGCTTCCAGACCAACGTGTCGCCGCACACCGCGGCAATGGCAGCGTTCCACGACCAGACGGCAACGGGGAAGTTGAACGCCGAGATCACGCCGACGGGCCCGAGTGGGTGCCAGTGCTCGTACATGCGGTGCGCCGGTCGTTCGGAGGCCATGGTGAGCCCGTACAACTGGCGGGAGAGCCCGGTGGCGAAGTCGCAGATGTCGATCATCTCCTGCACCTCGCCGACGCCTTCGGGGAGGATCTTCCCCATCTCGAGCGTCACCAGCCGGCCGAGTTCCTCCCGGTGGTCGCGCAGGGCGACGCCGAGGCGGCGCACGTAGTCCCCCCGCTGGGGGGCGGGGAGCATCCGCCACGCCCGGAAAGTGGCCTCGGCAGCGTCGACGACGCGGTCGTACTCGGCGGGGGACGCCGCCCGTATCGTCGCCAACCGCTCCCCCGTGGTCGGGTTGACGACGTCGAGGGGAGTCCCGGTCGTCTCCACCCACTCCCCCGCGTACGCGCCGGGATGGCCGTCACGCACACCGAGGGCGCCGAGGATCACTTCAGGCGTCACGGTCACTGCCTCAATACCGATAGAGGGCCGCGAGAGGGCCCGCGCCGGGCGTCTTCCACGCCTCGTCGACGTACAGCGCGGCACCCCGCTCCCATGCGGTGATGGCGATGCGATCGACGACGTCGTAGTCCCCGGGGAGGCGATCGTCATGGAGTTCGAGGAAGGACTCCACCGGGTTCCACCGCCCCCAGCGTCGTTCGCCCTTCGAGATCCAGAGGGCATCGACTCTCCCCTGGAAGGCGGCGTCGGCGATCTCGCCGAGGTCGAGGGACGTGAGGCGTCCACCGAGGGCGGCGTCCATCGCTTCCTCCTGGCGCCGCCTGAGAGCGGTGAACCGCGGTTCTGCGATCGCCCACGCCTGGGCGTGGAGGTCGTCGAGTGACAGGTCCTCGGGGTTGCTGGAGATGGCGTCGTCGAGGAGGTAGGGATATCGACCCGCATGTCGATAACGGCTCACGACGCCTTCGAGTCCGGCCACGACGAGCGGCACTCGCTGGCCAGCGAGGAGGCCCGAAACGGCATGGTCGATCGACCGGAGGTACTGGAGCATCTCGTCCTCGGCCGTGTCCTTGATGCCTCCGTGGCCGTGGAACACGGCGCGGCCCCCGGTGGAGCGGTGCTGGAGCTGCCCCTCGCGGTCGAGGTACCAGAGCGCTTCGTCGATCCCCGCAGGCATCTCGGGGACGTCGATCTCCGACATCCGGAACCTCGTCCCTCGATAGAGGTGCGTTGCGCCCTTCGAGATGGCGAGCACGTAGAAGGAGTGACCGAAGGCGAGGGACGGGAGGAGCGGCCGTACGTGGTACCGATCGGCGACCACCGTGAGGTCCTCGAACTCCACTGGCAGCCGGAGTGTCTCCATGTGCCCGGCCGAGAGGAAGAGCGCCAAGCCATCCTCCGGCGCCGACCAGAAGCCCGCATCCCGAACGAGGTCATGCGCCGGCCTGAGCAGTTCGCGCACGGCGGGCGCCCGATGGCCAAGCGCTGCGAGTTCGTCGGCGGCCGACGCAAGGAGGTTCTTGAGTCGCAAGGGGTCCTGCTCCCGACCCTGGCCGCCTTGTCGATGCGTCGGCATGTAGATGGACACACACGGGCCGGGGCCCCGTGACGAGAGGGACTTGAGCCAGGGAACCGTGACGATGTCCATGCTCGGGCGCATCCGTTCGACCTCATTTCCCGGCGGACGATCCACCGTGTCCTGAGGCTACCGATCGCCGCTCCTCCCCATCGGTACCCTGCCCGCATGCACCTCGACGCTGCCTTCGAAGCGTTCTTGGACGACCTCCGCGCAGCCAAGAAGTCGCCGCACACCGTGGACGCGTATCGACGCGATCTCACGATCGTGCGCAGTTTCATGGACGGCATCGAGGCGGTCGGTGACATCACCGTGCCGGTCTTGCGCAGGGCCTTCGCCCAGCGGGCAGCCACGAGTTCAGCCGCCACCATGAGTCGCACCCACTCGGCGTGGCGGGCCTTCTTCGGGTTCCTCCGCTCCGAGGGTGAGGTTCCCGGCAACCCCATGGACGAACTGCCCCGGGCCCGCCCCGGTTCCTCCGCGGTGCGATCGATCCAGATGGATGACCTCGTCGAACGGCTTCTTGCAGCGGCTGCCGCGTCGGATGCCCCTTCGGCGTGGCCGTCGCGCGATGTGGCGATTCTCGCCCTGCTGTCCCAAGCGGGCCTCCGACTCGCAGAGCTCACCGGGCTCACCGTGGGATCACGATCGGGAACCATCGGCGCCCGCCAGGTGACCGTTGTGGGGAAGGGCCGAAAGGTTCGCACGATCCCGCTCACCGATGCGGTCGATGGGCTCCTCGCCGGCTATCTGGCTGAGCGGAGAGGACGCCTCGACGACGATCTCTCCGATCATCGCACCCCCCTCTTCGTGTCCTCCGAGGGGGCACCCATGACGCGCCGGCAAGTGCAGTACCTCGTGGAGCGGGTGTACCGCGAGGCGGGGGTCCGGGGCGCAGTGCCCGAGGGAGCGCTCGTGCACGCACTCCGCCACACCTTCGCGATGGACCTGCTCGGGCATGGTGCCGACATCGTCGAACTCCAGACACTGCTCGGGCACGCCTCGCTCAACACCACGCGTCGGTACCTCGCTGCCCAGCCTGACAAGCTGCGAGGCGCAGTCGCAACGTCACAAGCGGCGGCCGACATTGCCCGCTTCGCAGCAGGTGACGAAGCAGCCGACCCCCGGTAGTGTCGTCTCCCGATGGCCAGTGAATCCCACTCCTACGAGGACGAAGTGTTCTCCGACGACCCTGCAGAGTTGCGGGAGGAGGTCGCTCGCCTACGCGACCAGCTCTCGGAGGCGGAGATGCTCGCCTCCGAGGGGGCGTGGGCGTTGCGAAAGATCGAACGGGACCGGAAACTCCGGCCCTACCAGGTCGAACTCCTGAAGTTGCAGCGACACCTCGAGAAGACGAACGGGAAGATGATCGTCATCTTCGAGGGCCGTGACGCCGCCGGAAAGGGCGGAACGATCCGCCGGATCACCCGCTTCATGAACGAGAAGCACTACCGGGTCGTCGCCCTTCCGAAGCCGACCGAACAGGAACGCACGGAGTGGTACTACCAGCGGTACGTCAACCACTTTCCCCGTGGTGGGGAAATCATCGTCTTCGACCGCTCCTGGTACAACCGGGCAATGGTCGAGCCCGTGTTCGGCTTCTGCACCGACGAGGAGTATGAGAACTTCCTCCGCGGCGTCACCGGCTTCGAGAAGGACCTCGTGCGCCAGGGAACCACGCTCCTCAAGCTCTATTTCTCCGTGACGAAGGAGGAGCAGGCGCGCCGGTTCGAGCGCCGTCGCCACGACCCTCTCCGCCAGTGGAAGTTGAGTGAGGTGGACCTCCAGGCACAGGACCGCTGGGACGAGTTCACCGAGAAGAAGTACCAGATGCTCAAGCGGACCTCCACCATCGAGGCCCCCTGGACGATCGTTCGCTCACAGAGCAAGCAGAAGGCCCGACTCAACTCGCTGAAGGTGCTGCTCAACAGCGCGCCGTACGAGGGCCGCAACCCGGACCTCGACTTCACGCCCGACCCGTCGATCGTGATCTCAGGTGCCAGGGAACTCGAGCTGATGGAAGCCGACTTCCTGCGCCACGGGCGTTTCAGCCACTGACGACGTCGAGACGATCCTCCCCACCGTGGCCATGGACGGTCTCGTTGCCCGCGTGGGAGCGTCCCTCCTGATGCCGCCTGCCCGAACCCCCGGTGGTAGCGTCCATCCCCTCGCGGGACCGACGACGTCGGCCCGTAACCCGGGCCCGACCGATCGGGTCCAACCCTGCACGAGTACGGGACGGATGTGACGGAGCGCAAGCGGATCCTCTTCCTCGGGGGAGCACTCAACCAGACGAGGATCGCGCACGCGGTGTCCCGGTACCTCGAGGATGACTACGAGACCTGGTTCAGCCCGTTCTACGCCGACTCGCTCGTCCTCGGCTCCGCCCAGCGAGCCCGTCTCCTCGACTGGACCGCACTCGGTGGACGCTTCCGCGAGATGAGCCTCGAATTCCTGGGCGATGTGGGCGCTCGGGTTGACGACGGCGGATGCCGCAACACCTACCACCTCGTGGTCACCACCTCCGACCTCATCGTCCAGAAGAACCTCGCCGGCGTGCCAAAGGTGCTCCTCCAAGAGGGCATGACCGACCCCGAAAACGCCATGTACCACGTGGTGACCAAGCTGCGCCTCCCCCGCTACCTCGCATCGACCGCGACGAACGGCCTCTCCCATTCCTACGACCTCTTCTGCGTCGCCTCCGAGGGCTACAAGGAACACTTCATGGCAAAGGGAGTGCCCGGCGAGAAACTCGTCGTGACCGGCCTCCCTCACTGGGACGATTTCGCCCGGACGGTCGATGGCTCCGACTTCCCCTACAGCGGGTACGTCCTCGTCGCGACCTCCGACGCCCGTGAGACCTTGAAGTTCGAGTACCGCAAGCGGTTCCTCCGGCGAGCCGTTCGGATTGCGGCCGGCCGTCCGATGATCTTCAAGCTGCACCCCAACGAGCAGGTGGAGCGCGCCACGCGTGAGATCCACCAGGTCGCGCCCGACGCCTTGGTCCTCTCCGAGGGCGACATCGACCCGATGATCGCCAACTGTGACGAGCTCCTCACCCAGTACTCAACCGTCGTGTACACCGGGATGGCGTTGGGGAAGAAGTGCCACTCCTACTTCGACATGGACGAACTCGAACGGCTCCTGCCGATGCAGAACGGCGGCACGTCGGCCGCTCGCATGGCAGAGGTGTGTCGACACGTCGTCGAGCGCAGGGGTTTGTTGGATCGTCGAGCATTGGTGGATGTGTGTGCGTGTCGTGACTGTGATGCAGGCGCGAACGAGCTCCACGCGGCTACCGGGTAAGGTCCTCCGCCCCGTCCTCGGCGTTCCCGTCCTCCTCCAGCAGGCGCGGCGGATGCTGCGGTCGTCGCTCATCGGGACACTCGTCGTGGCGACCTCTTCGGACCCCTCCGACGACGCCCTCGCAGACCTCGTCGCCGACGCCGGCATCGCGGTGTACCGGGGCTCGCTGGACGACCTGCTCGACCGCCACCTCGGCGCCGGCCGGGAACACGACGCGAATGCCATCGTGAAGATCCCGAGCGACTGCCCGCTCATCGACCCCGAGGTCATCGACCTCGTGATCGACACCTTCCTCGAGTCGGACGCCGACTTCGTGTCCAACCTCCACCCGCCTTCGTGGCCCGATGGCCATGACGTCGAGATCATGCGGATGGAGGTGCTCGAGGAGGCCGGCAGGGAGGCGGAGAAGGGTTTCGAGCGGGAGCACACCACCCCGTTCATCTGGGAACGCGCCGACCGGTACCGGATCGCCAACGTCGCGTGGGATTCGGGCATGGACCTCTCCATGTCCCACCGATGGACGGTCGACTACCCCGAGGACTTCGCCTTCGTGGAAGCCGTCTACCGCGCGTTCGGGAGCGAAGAGGACCCGAGTCCCGCGTTCGGCCTCTCCGACGTGCTCGACCTGCTGGAGCGCTCGCCGGAGATCGCCTCGCTCAACGCCCGCTATGCCGGCGTCAACTGGTACCGCCATCATCTCGACGACCTGGCGACCGTACACTCCGACGCCACCCGATTCGCACCCGAGGAGCGTGCATGACCCCCGAACGAACGGCCGAACTCGAGGCGATGGCCCTCCGGGTGCGCGCGCACATCATCGGGATGTCCACGAACGGGGGCTGCTTCATCGGGGCGTCCCTCTCCTGCGCCGATCTCATCGTGCACCTGTACGAGGAGTTCCTCGACATCGCAGCGCCGGACGACCCCGACCGCGATCTCCTCTTCCTGTCGAAGGGGCACGACGTGCCGGCGCTGTACGGCACCTTCGTCGAACGGGGCTGGATGCCCGAAGAGCGCCTCGCCAACCACCTCTCCCCCGCCGATTCGATCTACTGGCACCCGAACCGCGCGATCCCAGGAGTCGAGTTCCACTCCGGATCCCTCGGCCACCTCCTCCCTGTCTGCGTGGGTGTCGCCATGGAGGCCCGCATGTCGGGGAGCGATCGGAAGGTGGTCGTGATCACCGGCGACGGCGAACTGAACGAGGGGACGAACTGGGAGGCCCTCCTCGTCGCCGCCGCCCATGCGTTGGACAACCTCGTCGTGGTGGTCGATCGGAACGCATTCCAGGCCAACATGCGCACCGAGGACCTCACCCCCCTCGAACCGCTCGAGCGGAAGTTCGCCGAGTTCGGCGCTGGTGAGGTCCGCAGGGTCGACGGCCACGACTTCGCGGCCATGGCCGAGGCATTCGACGGCCTCCCCGCCGGTGGCGGGCCGAGCGTGGTGATCGCCGACACGATTCGCGGCAAAGGCCTTCCATCAATCGCAGAACGCGCGGACCGGTGGTTCGTCAACTTCACGGCTCAGGAGGTGGAGGGCCTCCTCGCGGAACTGCGCGGCGAGGGTCCGGCCGATCTCACCTCCGAGACGTTGGTGGTGCGCTGATGCAGCCGTACGAGCAGGTGCTCGCCGACCACATGGCCGCCGACGAGCGGATCGTCGTGCTCACGGCAGAGAACCGGGCAGCGTTGCGAAACCTCCCCGACCTCGTGGGAGATCGCTTCATCGACTTCGGGATCGCCGAGCAGACCATGATCGGTGCCGCCGCCGGCATGGCCTCTCGCGGACGCGTGCCGGTCGTCCACGCGCTGGCGACCTTCCTCACACTCCGCGCCTTCGAGTTCATCCGCACCGACGTCGGCATCCCCGCCCTCCCGGTGAAGATCATCGGCGGCGTCCCGGGCTTCCTCTCGGACGGCAACGGCCCCACCCACCAGGCCATCGAGGACCTTGCCCTCATGTGGGGCATCCCCGACATGGCACTCTTCTGCCCGGCCGACGAGGAGGAACTCGTTGAAGGCCTGCCGTGGGTACTCGAGACCCCTGGCCCCGTCTACGTCCGCCACATCGGGGCCTCGCGCCGCGTCGACCACACCGCGCCATTCGCCCCCGGAGTGGCCGAAACGCTCGTGGGAGGCGGCGCAGACGTGTCGATCCTCACCTACGGGTTCTGTGCCGCCATCGCGGTCGAGACCGCCAATCGGCTCGCGGCGAGTGGGCTCGACGTCCGCGTCGAGCACCTCAGGACGCTTGCCCCACTCGATGAGGACGCCATCCTGCGCGCCGGACGCACATCGCGCCTCGTCGTCACCCTCGAGGACCATTTCGAGTTCTCAGGGCTGGGCGCGATCGTGGCGCCGATCTACCTCCGCTCCCGGATGGCTCCGGCCCTGGAGGTGATCGGATTGCCGACGTGGTTCCGACCCGGCCGGCTCGATGAGGTCTTGGAGGCAGCCGGTTTCACCCCCGATGCGCTCGCAGCTCGAATCAACCGACGACTCTCCGAGGAGGAGACGTGATGCCGAACATCGTGGGCCCGAACGCCCAGGATCCGATCATCGCCGAGAGCGATGCGCTCTACGCGCGGGCAGTCGGACTCCAGCCCCCCGTCACCCAGGTGCTCGCCAAGGGGCCGACCCAGTTCGTGAACGGAGTCGCTCCCAAGTACATCGCCAAGGGCCAGGGCGCGAGGATCTGGGACGTCGACGGCAACGAGTACCTCGACTACAACATGGGCATCGGCCCGGTCACGCTCGGGCATCGCTACCCGGAGGTGGACGACGCGATCCGGCGCCAACTCGACTCCGGGATCACCTTCTCGCTCATGCACCCGCTCGAGGTCGAGGTCTCCGAGCTCATTCGCGAGACCCTGCCAGCCGCCGAGATGGTGCGCTTCGGCAAGTCGGGAGCGGAGGCGACGTCTGCGGCCATTCGGCTCGCACGCGCCTACACGGGCAAGGAGAAGGTGGTGTGCTGTGGCTACCACGGCTGGCATGACTGGTTCATCGGCACGCTTCCGCCGAAGGCCGGGGTCCCACAGGCCGTGCAGGATCTCGTGAGCACCTTCGCCTACAACGACCTCGCCTCCCTGGAGGCTGCGATCGACGACGAGACCGCCGCGGTGATCATGGAGCCAATGACCTTCGACTGGCCCGATGAGGGCTTCCTCGAAGGCGTGAAGGAGATCGCCCATCGCCGCGGCGCCGTCTTCATCATGGACGAGATCTGGACCGGCTACCGCTGGGCGCTCGGCGGGGCACAGGAACGCTTCGGCGTCATACCGGACCTCGCCACGGTGAGCAAGGGGATGGGAAACGGCGTCCCGATTTCTGCACTCGCCGGCAGGGCGGAGATCATGCAGGTGCTCGACGGCACGGTCTTCTTCTACTCCACGTTTGGCGGCGAGACGATCGCCCTCGCGGGGACGAAGGCCACGATCGAGGTGATGCAACGTGAGCCTGTGCAGGAGCACCTCGAACGGCTCGGCAATCGCCTCAGGGACGGTTACAACGCCATCGCGAAGGAGAAGGGAATCGCCGACGTCACCTCCTGCAAGGGGCACGGGGCGCGCTCCCTGGTCACCTTCGACGGCGCCGCGGGGGACCCGCTCCACCAGAAGTCCCTCGTGCAACAGGAACTGATCCGGCACGGGATCCTGTGGTCGGGATTCCACACCATCTCCTATTCCCACACCGACGAGGACGTCGACCTCACCCTCGAGGCGTACGACCACGCGCTCGGCCTCCATGCCGAGGCGGCAGCCGACGGCGACTGGCTCGGGCGCCTCCGCGGTGCCCCGGTGGAACCGGTCTTCCGCGCCACCACGGGGTTCAACACGAAGCCGAAGGAGCGATGAGCGGATTCGACCTCACCGGGCGGGTGGCCATCGTCACCGGAGCCCTCGGCCTCCTTGGCAGGGAACACTGCCGGGCGCTGGGACGCGCGGGCGCCACCGTCATCGCCGCCGACCTCGACGGCGATGACGTCGCCTCGTTCGCCGCCACGGTGAACGAGGCGACGGGTGTGGCCCTCGACGTCACGAACCCCGCCTCCCTCGAGGCGGCGCGCGACCGGGTCCTCGCAGAGTACGGACGCATCGACGTCCTGGTGAACAACGCGGCCGTGAACGACATGTTCGAGAGCCCCGCGATGGCCGCCGAGCAGAGCCGTTTCGAGCGTTACCCACTCGAGCAGTGGGAGCGGAGCCTCCGCGTGAACGTCACCGGCGTGTTCCTCGCATCGCAGGTGCTCGGCACTCCCATGGCAGAGGCCGGCTCCGGCTCGATCATCAATGTCGCGTCGACCTACGGCCTCGTCGGTCCCGACCAGCGGATCTACGTCGCCCCCGACGGGTCGCAGGCCATGTACAAGTCCCCCGCCTATCCGGCGACCAAGGGCGCCGTGGTCAACTTCACCCGCTTCCTTGCCGCCTACTGGGGCCCGCGTGGCGTCCGGGTGAACACCCTCTCCCCCGGCGGTGTTGAGAACGACCAGGAGGAGTGGTTCGTCGAGAACTACGCGAACCGGACCCAACTGGGCCGCATGGCCCAGCCCGACGACTACCACGGCGCCGTCGTCTTCCTTGCGTCCGATGCGTCGAAGTACATGACCGGGGCGAACCTGGTCGTCGACGGAGGGTGGACGGCATGGTGACCCCGATCCGGCTCGTCATCACCGACTGCGACGGCGTCCTCACCGACACCGGCGTGTACTACGACGGCTCGGGAGAGGTGCTCAAACGCTTCTCGATTCGCGACGGGATGGGAGTCGAGCGGCTCCGGGTCCACGGCGTGGAGACCGCCATCGTCTCGGGAGAGGCTTCGCCCCCCCTCCGGGCCCGGGCGGCGAAACTCGCGATCGCCGAACAGCACCTCGGCGTACGCGACAAGGTCGCCGTGCTCAAGGACCTCTGTGCGCGCAAGGGCCTCACAGAAGCCGAAGTCGCCTATATCGGCGACGATGTGAATGACGTGCCGATCATGCGTCGTGTCGGCCTCGCAGGTTGTCCGGGTGATGCCATGGCGGCGGCGCGAGACGTTGCGACCATCGTGTGCTCGGCGACCGGTGGCAACGGGGCATTCCGCGAGTTCGCCGAGGCGGTGCTGGAACACAACGGGACCACGAGCAACCACTACGAAGAGGACAACACCACATGACTTCCAGCCTCATGCTCGGACACCGCACGATCGGCACGGGCCACCCCGTCTACATCATCGGCGAGATCGGGATCAACCACAACGGCGACGTGGAGGTCGCAAAGCGACTCATCGACGGCGCCGTCCAGGCGGGATGCGACGCGGTCAAGTTCCAGAAGCGCACCCCAGAGATCTGCACCCCACGGGACCAGTGGGACAAGGAACGGGACACGCCGTGGGGCCGCATGACCTACATCGACTACCGCCACAAGGTGGAATTCGGTGCCGATGAGTACGCCGAGATCGACGCCTACTGCACCGAGCGTGGAATCCACTGGACGGCCTCATGTTGGGACGTGCCAAGCGTCGAGTTCATGGAGCGCTTCTCGCCGCCGTTCTACAAGGCCGCCTCCGCATCACTCACCGACCTCGAACTCCTTGCCGAGATGAAGAACACCGGCCGGCCACTCATGATCTCGACTGGCATGTCGACGATGGACGAGATCGAACGAGCAGTGGAACACCTCGGTACCGACCGGCTTGCCATCGCCCACGCCACCTCTGCCTATCCCTGCGAGGTCGGCGAGCTGAACCTCCGCATGATCCACACCCTCGGCGAGGCATACCCGGGAGTCCCCATCGGGTACTCCGGCCATGAGACGGGCCTCGCCCCGACACTTGCCGCCGTGGCCCTCGGGGCGAGGTTCGTCGAACGCCACATCACGGTCGATCGTGCCATGTGGGGGTCCGACCAAGCGGCCTCTGTGGAGATGACCGGGCTTCGAAGTCTCGTGCGCAACGTCCGTGACATCGAGGCGGCGCTCGGCGATGGCGTGAAGCGTGTCTACGAGTCCGAGGTCGGCGCCCGGGCGAAGCTGCGCCGCGTGATGTGATGGCGGAGATCGTCGAGGTCAACGCATCCGACGCCCGGCGGATCCGGGCGTTCACGGAACTCCCCCACCGCCTCTACGCCGACCACCCCGGTTGGGCCCCGGACGGCCTGCTCTCCGACCAGCGTCGCCAACTCGACCCCGACCGCCATCCGTTCCACCGCCACTCGGCGGCTGCCTTCTTCCTCGCCGAGGTCGATGGTGCGCCGGTGGGCAGGATCTCTGCCATCGACAACCGCCGGTTCAACGAGTACCAGGACTCCTCCACCGCATTCTTCGGCCACTTCGACGCCATCGACGACCCGGTCGTCGTCTCCGAACTGGTGCACGCCGCCGCCGACTGGGCCCGCAGCCGGACCCTCTCCGAGATGAACGGACCCCGGGGGTTGCTCGGCTTCGACGGTTCGGTGATGGTGGAAGGCTTCGACTCGTCACCGATCCTGGGCGTGCCCTACAACCCACCGCACTACGACCCCCACCTCCGAGCCGCGGGGCTGGAGCCCGAGGAGGACTTCCTCACCGGCTACATCTACGCCTCGACCTCCATACCCGACGCCGTGTACGGCATCGCCGACAAGGTGGCCGAGAAGGGGAACTATGCCATCAAGCGCTTCTCGTCGCGCCGAGAGCTCGCCCAGTGGGTGCCGGCGATCAAGGAGGCATACCTCACCTCGGTGGCGGAGCTTGCGTCCTTCTACCCACCCACGGACGGGGAAATCGACGACCTCATTGGCACGGTGCTCAGGATCGCCAACCCGAAGGGCATTTCGCTCGTGCTCCACGACGGAGACGTCGTGGGATTCCTTTTCTCGTACCCCAACCTCGCTCCCGCCCTCCGAGCAGCCCGCGGGCGCCTCCTCCCGACCGGCTGGTGGCACCTCCTCCGGGCCCGTTCCGCCGAACGGTGGTACTGCGTGAACGGTCTCGGCCTTCTCCCGGACCATCGTGGCCGAGGGGCGAACGCCATGCTGTACGCCACGCTTGCGCGCACCGCCACAGAGCTCGGGTGGGAAGGCGGCCACATCCTCCAGGTCGCAGCCGGCAACGTTGCCTCGGTGAAGGACATGGAGAAGCTCGCGACCGTGTGGACGTCTCGCCACCGACGCTATCGCATGTCCCTCCTCTGACCGCAGCGATACCGCCCGGCGGTACCATCAGGGCCACGAGCGAAAGGAAGTTCCCAGATGGCCATTGACGCCGCACGACGCGCCGAACTCCGCGAGAAGGGGTTCGTCGTGGTCCCCGGGCTTCTCTCCCCCGAGGAGGTGGAGACCTACCAGGGCATGCTCATGGAGATGAGTGGGATCTCCCCCGAAAGCTGGTCGAGTTCCGGGCGCGGTTTCGGCGGGTGGAACCTCACCGACGGCGTGTCGAAGAAGAAGAACTTCTGGGGCCTCATCGACCACCCGAAGCTCCTCGATCACCTCCGCGCACTCCTCGGCGACGACGTGAAGTACCTGCAGCACTCCGATCTCCAGGTCGGGTTCAGTGCGGTCTCCTGGCACCGTGACAACGTCCATCGCACGTATGGCATCGGCCGTGACTGGGACGAGGACGACACCCGGCCCTACGACCTCGTTCGCGTCGGCATCTACCTGCAGTCCTTCGAAGAGTCCAACTTCAGGCTCGGCTTCATCCCGGGCTCGCACCGCCTCCGGTCTGGTGGGTCGACGATCGCTCGGAAGCTCAACGAGGCGAAGTTCAAGGTGATGGGTGGGCTGGCATGGCTCGGTCCGCGGATCCAGGAGCTCACACCGGGCGCGGAGTGGGTGGCCACCAATCCGGGCGACTGCATCATCTTCGACCCCCGGATCCTCCACTCCGGCTCGTACATCGACGCGCTCAAGCTCTCGATGTTCGTGGGGTACGGGGTCCCGAGCGACCACTTCGCCGACCTCCAGAACTACTACCGGCATGTGCGGCCAGAGCTTGGGTACGAGGAGTTCTCGGACGAGCTCGTCGCCTACTTGCGGGAGCGGGACCTGTTCGCCGAGGGCATCGAGGACACCGACGAGATTCCCGACGCCTACGTCCCGACCGCGGCCCTACGCAAGGTCGTGGAGCGCCGGACCAAGGAGAGCGCCGGCTCGTAGCCCCCGCTCAACTCAGTCGCGAGAGGGCGTCATCCAACCGGGCGACGCCCTCTTCGATATCTGCGTCCGTGATGGTGAGGGCGGGAGCGAGGCGCACCACATCGGCACCGGCTCGCAGGACCATCACCCCGGCTTCGAACGCCGCACTCGTGACGTCGCCTGCGCGACCGGCCCAGTCGCCCTCGAGCACGCATCCCAGCCAGAGGCCCATCCCACGGACCTCCGACCACATCCCGTGACGGGCGCCGACTTCAGCGAGGCGCCCACGGAGGACGCCTTCCTTGCGCCGCACGTCGGCGAGGAAGGCCGGGTCGTCGACGACTTCGAGGACCTTCTCGGCTACCGCTGCCGCGAGGGGATTCCCCCCGAATGTCGAGCCGTGCGTTCCCACCACGAACGACGCGGCCACCTCGTCGGTGGTGAGCATGGCCCCGATGGGGAAGCCACCCCCGAGGCCCTTGGCGGTTGTAAGGATGTCGGGCACCACGTCGTACGCCTCGTAGGCGTAGAGCCATCCGGTACGACCGACGCCCGATTGCACCTCGTCGAAGATGAGCAGGGCGCCGTTGGCCGTGCAGAGTTCCCGAAGTCGCCGGAGGAACACGGGATCTGCGGGCATGAGGCCGCCCTCGCCCTGAACGGGCTCCACGAGCACCGCCGCGGTGCGATCGGAGAGTGCCTCGCCGAGCGCGTCGAGGTCGTTGAAGGGCAGATGGGTGAGACCCTCGGGCACGGGGCCGAAACCGGTCCGGTACGCCTCGGTCCCACCGGCGGTGACGGTGAGGAAGGTGCGGCCGTGGAAGGACTTGTGGAAGGAGATGATCTCGAACCGATCGGATTCGCCCCGGTCGTACGCGAACCGCCGAGCGAGCTTGAGGGCCGCCTCATTCGCCTCGGCGCCCGAATTGCAGAACAGGACCTTGTCGGCGAACGTCCGCTCGGTGAGCGACCTCGCCAGGGCGATCCCGGGCGCATGGGTGTAGGCGTTCGAGACGTGCCAGAGCTTCGCTGCCTGGGCCTCCAGGACCTCCACCAGCGCAGGGTGGGCATGACCGAGGGCGTTCACCGCGATCCCGGCCGCGAGGTCGATGTACTCCCGCCCATCGGTGTCCCACACACGGGACCCCTCGCCTCGATCGAGCAGGGCGGGTGCGGGCGCGTAGTTGGGGACGAAGACGGGGTCGTAATCGGCGCGTGTGAGGGAGTGTTCAGGCATGGCCGCGCGAGTGTACCGGGTACGCTTCTGGGCACTCATGCACGGCCGCCTGCATACGTGGATATCGGAGCACGAAGCAGACGCTCGTGACCTCCTCGAACGCCTCGTTGGGATCTCCTCATGGAGTCACGACCCGGTCGGGTTGTCGCGGTCCGCCGATGCGATCGCCGAGGCATTCGGATCACTCGGGACGGCGACGATCGAGACCGTCGACTCGACCACTCGCGTCACGGATTCGGGTGAGGTGGAGGAGCAGCACCCCGGCCCCGCGGTCCGGGTGCGTTCAGACGCGCCCGGTCCCCGGGTGCTCCTCGTCAGCCACCACGACACGGTCTTCTCCCCCGACGTCGCCTTCGCCTGGGAGGTCGACGGCGACCGCATCACCGGGCCCGGGGTCGTCGACGCGAAAGGCGGCCTCGCACAGCTGTGGCTCGCGCTCGGGGCGCTCCAGGCGACCGGCGTGGAGCGGGCCTGGGAACTCCTCGTTGTCCCTGATGAGGAGATCGGCTCCCCCGGCTCGGCGCGCATGATCAGGGACGCGTCGCATGCCGCCGACCTCGGATTCGGATTCGAGCCGTCGTTCCCCGACGGGTCACTCGCTGCGGGGCGCGCCGGATCGGCGAACTTCTCCTTCGTCGTGCGTGGGCGCTCCGCCCATGCCGGGCGCGAACACCACCTGGGGCACAACGCCATCGAGGCGGCAGCCCGTCTCGTCACGGGGATAGCTGCGATGACCGATCGCCCTCGGATCCTCGCGACTCCTGCCGTCATCTCCGGCGGCCGTGCCCTCAACATCATCCCCGACACCACAGTCGTCCGGGTGAACGTCCGGGTACGGGACGCCGCAGCAGTCGAGGCGGTGCAGCGGAGCATCGCCGCCGTCGTGGAGTCGGTCGAGTCGGCTGAAGGGATCCAGGTCGAGGTGCACGGCGGATTCACTCGGCCCCCGAAACCACGAGGGGATCGCTACGTCGCGCTCCTCGACGCAGTGGTGGCGCGTGCTGCCACGCTCGGCATGGACCTCGAGTACGCCGACACCGGGGGCGTGTGCGACGGGAACCTCATGGCGGACGCTGGGCTGGTGAACGTCGATAACCTCGGGCCCGTGGGCGGCAACCTCCATCAGGTCGGCGAGTACCTGGAGTCCAATAGCCTCGTCCCGCGCGCCGTCCTCACCGCCTCGTTGCTCACAGACCTACCGGATGGAGCCCTCACATGATGTACGTGCGTCCCGTGGCCGACGATGACGTTGACGCGCTCATCGAGTTGTTCTCCGGCGCGGGCGACAGACTCCACGGGATGTCCTCGATCCGACCCGAGCGTGAGTTCGTGGCCCCTCGTGTCGCCCGGGCAAGGAAGGCCTGGACCGACGCGGATCCACTTCCTGCAGAGAACGACTACCTCATGGTCCTCGTGGACGGGGCGACCGATGCGATCGTCGGCACGTCCACGATCTATTCGGCGGTGGGGCTCTCCGAGCCGTTCTTCTCGTACCGCATCGGCACGACGGTCGCGTCCAGCCGGGAACTCGGCGTGTACCGGAGGTCTCGGACGCTCTACCTCTCGAACGACTACACCGGGGTAGCCGAGGTGGCCTCGCTCTTCCTCCACCACGACTACATCGGTGCCGGCAACGGGCGCCTCATCTCGCTTGCTCGCATGCTCTTCATGGCCCAGCACCGAGATCGCTTTCCCGATCGGGTCATGGCCGAGATGCGGGGCTTCCAGAACGAGGACGGCTCCTCACCGTTCTGGGAGGGACTGGGTCGGCACTTCTTCACCCTCCCCTTCCCCGAGGCAGATCGCCTGTCCGCCACGGGCAACAAGGTCTTCATTGCAGAGCTGATGCCTCGGCACCCGATCTACGTCCCACTGCTCCCCGACGCCGCCAAGGATGCCATCGGACAGGTGCATCCAAGCACCGTCCCCGCCCGTCGTTTGCTCGAGTCCGAGGGGTTCCGCTGGCAGGGCTACGTGGACATCTTCGACGCCGGCGCCACGCTCGAGGCCCGCATCGGCGATCTCCGTGCCGTCGAGCAGTCCGCCCTCGAGATCGTGGCCGAGGGCATCAACCTCCCCGAGGACGACCCGCTCCTCATCGCCACGACCGGGGTCGAGACCTTCCGCTGCGTGATGCTCCCCCGCTACCGGGTGGAGGAGGGCCGACTCGAGATCGACGCGAACACGATGGAAGTGCTCGGCGTCCGGAGTGGCGACACGGTCCGCATCACGCCCCTCCGACCGGGGCGGACGGTGCTGTGACGGCGTCCGAGGTCAACTTCGACGGCCTCGTCGGCCCCACCCACCACTACGGAGGGCTGGGCCATGGGAACCTCGCCTCGCAGGCCCACGGGGGCCGCACGGCGAATCCACGGGAGGCCGCGCTCCAGGGAATCGAGAAGATGCGCCTCCTCGTTCGGCTCGGACTCACGCAGGGCCTCATGCTCCCCCACGAGCGACCCCACGTGCGGACGCTCCGGGAGTTGGGGTTCGAGGGGAGCGATGCCGACGTTGTGGCATCGGCGGCCCGCCACGCACCTGGCCTGCTCTCGTCCGTGTCCTCTGCGTCGGCGATGTGGGCCGCCAATACGGCAACGACGACCGCTTCCATCGACAGCGGCGACGGCCGGGTCCACCTGACCCCCGCGAATCTCGTCGGGCACCTCCACCGATCCTTGGAGGCCCCGTTCGCCCATCGCCAGTTGGCCACTGCCTTCGCCGACGCCGGACGCTTCGTCGTCCACTCCCCACTCCCAGCGGCACGTGAACTGGGCGACGAAGGTGCTGCGAACCACACTCGACTCACCACCGGCGGGCACGACGATCCGGGGGTGTATCTCTTCGTCCATGGACCTGCGGGCGACGGCCGCTTCACCCCCCGACAGTCGCGGCTCGCCTCGGACGCGATCGCTCGGTCACACGGCGTCTCCCAGGCGGTGTTCGCCCCCCAGTCGCGAGCCGCCGTCGACGCAGGTGTGTTCCACCACGACGTCATCGGCGTGGGAGACCGTGACCTCCTCCTCGTCCACGAGGATGCCTTCGAGGACCGGGCAGGAACCCACCACGCCCTCCGGGCGCGCCTGGACGGGGCCCTCACCATCGTCGAGATCCCGCGAACCGATCTCGACCTCGCCAGGGCAGTGGACACCTATCTCTTCAACAGCCAACTCGTGCGGCTCCCGGATGGGCGTCGGCTACTCCTCGTCCCCGCCGAGGTGCGGGCCGACGCGACGACCTGGGCCGTCGCCACCGGCATCGACGAGGTGGACGAGGTCCGCTCGATCGACCTGTTGCACTCGATGCGCAATGGAGGCGGCCCCGCGTGCCTCCGCCTTCGGGTCGTGCTGACCGACGACGAGCTCGCGTCGGTACATCCTGGGTTCCTCGTGGACGAGGCTCGCCTCGACGAACTCGACGCATGGGTGCGGCGACACTACCGGGAGAGTCTGGACGTCGAGGGCCTCGGCGATCCACGACTCCTCGAAGAGTCCCGTCGCGCCCTCGAGGAACTCACCTCACTTCTCGGACTCGGCTCCCTCTACGACTTCCAGCGCTGACGCTGCGTCGCCCCGACGAAGGTGCGCCGCTTCTCGCCGAAGGAGCGCGACGAAGCCCACTGCGCCGATGAGCGCGAACGAGAACCACTGGATCGCATATGCGAGGTGCGAACCCTCGTCTTCGATGTCGGGGAGGCCCAGGAGCTCGGGGGCAAGGTCGAGGCTCGCCTCCAAGCTGGTCTGTTGCACGTATTCGGTGCCGAGCGACCGGCCGACCTGGACCCCGAGTCGCTCGAGGTCGAGCAATGCGAATCGCTCCATCCGTCCCTCGGGCGGATCGGTTGGGCCGAATGCCACGGGCTGCTCTCCCGGGACGAGCACCCCTTCGATCGCAACGTCGCCTGTCGGAGGGGCTACCACGGGGTCGAAGGGATCGGTCACGCCCAGCGGGACCCAGCCCCTCACCACCGCCACGACGTCCCCTGCCGCCAACTCCAGGGGCGTCACCACCCAGCTACCCGACTGGCCGTCGAGCGACCGGTTCCGAACGAGGACCTGCTCCTCGACGAGGAAGGCTCCCTCCGCCGCGACTCGCAGGTACCGGCGTTGCTCAGAGGGGAGGGCGTCTCCCGACGCGAGGATGACCTCGAGGGGAACCGGGTCCGCTGCGAGCCGGGTTGCCCAGATCGCATTCGACTCCCGCCGCTCCTCCAACCGATCCACCTGCCAGAAGCCGAGCCGGATCGAGAGTGGGAGGAGGAACGCCATCACGATGGCGAGCACGAGCCATCGCGGCGACGAGAGCACCCTGCGGACCTCGTCCATCATGCTGCTCCTTCCAC
This sequence comes from uncultured Acidimicrobiia bacterium, assembly GCA_964600365.1. Taxonomy (GTDB): domain Bacteria; phylum Actinomycetota; class Acidimicrobiia; order Spongiisociales; family JAENVV01. The sequence goes on from CAZRJG010000031.1 coordinate 20,684, forward strand.
CTCCACTTCGAAGAACATCCGGCCGAGTCCGGCCAGGTCATCAGGGTCATCCACGGCACGCGCCACGGGCGGGGAAACGCGCATCGTGAGCGCATCCGGGTCCACCAACCCGGCTTCCACCAACCGTGCAGCGACGTCATCCGACCAGACCCACGGCATACCACCACCTCCGTGAATCGTCCTGCGGAGCCGAGCGTACACGTCGCGGCGATCCGTGTGACGGGCCTTCTCAGACCACCGAGATGCCGCCGTCGCGCCGCGGATCGGCAGCCGCGACGAGGCTGCCATCGGCTCGGCGGACGGTGGCCGCAACGCCCCCGAAGTACATGTTCAGCGCATCGAAGGGCCGGGCGTCGTGTAGGTCGGAGACAGCCACGCCGGGCTCATGGGCGACGCGATAGGTGTCCTCCTCATCGAGTTCGACGTGGAGACGGGGGGCGGCAACGGCCTCCTCCAGCGCGTGGCCGCCATGGAGGTAGCCGAGGAGCGTCAATTGGAGCGCGGTGGTGATGCGATCGGCCCCCGGGGTCCCGATGGCGAGGACGTCCCCGGAGCCGTCGCGGGCGATCGTGGGGGCCATGTTCGACACGAGTCGGGTGCCGGGCTCCTGTGCGTGGTACCCGGCAGCATTGAGTTCGATCTCCCCGAGGGAGTTGTTCAGCCAAATCCCGGTGCCCGGGGCGATCACGCCACTCCCGTAGCCGGCCGACATCGTGATCGAGCACGCCGATCCGGCTGCGTCCACGGCAGAGACATGGATGGTCGACGGCGAGCCCATGAGGGCATCCCACGACCCCGCAGCGCTCAACGCGAGGAGGCGGTCGACATCGGGGTGATCCGCTCCGTCGAGGTGGCCGCGACGGAAGGTCATGACGGCGCGCTGCGCAGCGATCGCCCGATCCACGTGCTCGGCGTCGGTGAGGTCGAAGCACCGGGGGCCGGCAAGCCGGAGCATCGCCGTCATCGCCGCTCCCCCAATGGCGGGGGCCGGATTGGTGGCAACCTCCCATCCATCGAACAGCGTGTGGATGGGCTCGCGGAGCCTCGCCTCGTACTCGGCGAGGTCCCGACGCGTGAGGATGCCGCCATTCGCGAGGAGGTGATCGGAGATCATCGCTCCCAGTTCACCGCGGTAGAAGAGGTCCGCTCCCTCGTCGGCGAGCGCCTCGAGGGTGCCCGGGAGGTCCGGGACCAGGATCGTGTCACCACGTCGGACGCGATCGCCGTCCGGGGTGATGACGATCGCCCGGGAACGAGGGTCGACGCTGAACACCGTCTCCGCGGCGAAGTCGAAGTAGAAGTCGGATGCCCCGGACATGGGGAAGCCGGCAGCGGCAACGTCCCGCACCGGGTCCACCACTGCAGACCACGGGGCCGACCCGAACAGGTCGATCGCCTTGGCCAGGGCTGCCAGACCGCCGGGCGTCGCAACCGAACCGGGGCCGATGATCGTCTCGAGGCCACCTCCGTACTCCATGGAGACCCGCTGGCCCCCGTTGCCGAAGGCATCCTCGGGGAGCCCACGTCCGGGCATCTCCATGTAGCCATCGATCGTCACGGGATTCCCGTCGGCGGGCCACACCGTCACGAATCCCCCCGCGCCGAGCGCACACACCCCGACCTCGGTCAGCATGGCGACGAGCGCACCGGCCACGCAGGCATCGACGGCACTTCCGCCGTCGGCTCCCACGGCGGCGGCCGCGTCGGCGGTGAGTTGGTTGGCTCCGGCAACGGCAATCCGCATGGTCGGAGCAGGGTAGGGAACGAGGCGCCGGTACCGCACACCCGGCGTGTCACACCGGGGATATACGTTTCGGGGTGTCCCGCCTTCCCCATCGGCTCACACAGGGGGAGCACCATGGACCTGAACCTCGTCGTACTCGCTGGCAGGATCGCAGCGGATCCCGAACGGAGGCAGTTCGCATCGGGCGCGCGGCTGCTCCGCCTCCTCGTTGCCGTGCGCCATGACGTTCCCCATCGACGGGTCGACGTCCTCCCCGTCGCCTACTGGGATCCCCCGGACGCCGTCTGGGATGCAGACGTCGCCATCGGGGACCGGGTGTGGGTCTCCGGCACCGTCCAACGTCGGTTCTGGGCGACCGACCAGGGCCGCCGCTCGAGGCTCGAGCTCCTGGCGGCCCAGGTGCAGGTCAGGCGGGAGGAGGAGCCCGCCGCCTAGGCCCGGGGCTCAGCCGATCTCGTCGTACAGCTCCTCGAGCCCCGGGAAGGCCACGTCATGCTTCTCGATGGCCTGTGCGAGCTGGAGGGCGGTTGCCGAGTCACCGATCGCCGCGGCAGCACGCGCTGCCACGTACCACTCACGAACCACGTGCTCGGGCGCGTCGGCCCGCACGCGTCCGGGCTGGACGACTCTCCAGGCCCTGGCCGCCTCGCCCTCCTCGAGGAGGAAGGCGGCATAGACAACCTTTGCCTCGGACTTCGCCTGGCCCTCGGCACCGAGTTCCCGGAGCAAGGCCCACGTCTTGTCGACGTCCTCACGTCGCCCGAGGGCGCGGAGACAGTCGAGCTCGATCGCCATGTGGGTCGTCTCGCCGGCCAGCCGCCGGAAAGCCCGCGCTTCCCTGAGCGCCTCCTCCCACTGCTCCATGCGGTAGTACGTGAGGGCGAGGAGTTCGCGGATCGTGGCCGCCCGGGAGGAGAGCTTCTTCGCTTCTTCGAGCTTCGGGGCGATCTGCCGGTACTTGCCGGCAGCAAACCCGTAGGCGGCATCCTGGAGCAGTGCAAGCGTCGGTTGGACTCGCTCCTTCGCCGTGGAGAGCCGGACCTCGTCGCGGATCCACTTCGGCAACTCTGCACCCGGCTCGTCGCCAACCGTGATGGCGCCCCGCGTCGGGCGACCCTCGCCGCCGTTCACCTGCGGCGGTCGGCCACGACCACCCTGTCGATCTCCGCCCTGACGGCCTCCGCCCTGACGATCACCACCACGGCGCTCACCGCCCTGTCGATCTCCGCCTCGGCGGTCTCCGCCATGGGGACGATTTCCGCCCCGTCGATTGTTCTCTGCCACGTTCTTCTCCTCATACGCGAAAGAGGCCGCCCCTCGGGGCGGCCTCTTCTCACAATGATGCCTGGCGGTGACCTACTCTCCCAGGGGGTCGCCCCCCAAGTACCATCGGCGCTGGCAGGCTTGACTTCCGTGTTCGGAATGGGAACGGGTATGACTCCGCCGCTATCGCCACCAGGCAAATCATGTGTGCTCGGCACTCCGAGCACTCCATAGTGAGCACTACCACTTTGAATTCTTAGCTTGTTGAAGTCCAAGCCCTCGGCCGATTAGTACCGGTCAGCTCTGAACGTGTTGCCACGCTTCCACTTCCGGCCTATCAACCTGATCATCTATCAGGGGCCTTACCCGGTTAACCCGGTGGGAGATCTCATCTCGAAGGAGGCTTCGCACTTAGATGCCTTCAGCGCTTATCCCTTCCGAACGTAGCTAACCA
>CAZRJG010000032.1:0-7813 GCA_964600365.1 uncultured Acidimicrobiia bacterium
CGCGGATCGTGAGGGTGTCGGGGTAGTTGACGCCTGCTGCGGCAACATCGACGCACACCTCGCCGGGCCCCGGGACTGGATCGGGGACGTCTGCGACGATGAGCGACTCGGGCTCGCCGAATTCGGTGCAGAGGACTGCTCGCATGGGTGGCACTCCGGTGGCGGGGCCGCCACCGTACCCGCGCTCAGGGCCGGAGACCGTCCAGCAGGTCGAAGAGCACCACGCCGTCGGCGAGTTGGGGAATGAAGTGGGGCGCATCGGGTACCACCTCGAGGGTGACGTCGCCACCACGGGATGCCAGGTCCGCGGCGAAGGACTCCATCGGCTCGATCCAGGGTTCGTCGGCCCCGCCGACGAAGAGCCGAACCGGGATGTCCACCACGGCCTCCACCTCGCTCTCGCCCCGCGGGTAGCCGGGGAATGCGACGAGGGAGGCGAAGCGACCCTCGTGGAGCGCCGCGGCGGCGAACACCGACACGCCGCCGTTCGATACACCGAGCAGGTGGAACCGCCCTCCTTCGGGGCCCACCCACGTTTCGATCCAGTCGAGTATCGGCCCGACGTGGACCTCACTCCCCCGCCAGAACGACACGCCATCGGGCGCCACGGGACTGACCACGACCCAGCCTCGGGCAATCGCCTCCTCCTTGTACATGCCATCCACCACCGCGGTCGCGGTGTCGAGCGACTGGTCACCGGGCGGGAAGGCCACCACGACCGGCGCGGTGTCGCCGACCGTGAATCCCTCCGGTAGCACGGTGAGCACGGCAACGGTCCTCCCGTCCGCCCCCGTGACCCCCGAGAGGCCAACTCCCCCGACCACGGTAGGAGGGGGATCGACGGCGAGCGAGCTCGTCGTCGTTGCTGGCGCTGTCGAGGTGGTCGTCTCCGGCACGGAGGGTGCGGGCGGTGCCTGCTCGGTGGACGTGGACGCCGGGGCGGACGCGCAGCCCCCAAGCACCACTGCGAACACGAGGAGCGCGCTACGCAAGGAAGAGCGCCGGTTCTTCCAGGTTCTCCACGACGAGACCGAGGAAGCGTCTGCCCTTGGCGCCGTCGATCACCCGATGGTCGTAGGACAGCGAGAGCGGAGCCACCGTCCCCACCGCGAGTTCGCCGTGCACGACCACCGGCCGCTCCACGGCCCGGCCGACACTGAGGATCGCCGTCGTGCCGTGGGGGACGATCGGCGTGCCGTGCCCACCACCGACCGCTCCGATATTCGAGACCGTGAACGTTGCGCCCGTCATCTCCTGGCGACCCAGCGCCCGCTGCGTGGCCCGTTCGGCCAAGCCCACGACCTCGGCGGCCAACTCGAGCAGGGAACGACTCGCCGCGTCACGGGCGACCGCCACCAGCAGTCCATCGTCCGAGTCCATCGCGATGCCGATGTCCACGGCGCCGTGGAGCACGAGGTCGTCGCCGTCGAGCGTGGCATTGCACTCGGGATGGGCCCGCAGGGCCGGGATGACCGCCTTCGCGATGAGCGCGTCGAGCGGGATCGGCACGCCATGCCGAGCCGACAACGCCCTCCGGACGTCGAGCAGCCGGGTGGCGTCGAACTCAGCGAAGGTCGTCACGTGCGGGATCTCGCTCCACGAGCGTTGCATGTGGTCGGCGATCGCCCTCCGGGTGGCCGAGAGCCGAACCCGGCGGTCCTCGCCCCAAGGGGCGACGTCGGCTGGAGGCGTCGCCCCGACCGGTGCACGCCCTGGGCCGGGCGAAGGAGCGGAGAGGTCCTCGGCGACCTCGTCGAGCGTGCCCACCAGCGGCGGACGCTCAGGAGGTGCCTCGGCAGCTCGCTGCACGTCGTCACGGGTGATGCGCCCGTCCGGCCCTGAACCCTCGAGGGTGCTGAGGTCGACCCCGAGCTCCTTTGCGAGGCGACGCACGAGTGGCAGGGCGAGTGGCGCTCCGACCGACGTCGCGTGCCGAAGCGGTTCCACGTCGGGCTCGGGCGCTGCCACGAGGCCCCAGTCCTCGTCCGGGTCGTGCTCTCGCCATGCCTCCCCCGGCGCGCCGATCACCGCGAGGACGGCGCCCACCTCGAGGGTGGCGCCATCGGGGGCGCCACGGTGGAGCAGCGTGCCGGTGACCGGAGCCGGGAGGTCGGCCTGTGTCTTGTCGGTCTCGACGGTCACCAGCGGGCGGTCAGCCACGACCTCATCGCCGACGTCGGCGTGCCAGAGGACGATCTCGGCCTCCGTGAGGCCCTCGCCGATGTCGGGGAGCCGGAAGATGGTCGCCATCGGTCAACCCTCCATCGTGGACCGCACCGCCCCGACGATCCGCTCGACCGAGGGGAGGTAGAGGTGCTCACCTCGCTTGAGGGGGAACACGGTGTCCCAGCCGGTCACCCGTCGGACGGGGGCGAGGAGCGAATAGAGGCAGCGTTCGGAGATGAGCGCCGACAACTCCGCGCCGAACCCCGCAGTCTTCGGCGCCTCGTGGACGATGACCGCCCTTCCCGTCCGTTCGACGGACCCGAGGATGGTGTCGGTGTCCAGCGGGACGAGTGACCGCACGTCGACCACCTCGGCATCCACACCCTGCGCGGCGAGCGCATCTGCAGCGGCCCGCGTCTCCTTGGTCATGGCCCCCCAGGAGATGAGGGTGACGTCGGTTCCCGACCGACGAACCGCGGCGGTGCCTATCGGCGTCGTGAACGGAGCCTCGTCCACGTCCTCCTTCACGGAGCGGTACAGCCGGATCGGTTCGAGGAACACCACCGGGTCTGGGTCCTCGACCGCAGCGAGCAACAGGCCCTTTGCATCCGAGGGGGTGGACGGCGTCACGACCTTGAGTCCGGGCGTGTGTGCGTAGATCGCCTCCCACGACTCCGAATGGTGCTCCGCCGCTCCGAAGCCACCCCCGTAGGGGATCCGGATGACCATCGGGGCGGTGAAGCGGTGGCGGCTGCGGTGGCGGATCCGAGCGACGTGGTTCACCACCTGGTCGTAGGCGGGGGTCGAGAACCCCATGAACTGGATCTCTGCGATCGGACGGAGCCCGGCGACCGCCATCCCGAACGCAGCCCCGACGATCCCTGACTCGGCGACGGGGGCATCGATGACCCGATCGGCGCCGAACCGGTCGAGCAAGCCGTCGGTGATCCGGAACACGCCACCGTTGCGACCGACGTCCTCCCCGAGCACGACCACCCGCTCGTCTGCTGCGAGCGCCTGTGCGTGCGCCTCCGTGAGCGCCTGGGCAAGGGTGCGCTCGCTCATGAAGAGGCCCACCCCTGCTGCTCGCGGAGGTGCGGCGACTGCTCGGCGAAGACAGCCCCGAAGAGGTCCTCGGGTGTCGGGACGGGCACGGCCTCTGCGGCGGCGATCGCCTCATCGGCCGCCGAAGCCGCCTCGGCGCGCACCTGCGCCTCCCAGTCCTCAGACCACGCTCCCTTGCCGTCGAGGTAGCGGCGCACCCGTTCGAGGGGATCTCGCGCACGCGCCTCGGCTTCCTCAGCAGGCGTGCGGTACCGACCCGGATCGTCGTTGGTCGTGTGGGGGCCCATCCGGTAGGTCACGGCCTCGATGAGCGTCGGCCCTTCGCCCGAGCGCGCCCGATTGACCGCTGCGAGGACCCGCTCGTACACGACGAGCAGGTCGTTGCCATCGATGGTCTCGCCGCGCATCCCGTACCCCACCGCCTTGTCGGCGATCCGCTCGGCCTTCGTCTGCTCCGCGACGGGGAGACTGATGGCGTAGCCGTTGTTCTGGCAGAGGAAGACCGTCGGCGTCTCGAACACGGCTGCGAAGTTCATCGCTTCGTGGAAGTCGCCCTCGCTCGTCGCCCCGTCGCCGAACATCGTGAGCGCCACGGTGCGTCTCCCCTGCAGCTTCGCCGCCCAGGCGATCCCGACGGCATGGATCATGTGGCCGCCGACGGTGATCGACGGCGGCGTGCACGGCACGTCCTCGGGGGGCGCGCCGCCGCGCTCGTCGCCGGTGCGTCCGAGGTAGAGGAGGTCCATCGGATAGCCGTGCGCCCACATCGCTGCGGCGTCCCGGTAGGTGGCGACGAGCCAGTCGTCGGGGTGGAGGGCGGCCGCAGCCCCGATCTGGGCGGCTTCCTGGCCTTCGAATGGTGCATAGGTAGCGAGCCGGCCCTGTCGCTGCAGGGAGACACTCTTGTGGTCGTATTGCCGGGCGAAGACCATGGCCCGGTAGAGCCGCTTGATGAGGTCGTCCCTGATGGGGGCATCCCGTAGCAGCTCGCCCTCGGGCGTGAGGATCTGATCCATCGGCGGAAGGTTAGGGGACCATCTGCCCCGGTCCCGGTCAGACCTCGGCGAGGTCCTCGACGCTCCAGAGCACCTCGCGGGCCTTCGACCCGAGCGAGGGTCCGACCACGCCGCGCGACTCGAGGATGTCCATCACTCGGCCCGCGCGGGCAAAGCCGATGCGGAGCTTCCGCTGAAGCATCGATGTCGACCCGAGCTGGGACGTCACGACGAGTTCGATCGCCTGCCGGACCAGGGCATCGTCCTCGTCATCCTCCTCGGCAGCCGCCACCCGTTGCGCCTCTGCGCTCGCCTCGATGACGGCGTCCTGGTAGCGGGTTTCGCGCTGGGCCTTCACCCACTCGACGACGCGGTGTACCTCGGATTCCTCGACCCAGGCTCCCTGGATGCGGCGAGGGCGGGGTTCCTTTGCGGTGACCACGAGCATGTCGCCCATGCCGATGAGCTTCTCGGCACCCGAGGAGTCCAGGATCACGCGGGAGTCGGTCTGCGAGGCAACCGAGAAGGCGAGTCGGCTCGGCACGTTCGCCTTGATCACACCCGTGATGACGTTCACCGAAGGACGCTGCGTGGCGATCACGAGGTGGATCCCGACGGCTCGGGCCATCTGGGCGATGCGGACGATGGAGTCCTCCACCTCACGACCCGCAACCATCATGAGGTCGTTCAACTCGTCGATGAGGACCACGAGGTAGGGGAAGCGGTCGAATCCCTCCGGGTCGAGACCGCCCTCCTCGAGCTTCTGGCGGTAGCCGACGATGTCGCGCACGCCGGCATCGGCGAGGAGGTCGTAGCGACGATCCATCTCCTCGACGGTCCACTTGAGGGCATCAGCGGCCTTGCGCGGGTTGGTGATGACCTTCGTGAGGAGGTGGGGCACACCGTTGTACTGGCCGAGCTCCACCCGCTTGGGGTCCACCATGATGAGTCGCACGTCCTCGGGGTGGGTGCGCATGAGCAGCGACGTCACGATGGAGTTGATGCACGAGGACTTCCCGGCACCCGTCGCGCCCGCGATGAGCACGTGGGGGAGCTCCGCGAGGTTGAGCAGGAGCGGGCGACCGGAGATATCCATGCCAAGCGCCACCTCGAGAGGGTGACGGGCGTCTTCGGCCTCCTTCGAGCGCAGCACGTCACCGAGGAGGACGAGCCGGCGCTTCTTGTTCGGCACCTCGACGCCGATCGCCGACTTGCCGGGGATGGGGGCGAGGAGTCGCACATCGGGGGTTGCGAGGGCATAGGCGATGTCATGGGCGAGGTTCGTGACGCGATTGACCTTGACACCAGGGGCGAGTTCGATCTCGTAGCGAGTCACCGTCGGCCCGGGGACGATCTTCGTGAGCGAGGCGTCCACGCCGTGGTGCCGGAGTGTCTCCTCGAGGGCGTCGGCCGTCTCCTCGAGTGAACGACGGTTCTGCTCGACGCCGGCCCCGAGCGGGAGCAGGTCGAGCGGAGGGCGCTGGTACTTCGCATCAGAGGTGACGGGCGGGATCGCCACCTCCTCCACAACGGGCAGCTCGGGCTCCGGCCTCGTGTCCTTGGGCTTCGGCTTGCCCGGTCGGGCGGCCCGGGCAGGGCGCTGCTCGACCGGCCCGTGCTCCACGATGACAGGACGGTGGGGGCGCTGGGGCGGGCGCGGCATCGGCACCCGGACCGAACGGGCCCAGGCCCCGAGGGCAACGGCGATGTCGCGCAGGGCGATGAAGAACTGGCGGTAGGTCGTCTGGGCGGCGACGAGCACACCGGAGACGACGAGGGCACCGAGGATGATGCCGGCACCCCAGGAGCCGATGAGGCGATGGAGCGGCAGGCTGATCAGCGACCCGACTGCGCCTCCGAGATCGGAGAGCACTTCTTGGAACGTCCGTGCCTCGAGGGTGAACAGGTCACGGCCCTGCATGAGTTGGTAGAAGCTCACGGGTCCGGTGAGCAGGTGGAAGAGCGACTGGGAGGCGACGAACGCAATCCCGAGCCCCCATGCGGTGCGGGCGTGGTCCTTGCGGGGCCGCCCCACGATGAGGGCGACGCCGATCCCGCCGACGAAGACGGGGATGAGGTAGGCCCAGAGGCCGAACAGGAAGCCGAGTGCGGCAACGATGGCCCTGCCGACAGGGCCCGCCTGGCCGGCGAACGAGAGCACGATGAGGACTGCGATCACGCAGAGGAGGGCGCCCCACACGTCGTCTGCCTGACGACCGAGGCGGTGTCGGATGCGGGCCGGTATCTCACCGATCCAGCCGCGGATGCCCAACGGTTTGGTCTTCTTCGAGCCCCGTGCCGCCCGTTTCGCCCCAGAGCGGGACACAGCTCGTTTCGCCATGTAGGTCGAGTGTACCGGGCGACCCGCGCCGCACCAATCACTTACCGCGCGACTCCTCGCGCTGATCGCGCGAACTCTGGGCCTCCCCTACACCTCGAGCACTGCGGGGATCACCACCGGCTTGCGGCTCGTGCCCGTTTCGTCGCGAATGACGCGACGCGTCGTCTGGCGGGTCATCTCCTGGAGTTGCTTGAGGGAGGGCTTCTTGCCGCTCCGCCCCTCGATCTCGGTGCGAACTGCGTCGGCGATCTTCTTGGAGAGGGCGTCGAGGTCGCCCCCCACGCCGTGGAGGTCGACATCGGGACCGAGGATCACCTTGTTCCCCGAGAGGTCCACGCCAACGGTCACGACCACCACTCCGTCGTCGGCGAGCTTCCCCCGGGCCCGCAGGACGGACCCCTCGATGTCGGCACCGGAGTCGAAGTAGATGTAGGGCGCCTTGACGGCACGCTCGATCCGGCGAGTCGTATCCCCGTCGAGTTCGATTGCATCGCCGTCCTCGCACACCTCGACGGTCGGGATGCGCATCTGCTTCGCGAGGTCGGCATGGGCGCGCAGGTGGCGGTACTCGCCGTGGATCGGGACGAACGCCTTGGGCCGGATCACGTTCATGAACGTCTTGAGCTCGTCCTGGCTCCCATGGCCGGAGACATGCACGTGCGAGTTGCGCCCGTGGTACACCCGGCATCCGACGCGATGGAGCTGGCTGATCACCCGACTCACTGCCCGCTCATTGCCGGGGATCGGCGTTGCGGAGATGAGGATCGTGTCCTCCTCGGACAACGTCACCACCCGGTGGCGGCCCGAGGCCATGAGCGACATCGCGGCGAACGGCTCGCCCTGGCTCCCGGTGGTGATGAGCATCTGCTGGTCCTCCGGGAGCTCGAGGAGCTGCTCGACCTCCACGAGTGAATCCTCGGGGATGTCGAGCGCGCCGAACCGCCGCCCGACATCGGAGATCCGGTGCATGGACCGACCGAAGAAGGCGATCTTGCGGCCGTCGGCGATGCCTGCCCAGGCGATCTGCTGGACGCGGTGGATGTGCGAGGCGAAGCAGGCAGCGACGACCCTTCCCTTCGCCCTGTGGACGATGTCCTCGATCTCCTGGCCGAGCGACGACTCCGACGGAACGAATCCCGGTTGCTCGGCATTCGTCGAGTCGGAGAGGAGCAGGCGCACCCCTTCGCGACCCAGCGCCGCAAACGTGGGGAGGTCGGTGGGACGGCCGTCGATAGGGATCGAGTCG